>JAEEXZ010000071.1 GCA_016288055.1 Bacteroidales bacterium
TGCTGGAAGCATCGGCCGACGTAATGGGCAAGCTTTCCCAGGAAGAACTGGACGGCTGCTTCACGCTCGACTACTACTTCAAGAACGTGGACGAAATCTTCTCCCGCGTGGGAATCTAGTTTTTTATTATATGATTGGAGGGTGGCTATCTTTAGTCACCCTTTTTTATTGGGCCGAGGCGGAGGGAAGCAGACGCTGGCGGAACTCCGGTCGCTTCGCTCCCTCCGGCCCCTCCCACAGCCATCAGTCCCATATTCAACACCCCACATCCAATCTGTATGTACAGTTGGAACGCACTGTAGTGCCGATTTTCTGTACATACAGTTCGAGAAAGTGACCTGGAAGGGCGAAATGGCATCTGTATGTACAGTTCGAATGCAGTGAGAGGCCGTTTTTCTGTACATACAGCAGGGAGGTAGGACGGGAGATGCCTATGATTGAATCGATAGGGATGGCGGTAGGCGGGAGGTCTGTGTGGTGCCCGACGGGTATAGCCGTCCACGGCATATGAGTGGAAGGGGCCCGTTGGCTGGCCGTTCGCTCTGCGGACGAGCCAGACAATGGGAAGGACGAAGTGGAGCGCCTCAGCGCGGAACGGAGCCCTCGGGCACCACACAGACCTCCCGCCTGCCGTTGGGAAGGAGGATGAAAAAGAGATGCCCGGCCGGAGCCGGGCATGACGTAGGGTTTAGCGGATGACCGTGGCGTCGCGGTCCGGTCCCACGGAGACGATGGAGATGCGGCACTTGGTCTCGGCCTCGATATAGGCGATGTAATCCTTGAAGGCCTGGGGGAAGTCCTCGTATTTGCGAAGCTCGCAGAGGGAACTCTTCCAGCCGGGGAATTCTTTATAGACGGGGGTGACGTTCTTGCCGCCGTCGTAGGGGAAGCGGTCGGTCTTCTTGCCGTTTTCCTCGTAGGCTACGGCCACCTTGATGGTGTCGAAGCTGTCCAGGACGTCGGACTTCATCATGATGAGGTCCGTGACGCCGTTCATCATGACGGCATACTTGAGTGCGACCATGTCCAGCCAGCCGGTGCGGCGGGGACGTCCGGTGGTGGCGCCATATTCATGGCCGATGGCGCGGAGCTTTTCGCCGTCCTCGTCAAAGAGTTCGGTGGGGAAGGGGCCGCTGCCCACGCGGGTGCAGTAGGCCTTGAAGATACCATAGACCTTGCCTACGCGGGAGGGGGCGATGCCCAGTCCCGTGCAGACGCCGGCCGACATGGTATTGGACGAGGTGACGAAGGGATACGTGCCGAAGTCGATGTCCAGCAGGGAACCCTGGGCACCCTCGGCCAGGATGGGAACGCCGGCCTCGATGGCCTCGTTCACGTAAACCTCGCTGTCGATGAAGGGGAAGCGCTTCAGCTGTTCCACGGCCTGGAACCATTTCTGCTCGTACTCGTCGAAGTTGAACGGGGATTCGAAGGGCGGATACTGGTCCAGCAGCTGGAGGTGGCGCTCCTTGTGAGCCTGGTACAGGGCGGCGAAGTCCTCCTGCAGGATGTCTCCTACGCGAAGGCCGTAGCGGCCGGTTTTGTCGGCATAGGCGGGGCCGATGCCTTTGAGCGTGGAGCCGATCTTGCCTTTGCCCATGGCGCTTTCGCTGGCGGCATCCAGGGAACGGTGGGTGGGAAGGATCAGGTGGGCGCGCTTGGAGATGACGAGCTTCTTGCTCACGTCAACACCGCGCTTTTCGATGGCGTCGATTTCCTCCATCAGGATGACGGGGTCGATGACGACGCCGTTGCCGATGACGTTGACGGTACCCTCGCGGAAGATGCCGGAAGGAACCGTGTGAAGGACGAAGCTGTCGCCGTCAAAGACCAGCGAGTGGCCGGCGTTGGGACCGCCCTGGAAACGAGCGACCATTTTGTAGGACGGGGTGAGGACGTCCACCACTTTCCCTTTACCCTCGTCTCCCCACTGGAGGCCGAGAACCAGGTCTAATTTTTTTTGTTCCATATAAGTGTTTGATTGTGTTTATTCTTGGTACAGGTCTGTGGGGTAGTTTCCGTCGAAGCAGGCTGTGCAAAGCTGGGTGCGGCCCGCGGCTTCATAGAGGGCCTGGACGGAAAGGTATTCCAGGGAATCGGCCCCGATGTATTCCCGGATCTGGTCCAGCGTGCGTCCTCCGGCGAGGAGCTGCTCCTTGGTGCCAGTATCTATCCCGTAGTAGCAGGGCCAGGCGTAGGGAGGGCTGGCGATGCGCATGTGGACTTCGGTGGCGCCGGCGTCCCGGAGCATCTGGACGATGATGCGGGAGGTGGTGCCGCGCACGATGGAATCGTCTATGACGACGACCCGCTTGCCGCCGACGATGCTTCTGACGGCCGAGAGTTTCATCTTCACGCCCACGTCGCGCATGGACTGGGTGGGCTGGATGAAGGTGCGGGCTACGTACATGTTCTTGACAAGGCCCATCTCGAGGGGCAGGCGGGCTGCCTCGGCATAGCCGATGGCGGCGCTCATGCTGGACTCGGGGACGCAGGTGACAAGGTCTGCCTGGGCGGGGTGCTCCTTTTGCAGGAGCGTGCCGGACTTGCGGCGGAAACCGTGTACGCTGCTGCCTTCGATGACGCTGTCCGGACGGGCGAAGTAGATGTACTCCATGGCGCACATGCAGTGGGCGCCCTTCCGGGCGATGAAGCTGGAATGGATTCCCGTCTGGTCTATGCACAGGAGCTCTCCGGGCTCGATGTCCCGGATGAAGGTGGCGCCCACGCTGTCCAGGGCGCAGGTTTCACTGGCTACCACGTAGCCTTCTCCCAGTTTTCCGAGGGACAGGGGACGGAAGCCGTACTTGTCCCTGCAGGCGAAGAGTTTGTCGCGGGTGAGGATGACGGTGGCATAGGCGCCGTCGAGGAGGCGGGCTGCGCCGCAGATGGCGGATTCCCAGTCATCCCCGTGGAGGCCGCTGCCCACCAGGTAGGCGAACAGTTCGCTGTCCGAGGTGCTGTGGAACAGATGGCCGAGCTTTTCCAGATAGGTTTTGACCTGGGCGGCGTTGACGATGTTGCCGTTGTGGGCCAGGGCAAAAGGGTTCTCCATGCGGGCGAACAGGAAGGGCTGGATGTTCTCCGGACCGCCCACGTTGGTGGTGGGATAACGAACATGCCCGATGCAGTTACGCCCGGGCATGTCATTGATTTCCTGCTGGTGGAATACTTCTTTTACGAGGCCAGCGCCTTTGTGGAGTTTAAGGCTGCCGTCCGGCAGAACTACCGCAATGCCGCAGCCCTGCTGGCCGCGATGCTGGAGGCTCTGTAATGATAGGAATGCATGGGAGGTGGCTCCTTCCACCCCGTAGAATCCCACGACGCCGCACTCTTCGTGCAATCCGCGGGTGTCTGTACGTGCTACACTACTCACGTGCACAAATTTAGCACATTTTCGTGACTCCGCGAAATCTTTTTTATTATTTTTTTAGTTGCGGATTTCTACGCCGCCGAAGCCTACTTCTCCTTCGATGAAGAGCTGGGGCGTGCCGCTGCATATTTTGTTGTAGCGCTTGTCAGAAACACCGCCGAACCCGCTGCTCATGTGCACCATGACGGCAAGGCCTTCGGGTACGATGACGCTGACTCCGCTGAATCCGGCGTTGATCTTGAGGACGGCCTGGTCTGCGATTTCGGCCCCGTTAAGGTTGACCTCGACGCCGCCGAAGGAAGCGTGGATCTCTGCGGCCTCAAACTTCTCTCCGGCGAAGGAGATGTTCTGCCGGCCGAAGCTGGAGTCGATGCGGTGGACATTCTTTCCGTCACGGAAGATGGTCTTGTGCTCGTAGATGCCTTTACCGTCGCAGCCTTTGAAGAGAAGAATCTTTACGCCGATGCTTACGATCATGAGCGCGAGGCCAATCTGCCACATCATGTTCCAGGTGATGACATCACGGGCGGCCAGCAGTACGAGGACGCCGAGACCAATTCCTACAATGTGGCCGAAACGGTCTCCTGTATCGTTCAAAAGGCCGAACAGGCAGGGTACAATGATAAAGAGGGCCCACCATCCTTTGGTAGAGAAGCCGATGGGAAGAACCCCTACGATGTTAAGGATCCAGATAACGCCGGCAGCGATAAGTGCCAGTGCGAAAACGATTTTACTTGTCTGTCTCATAGTTTTTTTAATATTGTCGGGGCTCACCCCTGCATAAAATGTACCACAGACGGTTCAAAACAAGAAAACCCCGCCAGATGATTCTGACGGGGTTTTGAAGTGACTCCAACAGGACTCAAACCTGTAACCTTTTGATCCGTAGTCAAATGCTCTATTCAATTGAGCTATGGAGCCAGATGGTTGCCTTGATTAGGCTTCCTTATTCTCTACATAGACTTTCTCGCGGATGCGGGCCTTCTTACCGGTGAGATCGCGGAGGTAGAAGATGCGTGCGCGACGCACTTTACCGTACTTGTTGACCTCGATGCTGTCGATGAACGGGCTCTGGTAGGGGAAGATTCTTTCCACGCCAACGCCGCTGGCAACTTTGCGAACCGTGAAGGTCTTGGTGAAAGGATCCATACCACTGATCTGAATCACGACACCGCGGAACTTCTGAAGTCTCTCTTTATCACCTTCCTTGATTCTGTAGGTAACGGTGATGGTGTCACCGGCCTTGAACTCGGGATAGGAAGCGGCTTTTTCGTTATTGAAAGCCTGCTCTGCAATTTTAATCAAATCCATAATTTCAAATATCCTTTAGTGCAACATTGCGGTTTGGCTCCTGACAAGAGGTTGCTTTGTTTTTGGGACTGCAAAGATACAAAGCTTTTTTCAATCCCCAAAACTTTTTGCGGAATTTTTAGAAAATATTTTTCACTTTATCGAAGGTGGCTTTGTCCTCACGGGTGAGATCCGGCTGGAAGGAATCGCTTGAACGCATCTGCTCCAGGGTCTCTTTCTCGCTTCTGGAGAGTTTGTGGGGAACCCACACCTGGAACTTGACATACAGGTCTCCGGTTCCGCGGCCGTAGCCCTGCACGCTGGGAAGGCCTTTCCCGCGAAGTTTTACCACGGTGCCGCTCTGGGTGCCGGGCTCCACCTTCACCTTGTAACTGCCGTCCAGGCAGGGGACCGAAATTTCGCAGCCCAGCATGGCATCCATGACGGAGATGACGCGGGTGTAGAAGAGGTTGTTTCCCTCGCGCTGGAGTTGGGGGTGCTGGATTTCATTTATGACGACGAGGAGGTCTCCGTTTACGCCGCCGTGGGGAGCGGCATGGCCTTCTCCGCGGATGGTAATCTGCATGCCGTCTTCCACGCCGGCGGGGATGCGTACACGAACCATTTCACGCTTGCGCTCCAGGCCGGTGCCGTTGCAGCGCCGGCAGGGGTTGGCGATGATTTTCCCGGTACCGTTGCACTGCGGGCAGGTGGTGATGGTGTATCCCATGCCAAAGAGGCTGCGCGTCTGCTGACGTACGCGGCCCTGGCCGCCGCAGGTGGGGCAGGTCTTGATATCGGCCTCGCTTCTGGCGCCTTTTCCGCCGCAGTCCGGGCAGGGACGGGCGCGCTCCAGGGAGATTTCTTTCTCGCATCCGTTTGCGATTTCCTCCAGGGTGAGCTTGACACTGGTGCGGATGTCCCGGCCGCGCTGGACGTGCTGCTCCTGGCCCTGTGAACCGCCGAATCCGCCAAAACCTCCAAAGCCGCCGCCGAAGTCAAAGCCTCCGAAACCGCCTCCGAAGATATTGCGCAGGAAGTCGTTGATATCCATGCCGCCGAAGTCGAAGCCGCCGGCGCCGCCGCCCATCTGGTCGGCCGCGAAGCCGTACTGGTCGTAGCGGGCGCGCTTGTCGGGGTCGCTCAGGACGGAGTAGGCCTCGGCCGCCTCCTTGAAGTTTTCCTCGGCAGTCTTTTTCTCGGCGTCGCTGCCGTTTACCCAGCGGTCCGGGTGCCACTTGAGGGCCAGCTTGCGGTAGGCGCTTTTGATTTGGTCGGCCGATGCTTTTTTATCGACCCCCAGAACCTCGTAGTAATCTCTCTTGTTTGCCATATCTTATGCTCCTACCACTACTTTTGCATAACGAAGTACCTTGCCGGCAAGCGTATAGCCTGTCTGGACTACGTCGATGACCTTTCCCTTGAGCTCCTCGGTGGGGGCGGGGAAGGTGGTGACGGCCTCGTGCAGTTCGGTGTCAAAGTCTTTGCCTTTGGCTTCGATGCGCTCCAGGCCTTTGCCTTTGAGGTAAGCGTTCAGTTTGTCGAAGATCATGCGGGTACCCTCCTTGGCGGCCTCGCTGTCGGTGCTCTTCTCCAGCGCGCCGAGGGCGATTTCGCAGTCGTCCAGGATGGGGAGGAGGCCCTTGATGGTATCGGCCGATGCAGAGCCCACCAGCGCGAGCTTCTCCTCTGCCGTGCGGCGGCGGAAGGTGTCAAACTCCGCCATGAGGCGGAGGTAATCCGCCTTGGCGTTGTCTGCCGCACCTTTTGCCTCGCTGAGTTCTTCGTTCAGGCCTTCCAGGCGGGCTTCCAGCGCCGCCAGCTTCTTGCTGTCGATGACTTCTTCTGTATTCTTTTTCTTCTTTTCTGCCATGGTGATTCTTAGTTGCTGGCCCGGAGTGAGCAAAATGCCTGCCACGGCCGTCCGTAACTGACACTTTGGCAGTTCATGAAAAACGGCAACCCTTTGAAGGGGCTGCCGTTTTGAACCTTGCGGGCCGAAGACTTATTTCTTGCGGCTCTTGTATCTCTGATAGAACATATCCACACGACCGGCGGTGTCCACCAGCTTCACCTTGCCCGTGTAGAACGGGTGGGAAGTGTTGGAAATTTCCAGCTTCACCAGCGGGTACTC
>JAEEXZ010000024.1 GCA_016288055.1 Bacteroidales bacterium
CGGTCTGGGACATCGGCCACCAGGATATCGGCCTGCGTCGCGGGATCCTCTACCGTAAGGTCGGAAATCAGCGGCAGGGAATGTTCCCCGCTGGTGACGGGAAGGTCGAAGGGCGCAAAGGCGAAGAACCGCAGATAGCGCACCTCGCGCGTCCAGTGGAGGCTGCGCACATCCGTGTGCCAGAGGCCGTTCCCGTCCCGCGTGAGCCGATAAGCCTTGCGCGCGTCGTAGTCGAAGGAGTCGTACGCCTCCTCCTCGGCGGGGTAGCGGGTGCGGATTCCGTCGGCCTGCTCATAGCTGTATGCGATAAGGCCGATGCCTTCCTGCCCGTAGGCTTCCGCCACCGCGGCGGCGTCTTCCAACGGCTGCGCCTTGGTGTCCACGACGGAGAAGAGGATCTCCCGGTCCGGGACATCCTCGCGGAGCGCCTCCCGCATGCAGGAAAGCGGCAGGAGCAGCAGCGCGGTCCATATGAGCATCCTCGGCTTCATTCCTTTACCGGCCGGATATAGGCGCCCAGCCCGGCGTAGGTCGTCCGCAGGGGCGAGACCTTCACGTCGCGCGTGTCCACCATGTATAGCGAATAAGCGCCGCCCACCTGGTTGTACATCTCGGCGCTCCAATAGTATGTCATGCCGCCGGAGCGGATAAACTGTGCGGGGTAGTCTCCCTGATAATGCCGGTAACCGGCGATGGGGAAATCGATGATGTCCGACGCGGCGCTGGTCTTGAAGCGATAGCCCCGGAACTCCGGCGACGTGTTGTCGGAGGGATCCAGGTTCAGCTGGTCCAGGGAAGTGGCCTCGCCGCCCGTTTTCGTGAGTCCGGAGAAAGCCATGGCCGGAGGTACATGGTAGCCGGCAGGGGAGGGGTCGTAGATGGTTTTTACCACAGAATAATCCTCCCCGGGATAGAAGTCATGGCCCACCGTCCCGTACTGAGACGCGTTCCAGCGGTTGATCCAATAGACGGAGCACCAGTCTCCTCCCGCCTTGCTCTGCCGGACTACATAGGGATAGCGGATGCTCTCGCCCAGCGTGAGGCGTGAATATCCATCCTCGATCCAGCCGGCCACCACATGGTCGTGCCCCTGTTGCTGCAGATACTGCGGCAGCTGCGTTACCAGGCCGGAAATATCGTCGTAATCCTCCTTGCCGAAGCCCGGGATAATGGGGTCTTTGCGTCCCCACTGATATGTGGGACCGCGGCCCAGGTAGTGGCGGTCCACCGGGCCGGCGGTTTTGCGCACGGCGAAGGTTCCCAGTTCCACGCCCGTCTCGGTCTCCAGCTGCACGTAAAGGGTGCTCTCATGGGCCACGTCGGTCGAACTCAGCTCTGTCCAGCCCAGGTTCAGGGGCATGAACGTATAGTTCTTTCCGCTGCTGCCGCTCACGTTCAGGTCTCCCTGGCCGGGCACGTAATCCGTAATCCAGATATGCCAGCTCCACATGACGCGGTACACGAGCGAAGAAGTGGTGTCGTCCCAGACATAATCCATGGCCGCAAACACCACGTTTCCCTGGTCGATGTTCTCCTGGGTAATATGGAACTTGATCCACCAGTAGCCGTTCTCCTGATAGAGGCTGAAGTTGTTGATGAGGTTCTGGCGGTCGGCCCACAGGACTGCGGCGACGGTAGGGTTCTGCAGCACGGGGTTGGAGATATCGCGGTCCAGGTAATCCTTGAAGGTCGCGAGCGTCCGTTCGGGATAAGGCCGATAGCCGTAGTAATTAAAGGCCTGCATATTATAGCCGCCCCACTTGATGCCGTTGCCCATCACCAGCGGGAACTTGTACCAGCCGGGGCCATACACGACGTAGCAGTTGGCCGTCTCGCGGATATAGCTGCCGGCCTGGTAAGTGCCGTCCTCGTAGCGGTCGGCGAGGTTCAGCGGCCAGTCCGTAGAACCCGACGGGGCGCGGCTCCGGAGTATCTGCCGGATGGTTTCCTCGTCATAATCCGTATGGTCCACGGGAGCGGCACGGCTGGAGAGGCTGACGACATCGGCCTTTCCGCCCTCTCCCGCGAAGGCCTGCAACCAGCTGTAGTAGCCGTCTGTCAGTTCCACGGATTCCGTGAGGTCGGAGTCGGAGTAAACGGCCTTGATGTGCCAGGGGATGTCGGTCTCGGCGCCCTTCCCGTTTACCAGATAGCTTGTGATCTGGAAGACGCCGTCGGCCGTTCCTGCACCGGCGCCCACCTCTACGAGCGGGACTTCCTTGCCGCCGGCCATGGTGACGGCCCCGGTCGAAGGAAGCAGTTCTACGTTGTATGTGAAGTCGTTCCGGGCAATCAGGTAAGTGACCAGCGTGCCGGGATGCCAGGTGGTTCCGGCTACAAGGTCGGAGAGCGTCATCGGCTCCGGCTCCATGTCATGGTAACTGACCAAGAGGGTGATGGAGGCGTCCTCCGGCAGTGTCTGCGGCAGCAGGAGCAGCGGTTCGCCCGTAATATCTCCGGCATAGGAAACCGGTGTGCGCTGGTTCTCCCAGCCGCCGGTAAGGAGGTTGAAATCTCCCTGGCTGTAGATGCCGGAGAGCAGGATTTCATGAATCGAATACCCCTCCTGGGGCTCGAAGCGGACGCCGGTAAAGGCGTGCCGGAAGCGGAGCTGCACCGCGCCGTCCTGGGCCGACGGATTGTCGTCCAGCGCGCCGGAAGCCGCCACCAGCATGTCGTCTTCGCCGCCGGCCGTCACGCCGGAGAGCGTATGGCCGTCCCAATGGGAAGACAGCGAGTAGGGCGCGTAGGCATAGAAGCTCACATAGCGGGCTTCCCCCGTCTGTCCTCCGCTGTGTCCGGTGCCGGGCCAGTACAGCGGTCCCGTCCATACACCGCCGCTTTCCGTCATCTGCGCCGTTCCGTACAGGGTCTTTTCCCCGTCTGGCGTCGCATGGCTATAGGCCAGTGCCCCGAAACTGCCGCTCAGGCTGGTGACGGGCGAGGCCTTGGTGTCGCCTTCAAACGGACTGGCACTGGCCTGGAAACGGACGGGGCAGTCCCGCCCGGCCTCCTCCTGTTCTTTTACGCAGGAGACAGCTAGCACCAGCAGTATGAAGGCCCATCTTCTCATTTTCCCGTGACGATAAAGTCCCCGTTCCCTCCGGTATAATCCCCGTCCGAGGGGGCGGCGGGCGTGAAGGGATATACGCCCACTTCAAAGACGGTGTCCGGGCCTATGTCCACGAGGCCTGCCACCGAAACGCTGACCGTAACGGATTCCCGCACGTCCAGCGTATAGGTATAGATTCTTCCCGCTTCCCAGTTCACCGTGATGGGACCGGCCTTGATTTCCCGCACGTCTTCCTCTCCCTGCACCTCATAGAAGGCCCGGAGCCAGACGTTGTTGCGCGTCTGGGGAAGCAGGAGAAGGAGGCCCGTATCAGCGTCAAACAGGTTCAGGTCCTCGTTGGAGCTGGTGTAGCGGAAACGGCCCTCCAGCGCATAGGAAGCGTTCCCGGAGAACGAGGTCCAGGCGCTGCCCCAGGCCAGCGAACGGGAAGCCGAATCATACAGCCCGCCCATCTCCAGGCCCCTCAGCAGGCCGGAACGGGACCCGGCCTTGATGGCAAAACGCACCGCGCATAGCGCATGTGAGAAATTCACCGTCACGGCCTGGCGTTCCACGCCGTCCATCGTTCCGGTATCGGCCACCAGGAGGTCCACCTGGCGGGCGGGGTCATCGGCCACGGTAAAACGCACCGACGGCGCACCTGCTTTTTCCTGATCCGAGACGCTGGCCGCGTCGTAAGGCGCATAGCAGAAAAGGCGCAGGTTGCGGCCGCTTCCCGGCCAGTAGTAACTGACCTCGGGAATCCAGAAAGCGCCCTGGTAACGGAAGGGCACGTTGTGGAAATAATTGGGCGTAAGGGCGTCGGTCCAGTCTCCCTCGTAGAGGAAGGCCGATGTCCCGATCTCCACCGTCGCGAGTGAAGCCCCGCGGAGGAGGGTCGCCTTCGTAAGGTCCGTCCACTCGGACCGGGCATCCAGTGCGATGGCGCCCCTCTCCGGGTGCCCTTTCCGGCACCCGGAGAGAAGAACGGCCGCTACGGCGAGCAGGCCGGCCATCGTACGGAATCTATTCATTAATAAAGGGTTTCGCCATTGGAGACTTCTACCCAGTCATCCACGGTCACAACCAGTTTGATGGGGTGGGACAGGATTTCCTTACCGTCGGAGATGCGGTTGCCGGCGTTACCGGTATTGATGATGAAGGTAAGGGTGAAGGTGTACTTCTTACCGGCTTCGAGAACAGATCCGGCAGGGATGGGAACGGCGGTCCAGGCATAGTCGCCCACTTTATCTTCCTCAGGAGTGCTGGCCGAAGGATAGACCGTAGCGGACCCCTGCATCAGCTTCACCAGGAGGGCCATGTACATCTTGTCTCCGGCGCCACCTTCTTCGGGGTTCCAGAACTGCTCCTCCGAGTTCACCTGGGGAACCACCATCCAGTTGCCGGCGGCACCCATGACGGAGCGCTGCTGGCCCTTGATGATGGTGATGGGGGAGTCATGGACGATGGAATAGGTGCGGAGGTTCTTGTCCCCGGAGTTCGTCCTCACGTTTCCGCTCCACAATCCGGTGAGGCGGTTTTCCTCGGAAACGGCTTCGTCGGTCGGATAGACCGGCATGCCGAAGGTGCCGCTCTTGATGGCGTTACCAACCTTGACGGCCTTCACGATGACGTTGTTGTCGGCCAGGGTGGAAGCGTTGTTTACGATGATTTCTACCTGGGAGAGGGCGTGGCGGAAGTTCATGTTCACGCCGGAACTGCCGTTTTCCTCCTTGGTGCCGATGTTGTAGGCCACCGAGAAGTCCTTCTGCTCGGCGGCGTTTTCGGCCGGAGCATAGGTGATGGCATAACCGTTATCGGGATCGACGGTCATGGTGCCGGCTTGCTCGCTCTTGGGATACCAGGCATAGAAGTGGAGGGTCCGGTCTTCCCAGAAATAAGGGGTATAGTAGCCGTCCTCCTTGAACTGGTCGCGGTCCATATCCATTTCGAAATACTTGACGACGTCGGCGTCGCCAATCTTTCCCTGGAATACGGCCAGGTGGAAACCCTGGGTCTTGAGGTGGTTGGTAGAAAGGCCGACGGCTTTGGTTGCGGTGTTTACCGAAGTACGCAGGTTGATGCGGCTGTCCTGGCGCTGGTCCAGGATTTCGGTGGTCTGGCAGGCGACGAGGCTCATCAGAAGAGCCATGGCCATAGCGTTAAATTGGTGTTTTTTCATAATTTAAAGATTTAGTTCATGATTATATCTATCTTTTCGGTAAGCCATTCATCCACGCGGGTGAAGGCTGAGGGATCTCCTTCAAAGGGGTTCGGAAAGGAAATGTCGTCCAGGTTCAGGTCGATGATACCTGGATTCGGGTTGCCCGGCTGCGGCGGATTGCCCGGTGCTCCCGGATCTCCCGGATCAATTGTGGCAGGTTCTTCGGGGTGTACGGCGTCGGACACGTCCACGTTGGTGTAGTACTTGCTGCCGTCGGCCATGATGGCATAAATGGTGAGCCAGTGATCCTGTTCATCTTTCGGGCAATGGCCAAAGAGCGTGCAGTGCCCCATGATGTACTCGCCGTATTCTTCGTCTTCGATGATCTGTCCGTCAAAAGGAATGGAAACGTTTTCTTCTCCCAGGGAGCGGTCGAAGGGGAAGTAGCTGGCGCAGACGGAGGAAAGGGCGAAGGCACTCTCGCTCACGAAAACGATGTTACCCATATTCATCACGCCTACCGAGAACTGGATATAGGCGTCCTCCACGGGGACGTCCCACTTGAGCGGGGCTTGTATGGAGACCTCCAGGTCCTGCACACAACCTGTCCAGAGAGGGCCGGGCTCCAGCACCGAACGTTCCTCCGAAGCTTCCGTCGGGCGGGGGGCGCGCGTGGAAGTCAGGCCCAGGCTGGCGAGCAGCGGCTGCGGGCGCGTGTAGAACTCCAGCGTGGCGGCTTTTTCCTGTCCCCGTATGAGGATGGCGTCGTTTTCATGGTTCCAGGCGATGACGGTATATCGGCCGAAGGGAACGCGGACGCGGCCTCCGTCATGACCGGAAAGCTCGTAGTAGAGCGGGGCGCTCCCGTCTTCCGGATAGAGGTACATACTCATGGAGAGCCCCTCCTGCTCTTCGGGCAGGGTATGGGCTTCGCTCCAGTCGAAGTTCACTTCGATGGTCGCAAAGTGTTCGCCTCCCATCCAGAGCTCCTTGTGGCGGCATCCGGTGAGAGCCAAGACGATCCCTATGAGCCAGAAGTGTTTCATAGGGGCAGGTTCCAAATAAGGGAGATACCCAGCCGTGTGGGCCCCCAGTAGTTGCGGTGCGCGGTGCTTTGCCAGATGTACTGGCCGCCCGTGTATTCGTAGGAGTAATACTTCCCGCCGAAGTAACCCAGGCCGATGCTCAGGTCCAGGTCCAGTTGCCGGTTGAGGCGGAAGGTGTAGCCATATTCCAGGCCTGTGCCCCAGTTGGCCCCGTCAAACAGATTGCCTCCGGGCTCTCCGCCCAGATATCCTGTTCCGCCCCGGCGCTGAATGTCGTAAGTAATGACCTGGGTGTAAAGACCCGCATGATGGCCGGTGTATGAGCGGTCGGCGTTCCGGCCGGAAAAATACCGGCGCACGGTGAGCTCCGGTCCGTAAACTTTCCAGCTATGGCCTTCGCCGCCCCACCAGCTGTGATTCCAGGACAGGCTCACCGAACAGTCGTCAAAAACGCCCACCTGCACGCCCAGATTGGGAATCAGGGCGATATCATAGGCAAGGTTGCTATATATACTGATACGGGGAAAATGCCTTTCCGGCTGCGCTGCCGCACGCTGGGCCAGCCCTGTCATACAATGACAAAGAAGCAAGATCACAGTCACAAGTGCGGTCTTTTTCATAGCAAGTTTAAGTATTCTTGACCGCGAATGTATTGAATTTCCGTTAAATAAACAAATTTTTCTTCATCTGCGAACCGCTCCCGCAACGTCTGGTTATTGAAAAATCAAAAAAAAGCAGTACCTTTGTGACGGGAAAGTCTTACACGACCAGCTCCCTCCGAACTCCCCCAGGGCAGGAATGCAGCAAGGGTAGGTGGTTGTAGCGGTGCGATGTAAGTAGCTTTCCCTTTTTTTATAAGCTATGACTGATCTGGAAGAACTCTTCGCCCTGCACAAGGTAAAAGTGACCGCCAATCGCCTGCTTATCGCCAAGGCGTTGCGGGACGCCGGCCGTCCGCTGTCCATGACGGAGCTGGAGGACCGGCTGGAGACCATTGACAAGAGCAACGTGTTCCGGGCCCTTTCGGTTTTCCGGGAAGCTCATCTGGTCCATGCCCTGGAGGATAGCGGTGACGGTGTGCGCTACGAATTGTGCCACAGCCACGGCGATGAGCATGACGACGATGTCCATGTCCACTTCTATTGCGTCAAATGTCGCCGTACGTTCTGCCTGTACGACACCCCGGTTCCTCCCGTGGAACAGCCGGACGGTTTCAAGGTGGAAGGATCAAGTTATTTACTGAAGGGTATTTGCCCGGATTGTCAGTAAAAAACAGTCAATAATATAGTGTAAAAACGCGTCAATTTGACGCGTTTTTACATTTTAGGGCATGTTTTTTACCACTTTTTACAAACCCGGCGAAATCTTTTTACTCATTTTTACGGGGGTTCCCTTGTAAATGCCCAACTTTGCCATCGGAAGCTTTCCAGTGCGGAAGTTTTCTAGTGTTTAAGTAAGTAAGTTCAATAGTTAGTTAGTAGTTTTTTTGATGAATACAAACAGTAACCTGATCAAAACTATTCGAGTGGAAGTGGAAGAGCGTCAGGCTTTCCTTGACCCTTGCCTGACGCTTGCTTCCCTTGCTGAGCGCTGCCGCACCAATCGCACCTATGTATCGGCTGCGCTGATGGATCTGGGAGGTTTCTTCTTTTATATTAATCGTCTCCGTCTGGACTACGCCGCCACCTGGCGTCGCAAGCACGCGGACAGCACCCTCGAGCAGGTAGCAATCGCCTCCGGGTTTAATTCCCGCCAGACTTTTTACAACGTTCGTCGTCAGCTGGACAAATAGGCTGTCAAATACCTACAAATTTTTTTGGAAAAACGGATGCAAAATGCGACATTTGCATCTGTTATGTTATATACACAGCAAGACTTACTTTTCAGTGCCGCACTGGCTATATACATAGCTACAAGCGTGATTGTCGCCATCATCCGGTGGGGGCATAGATGTGAACCTTTTGCCCGGCACATGGATTTTTTCCATCCCGCCTGGCGCACGGTAGTGTTCTGTTTCCTTACGAATCTGCTCATGCTTCCGGTTCTCTTCCTTCCTCAGGAAGCAGATTCCGTGATGGCTCTCCGCGTGATGATCATGCTGGGTTCGCCCTATTTCTGCGCCATGTTCCTTTTCACGCACTTCGGCCGCATGGTCAACATGGGTAACTGGAAAGTTTCCCTCTACTTGCTGTCTGTCCCCTTTATTGTCCTTGTATTGGCCGCCATATGGCTGGCCATCATGCCCGGAACGCAACTCCAGGGCGTATGGGCCCGTCAGCTGGGCGCTGTGTCGGGCACCATGGCCGTCATCTTCCTTCTCTCTTTCATCGGCGCGTTCATCCTCATCAACAGGGCCCGCCGCCTCTTCTCGGAAGAGAACTATTCCTCCAAGGAGGACTTCCCCAAGAACTTTGCCGTCCATGCCGTCATCCTGTCCTCGCTGCACATCCTGGTGAGCTGGGGCGTCTCCTTTATCGGCGGCAAGGACGTGATAGCAATCGGCCTTCTGATCCTGTCGGCCCTCATCGTCGCGTTTCTGCTCATTGCCCTTAACCCGCACCGTGCGCTGGATGTCACCTTCCTGGAGGCGGAAAACCGCGTCAAGGAACTGGCGGAGGAAGTGGAGCACGACGTCTGGGACCGTGCCGAACCTGGCTCCGTCCTGGAAGCCCAGCCCCTCTCCGCCTCCCGCAAGAATGAAATCCTGAAGATCGTGCGCAAGGCAGTGGAAGAGGACAAGGCCTTCCTGGACAGCCACCTTACACTGGCTCATCTGTCCCAGCTTTGCGGAGTCAACCGTACTTATCTGTCAGCCGTCCTTACGGAGTCCCTCGGCGGTTTCTTCTACTATATCAACCGCTGCCGCATGGATTTTGCCAACAAATACCGTGACGAAAATCCCAATGCGTCCGTCGAGGATTTGGCCATCGCTTCCGGCTTCGGATCGCGCCAGAGCTTCTACAACGCTCGCAAACAGTTGGAAAGAGGCAAATAGTCTATGCCGGCGGAGGGTAATATCATTGTTAAAAAAGCCCGGGTGAATAACCTGAAAGAGATTACGGTGGAAATTCCCCGTAATCGTCTCGTTGTCATTACCGGAGTGAGCGGCAGCGGAAAGAGCTCCCTTGCGTTCGACACCCTCTTCGCGGAGGGACAGCGCCGTTTTGCCGAAAGCCTTTCCTCCTACGCCCGCCAGTTCCTGGGCCGGATGTCCAAGCCGGACGTGGACAGCATCGAGGGCATCCCGCCGGCCATCGCCATCGAGCAGAAGGTGAACATCAAGAATCCCCGCTCGACGGTGGCCACCACCACGGAAATATACGATTATCTGCGCATCCTGTTCGCCCGCATCGGCCGAACCTATTCGCCTGTGAGCGGGGAGGAAGTGCGTGCGCAGGGGGTGGGCGACGTCCTCGCCGCCCTCTCCGACGGAAATCCGCACGCAGTATATATCCTGGCCGATGTCCGCTGGGACGAGCGCGGCGATAAAGTGGAACTGATGCTTTCCCTCAAGGAGGAAGGCTACGGCCGTCTTTTCTCTCCTGCCGACGGCACCCTCTACCAGATCGAGGACGTGATGAAGATGGACGGGAACTATCCCGCCGGCCTGTGGCTTCTGGTGGACCGCGTCAAGACTTCCGGAATGCCGGACGAGGACATGCGCACGCGTCTGCATTCCTCTGTCCAGAACGCATTTGATAAAGGCAACGGAGACATGGCTTTGTGGGAAACCTCCGGTAACCTGGTACGCTTCTGTTCCCGCTTCGAAAGAGACGGCATCACCTTCCGCAAGCCGGACGAATACCTGTTCAGTTTCAACAGCCCGCTGGGCGCCTGCCCCGTGTGCGGAGGCCTGGGAAAGATTGTGGGCGTGAGCGAGGACCTGGTGGTCCCTGACAAGACCAAAAGCATCTATGACGGGGCCATCGCCTGCTGGCGGGGAGAAAAGATGGGCTGGTTCAAGGACCAGCTTATCAAGAACTCGGAGAAACTGGGCATTCCCATCTTCGAACCTTATGCCAAGCTTACGGAGCAGCAGAAGCGCATTATCTGGACGCACCGCGGAGACTACGAAGACCCCGATGCCTTCTGCGGCCTGGACCAGTTCTTCGAGTGGGTGGAAAGCAACCGCTACAAGATACAATATAAATATATGCTCAGCCGCTATTCCGGCCGCACCACCTGCCATGCCTGCGGCGGCAGCCGGCTGCGGAAGGAAGCGCTCTACGTAAAGGTGGGCGGCAAGACCATCCATGAGCTGATGTCCATGACCGTGGATGAACTGCTCAAGTGGATAGATTCTTCGCTGACGCTCAGAATGACAGAAACAGAGCGGACGATTGCCGGGAAGACGATGGAAGAGATCCAGTATCGTCTCCAGTGCATCCAGGACGTGGGACTGGGGTATCTTACCCTTTCCCGTACCATGAATACGCTCTCCGGCGGTGAAAGCCAGCGCGTGAACCTGGTTACGGCGCTCGGCAGCTCCCTGGTGGGCTCCATGTACATCCTGGACGAGCCCTCCATCGGCCTGCATCCGCGCGACACGGAGCGTCTCATCCAAGTGCTGAAGCGGCTGCGGGACATCGGCAACACCGTCGTCGTCGTCGAACACGACCCGGAGATCATCAGGGCGGCCGATTATCTGATAGACCTGGGCCCGAAGGCGGGCGTCAACGGGGGAGAGGTGGTGTTCGCGGGGAAGCCCGAGATGCCCGATCAGGTCGGGCATGACGTCATGGCCGACTCCGATCGGCCATCCCTTACCCTGCAGTACCTGGCCGGTATCCGGAAGCCCTACCAGCGGGAGAAGAAAACCTGGCACTATTCCATCACGGTGGAAGGCGCCATGCAGAATAACCTTAAGGATATCAACGTACAGTTCCCCCTGAACGTATTCACGGTGGTGAGCGGCGTTTCCGGTAGCGGAAAGAGTTCGCTGGTGGGGGATATCCTCTACCCGGCCCTCCATCGCCGCATCAACGAAACCGGCGACTTGCCCGGCGTCTTCAAGGGCCTTTCCGGGGACCTCAACCGCGTTACGCGCGTGGAATACGTGGACCAGAACCCGATAGGCAAGAGCTCCCGTTCCAACGCCGTCACGTACCTGAAAGTCTATGACGACATCCGCAAGCTCCTCAGTGACCAGCAGTACGCCCGCATCAACGGCTTTACGCCCAGCTACTTCTCCTTCAATCAGGAAGGCGGCCGCTGCCCGGAATGCCAGGGAGACGGTTTCGTGAAGATAGGCATGCAGTTCATGGCCGATGTCACCATGCTCTGCGAAAGCTGCGGCGGAAAACGCTTCAAGCCCGAGATCCTGGAAGTCCGCTATCAGGGGCTCAACGTGGACGACATCCTGAACATGAGCGTGGAACAGGCCATCGCCTTCTTCGGCGCCCAGAAAGAGGATGCGGCCAGGAATATCGCCCTCAAGCTGCAACCGCTTATGGATGTCGGCCTGGGCTACATCAAGCTGGGACAGCCTTCCAGCACCCTTTCCGGCGGTGAGAGCCAGCGCATCAAACTGGCCTATTTCCTGTCCCTGGCATCGGGCGGCAGGGAGAAGATCCTGTTCATCTTCGACGAACCCACCACCGGCCTTCACTTCTACGACGTGGAAAAACTTCTGAAAGCCTTCGATGTCCTCATCTCCAAGGGCCATACGGTCCTTGTGGTGGAGCACAACGTGGATGTCATCCGCAGCGCAGACTGGGTCATCGACCTGGGCCCCGACGCCGGTGACAAGGGCGGCGAGGTGGTCTTCGCCGGAACGCCCGAAGAGCTTGCCCAAAAAGGAAACACATTTACAGCCAGATACCTATGAAAAAGATTGCCGCGATAACCATGGTCCGCAACGACGACTTCTACCTGCGCAAGTGGGTGGAGTACTACTCCCGTGAGCTGGGCGGAAAGGAACATCTCTACATCTATTTCGATGGTCTCGACCAGGAGATCGCCCCTTTCTGCGAAGGGACGCACGCAGAGAAGGTGGAAAAAATCGGCACGCAGGTCGTGTCGGCCGAGAAAGGCCGCCTGAAACACCTGTCGGAGAAGGCCGCCGCCCTCCTGGCCGCCGGCTACGACCTTGTCATCGGCGTGGATGCCGATGAATTCGTCGTCGTGGATCCCAAGTTGGGCAAGTCGCTCGTGGAGTTCCTGAGCGGGCTGGACATCAAGGGATCGGCCTCCGGACTCGGCCTGGATTTCGGCCAGAAGATAGGGGAGGAACCCGACATCACGGAGGACAAGCCCTTCCTCCAGCAGCGGCATTACGCCCAGATCGGCACGCGTTACACCAAGCCGTCCATTCTTGCCAAGCCTTACATCTGGGGCAGCGGATTCCATCGCATCAAAGGACATAACTTCCATATTGTGAAGGATCTGTACCTGTTCCACTTCGGCTACTTTGACATGAAGCGCCTCCAGGACCGCTTCCAGGACAAGGACCGGCTGGCCCAGGGATGGGGAAAGCATATGCAGAAGCGTTCCCGCGCCATCCGTCTGGTAACGGAGCTCAAGGCCCGCGCCTTCGAACCCTGGACGCGCTTTGCCCGTATCTGTCAGCGTATCGCCCGGCCGCCCTATGCCTGGAACAAGCCGGGCATGTTCGGTCTCCGTATCATCGTGCGTATTCCGGACCGTTTCCAAAATATCATCTAAATGCCTTCCGTCAGCATCATAGTCCCGGTTTACGGGGTAGAGAAGTACATCGAGCGCTGTGCCCGGAGTCTCTTCTCACAGACATACCCGGACATCGAGTATATCTTCGTGGACGACGGTTCTCCGGACCGTTCCGTGGAGATCCTGGAGCAGGTGGTGGAGTACTTCCCGCAGCGGAAGCCCCGCGTGACCATCCTTCGTAAGTCCAATGAAGGGCAGTCTTTCGCCCGCAGGGACGGAATCGCCGCTTCGCACGGGGATTTTCTCATGTTTGTGGACTCGGACGACTGGCTGGAGCCCTTTGCCGTGGAGAAACTGGTGGCCGCCGCGGCCGATGCCGACATCGTCACCTTCGGCTTCTGGAAGGAGTACGGAAAAAGGCGCAAGCTGGATTTGGAAAAGGACAGCTCGGTGGAAAACCCGCGGCTGTTTGTACAGAGACTCTATACTTACAAGGCGTACGGCTATCTATGCACCAAGTTCTTCCGCCGCCATACGCTGACGGATATCTTTACGCCCCGGTATTCGATGCACGAGGACATCGTGGTTTCCACGCAGGCCCTGCAGCGGGCCGGCCGAATCGTGAATCTCAAAGAGGGACTTTACCACTACGACCGTACGGTCCCCGGTGCTTCCACCAAGGCATCCCGTGTGCGCAGGCGCACTTTCAGCGCCCGGAACATGATGGATTTTTATCTGGCATTCCGCGGCTGCGACCCTTCTCCCGTCGCACTGGTGGAAAAAGAACTCTTGCTGCGTGCAGCCTGGACGGGGATGACGGTAAACCGGGAACTGTTTCAGGAGTATCCCATGCTGGCATCGCTCGCGGCCGGGGTTCCCGTGACGCCCGGTCTCTTCCTTTCCGTGCCGGAGCAGCTGCTGCTTAAGCTTTATCTGAAGCTTCGCTAAGGCTCCGGAACAACTGGGTCCAGGCCTGGGTGTTCTCCTCTTCCGAGAAGAGTTTTGCTTTTTCGATACAACGCTCCCGCAGGGGGCGGAGGTCTTCCGTTTTGCACAGGGTGAGCAGCTCCTGAGCGAAGCGTTCTTCATCGGCATGGGGGACCAGGACGCCGGCACCGTCATCCAGTATTTCCTCCACGCCGGCCGAGCAGTTGAAGGCGATGGGAATCACTCCGTTAGCCTGCGCTTCCGTGAGTACGAGGCCCCACCCTTCCGTCTGGGAGGTCATGCAGAGGATGCTGGCTTTGTTATAGAAGGTGTCCACGTCGAAGCGCTTGCCCCAGAAGGTGACGCGCTTGAGGGAAAGCCGGCGGGCCAGCCGCATCAGGTTGGCTCCTTCCCGTCCGCTTCCCACGATGTCCAGGGAGTATTCCGGCAGCTGGTCCTGCACCCTGGCCCAGATCCTCAGTATGCGGTCCACCCGTTTGTCGTAGCGGGAGAGACGGCCGCAGTACAGGATGCTTTTTTCCTTTTCCAGGCAGGGGTTTTCCACGGTGGGCTGGTAGTTCCGGATTACCCGGAGGCGATTGTCGGAGGGAAGGCCCAGTTCCTGCTGAATCTGGTCTTTGTAGGCCTGGCACAGGCAGAGATAGATGTCTGCGCTCTCATAGGCCTTGGCAGTACGGGCGACGGCCATCCGCCAGGCCCTTCCGGTTCCGTCGTACCTTCTTTTCTGGAACAGGTGCCACAGGATTCTTTTGATGGGAAACAGGCCCGTACCGCCTCTGCGGCGGTCCAGGATGGCGAACTGCTCGCCGAAGGCCTGGCCGTGGTCTGCATAGATGACCCGGGTCCCGTTCCGGCGAATCTCATCTGTCCCTTTTTCCAGACGGGAACACTCTACCAGAATGTCGATTCCCCACTCCTTGACGGCCTCCGGGAAGTCCCGTACAAGGACCGTCTGGAAAGGGCAGTCGATGTGCTTCTTCTTGATGGGCTTGTCGTGGAAAATGAAGAACTCAAACTCCGGTGCCGCTTCCGAGACGCGCCGGGCGATGGAGAGATTGACGCTGGTAATGCCTCCGAGCGGGTAGCCCTGGGTGGCGAGTGCTATGCGAATCTTGGATTTCATGGGGCTGCAAAGGTAGTTATTTCAATGAAATAATCAAAAAATACCACTATATTTGTATGCTATGAAAGGAATTGTACTCGCCGGAGGTTCCGGCACTCGGCTTTATCCCATTACCAAGGGCGTGAGCAAGCAGCTTCTGCCGGTCTATGACAAGCCCATGGTGTACTATCCCATCAGCGTGCTCATGCTGGCGGGAATCCGGGATATCCTCATCATTTCCACCCCGCAGGACCTGCCGGCTTTCCGCCGCCTTCTGGGAGACGGAAGCGACTTCGGCGTCCACTTCTCCTATGCGGAACAGCCCTCTCCGGACGGGCTGGCGCAGGCCTTCCTCATCGGCCGGGAGTTCATCGGCAATGACAGCGTGTGCCTGGTGCTGGGAGACAACATCTTCCATGGCAGCGGGTTCGTTCCTATGCTCCGCGAGGCGGTCCGCAGCGCCGAGGAAGACGCCCTCGCCACCGTATTCGGCTACTGGGTAAGCGACCCCGAACGTTACGGCGTGGCGGAATTCGACAAGGAGGGCAAGTGCCTTTCCATCGAGGAGAAGCCGCAGCACCCCAGGAGCAATTACGCAGTCGTGGGACTTTATTTCTACCCGAACAAGGTGGTGAAGGTGGCGTCCGAAATCAAGCCTTCCGCCCGCGGGGAGCTGGAAATCACCTCCGTGAACCAGCGCTTCCTGAAGGATGGGGAGCTCAAAGTCCAGACCCTGGGCCGCGGTTTCGCCTGGCTGGACACCGGTACGCACGATTCCCTTTCCGAGGCTTCCATCTACATTGAGACCATCGAGAAACGGCAGGGCCTTAAAGTGGCCTGCCTGGAGGACATCGGCCTGCAGATGGGATGGATCAGCGCCGCCCGCCTGCGGGAAATCGCCGCCCCCATGGCCAAGAACCCCTACGGGCAGTATTTACTTAGACAGGCCGATGAACATGATAAGCATTAAGGAAACCGCCATCCCCGGCGTCGTCATCGTGGAGCCTAAGCTGTTCGGAGATGCGCGCGGGTATTTCATGGAAACCTGGAACCAGAATGAATTCAACGCGGCCCTGGGCCGTCGCATTCACTTTGTTCAGGATAACGAAAGCCGCAGCCGATATGGTGTCATCCGCGGCCTTCATTACCAGAAGGGTCTTTTTTCCCAGTCCAAGCTGGTGAGGGTCATCTCCGGCCGGGTCCTCGACGTGGTGGTGGATATCCGCCGCGGCTCTCCCTGGTTCGGCCGCCATGTAGCCTGTGAGCTCAGCGGGGATAACCATCGGCAACTCTTTGTGCCGCGCGGTTTCGCGCACGGCTTCTCCGTTCTCAGCGAAGAGGCTGTCTTCCAGTACAAATGCGACCGCCCCTACGCGCCCGCCGCGGAGGATGCCATCGCCTGGAACGACCCCGCCCTCGGAATCGACTGGGGCATCCCCGAGGCCGATACCGTCCTCTCCGAGAAGGACCTTCACCATCCCTTCCTCGCAGACGCCTCCTCCCTGTTTGACTACGACATCGATTTATACGCGGAATGAAAGTACTGGTAACAGGCGCTAACGGACAGCTGGGCATGAGCCTGCGCCCCCTGCTTCCTTCGGCTGTCTTTACCGACATCGGGGAACTCGACATCACGGACCTCCCTGCCATCCGCCGGATCGTGGAAAAGGAGGGGATAGACACCCTTGTCAACTGCGCCGGCTATACGAATGTGGAAGGGGCCGAGGATAACCCGGACCTGGCCGAAAAACTGAACGCGGAGGCCGTGGAAAACCTCGCCCTGGCCATGAAAGAAGTCGGTGGCCTCCTCATCCACATTTCCACAGACTATGTCTATGGCGGGAAACCGCACCATACGCCCATCCCCGAAGACGAAACGCCTGCCCCGCAGGGCGTCTATGCCCAGACCAAACTCCATGGGGAGCAGGCCATCCTCCGCACCGGCTGCCGTCACGTCATCATCCGCACGGCCTGGCTGTACAGCGAATACGGCAAGAACTTCGTCAAGACCATGCTGCGCCTCACCGCCGAAAAACCCTCCCTCAAAGTGGTTGACGACCAGCGCGGCACCCCCACCTACGCCGGCGACCTTGCAAAGGTAATAGTGAAAGTATTAGGGAAGACGGCAGAAGAGGGAGAGGAGTTTTCGCTCGCATCGGCCCATATCTACCATTATACGAATGAAGGGGAGTGTACGTGGTACGAGTTTGCGAAGACAATCGCGGAGTATGCCGGACATACTTCGTGCGACATTCAGCCCTGTACCAGCGAGGAGTTTCCCTCGAAGGTACATCGGCCCGCCTATTCCGTGCTGGACAAGAGTAAAATCAAATCCGCCCTCGGGATAGAGATACCCCATTGGACGGATTCATTGAAGATATGTCTGAAAGCGCTTAAATAAAGCGCATGACCAGAATTCTCGCGCAGTCTGCCACGTGCTTTCCGGAGTCCGTGGCTTTTTCGTACAGTTCCGCCAGGTTCTTGTACTTGGTCATTTCGCGCATGTCCGGCTCGTGGGCGAAGATGTAACCCACGTAATCTTCGTAGGCTTCGTCGGCGTCGTGCTC
The DNA here is from genome assembly GCA_016288055.1 of Bacteroidales bacterium. Taxonomy (GTDB): domain Bacteria; phylum Bacteroidota; class Bacteroidia; order Bacteroidales; family UBA932; genus Cryptobacteroides. Next base: position 17,504 of record JAEEXZ010000024.1, read on the forward strand.
CAGTTCCGTGACGCGGTCTGCCTGCAGAGTGATGGCCGTAGCATTTTTCTTCATGTCGGAAAGGAGGGAAACCATGTCCTGCAGGGCCTTGGCTTCCTTCTCGATGATGCGGGAGAGTTCCTGCAGCTGGTCGTCGATCCGCGCCGGTTTGTAGATATTGAGCGCGTTTGCGCAGTCCTTGAGTACGTCCAGGAAATCGTCCATGGCCATGGAAACGGTCGTAAGTTCCCGGCGCACGCCGTGTGCGAGGGAAATATGGGAGATCTCCTCGCGGAACTCTGTGAGCAGGGCATCTCCCTGATGCTCCATGTTGCGCATCTCCTTGAAGGTGCTCCTCCAACTGTCCCCGTCCAGGGTGAGCTGCATGGTGCAGAACAGCCTGGCGCTCTCGCTCAGCAGCGAAGCCTGACGTTCCAGGATGGGAATCAGGTCACGGGTCGGATAAAACAGTCTTCTGAAATTCATAAAAAACCTATCTTTTTTTTAGCCGATTTATCGGTCGATTTATTTCGTTTTTTAGCATAGTCGGCTAAAACCAAACTTTGTTTTAGCCGATGCTTGTATTTCTGTGGCCGCTTTTTTAGTTTTGCCCCGTTCAAAAAATGGAACACGAAATGAAACGAACGAACCACAGAGGCCGGACAACTCGTCTTGATGCTTTATTTTTCTTCTTTTTGCGCTTATTCGCCCGTCGCACCTCTGCGACAACCATGGCTGCGTTCTTGCAGCTTCCGGCCTTTGTGTCTTCGTGCTCGCAAGCGACGCTAATTCCCCCCGCACGCGAGGGACAACAAATTTATATACAATGGAACAAAAATCCAAGACAGCCCGTGTTGGATTGTTTCTATTTTGACACGGAAAGCGCTCAAAACCTGGACAGTTACCAGCAAATCCCCGTTTCCGGGCAAAGCGGCTCCGTCCTGGCCGTCTCAACTGCCGGGCCCCGCCGGCTGGTGGTCGTGAGCCAGAGCCGCAGACAAGACTGGTATGCCGTCCGTACCTATGCGGATCTTTGCAAGACGCGGTTCTCCCTGTCCGATGAGGACCCCGATTGCCCGCAGATGGTGGGGGAAGCACTTCTGGGGGAGGGTCTCTCCCGGAAGTGCAACCTTTCCCTGCGTCCTTCGCTCGTGCGCATCGGCCTTCGCTCCCTTTCGGCCGATTTCCGCCGCTACCCCTATGCGGCAGAGCCCTTCGTATGTACCTCCCTTTATCTGGCCTATGCGGCAACCGAGTGTCTGCCGCTTGCCCTGGGCAAAGCGCGTCCCGCGCCGCTTTCCTGGCTGAATGCCGGGGAGCCGGACAGCACGGCCGTCCTGCAGCTTCCCCATCCGGAGATGTTGCTGCAGGACGGGTGCGGGGAAGTGGGGACGTCTCGCGTTACCCTCTCGCGGGAGTTCTACTGTTATCCCAGCGAGCAGCTGCGCCTGGTGCTGGCGGGCAAGGTGGGGGAGGATGTCTGTTATTACCCCGTCCCGCTGGGAAGCCTTCAGGCCGGGCAGTCGTATGAGCTGGACCTTACGCTCACGCGGAAAGGCTCGCCGTCGGCCTTTATCCCCGTCCAGGGCGGGACGGTGGTCGTGGAAACGGTCTCGCTGCCGTGGGAATGGAAAGACCCCTTGCATGTAGAAATATGAGAAAGGCATTAATGGTTTTTGTTATGGTACTCCTGGCTGCCTGCACGCGTAGTTCTCAAGGTGATACTGCTAAATCGTCTCTTATCCTCTGCGTCGATGAAGTAGTAGCTACGCGTGCAGTCTCCCCGGAGGAAACGCTCATCTCCGACTGTAACATCCTTATATTCAACCCGTACGGTGATCTTGAAGAGCGCGTGTTCATCCCTTCGCGTTCCCTGCGCATGAGGGACGGCCGTTTCCGTTACGACGTAAGGCTCCTCAGGGATGTCCCCTACACGGTCCTCTGCGCTTTCAACATGGGGTATGCCCTCCCGGCGATGACGCTTCCCCAAGCGCGGGAATACCGCTTTTTCCTGGCCTATCCGGACGAGTTCACCCACGGCCTGCCGATGGTGGCCCTCTGCGAGAACACGGTCCCGGGAGACTCTCTTCATTTGAAGGCAAAGCGCCTCGTGGCCCGGATCGATCTTGAAGTCCACAGGGACGAAGTCCCCGAAGGCGTCGTTTTCAAAGTAACAGACGTGGAAGTGACGGGATGCCCTTCATCGGCCACCCTCTTTCCCGGCAGCGTGGTCCGGGACACATTCTCGCGCGGGTATGTCCATACCTGTGACGGCTTCGACCATCCCATGAGCCTTTACGTCCTGGAGAATCTGGGAGAAGGGACGGCGCTGGACATCCGTGTCCAATACCAGGGCCCCGACTTCAACACCCCTCCCGGCGACAAACTCCATTACCGCATCCCCCTTCCACCCCTGGAGCGCAACTCCATCTACCCCGTTATCGTAAAGGCAGGGAGTGTGCTCCCTGCCTTCAATGAGACACAAAAAAGGTGACCAGAGATCTGGCCACCTTTTTATGGAGTGAATGACGGTTAACCGCCGAAGTTGTCGAAGAAGATGCTCTCGGGAGCGACGCCCAGGGAATCGAGGAGGTCGCACACGCACTTGGTCATCATGGGCGGGCCGCACATGAAGTACTTGATGTCCTCGGGAGCCTCGTGGTCCTTGAGGTAGGTCTCGTTCATCACATTGTGTACGAAACCGGCGGTGTACTTCACGCCTGCAGCGTCGGCTGCGGGATCCGGACGGTCCAGGGCCAGATGGAAGTGGAAGTTCGGGAACTCCTTCTCGATCTCGGCGAAGTCTTCCAGGTAGAAGGCTTCCACCAGGGCGCGGGCGCCATAGAAGAAGTGCACGGGCTTCTTGGTCTTCAGGGTCTTGAACAGGTGCATGATGTGGCTGCGGAGGGGAGCCATGCCGGCGCCGCCGCCCACGAAGATGTACTCCTGCGTGTCGGGGTCGTCCTTCGGAAGGAGGAACTCACCGTAAGGGCCGCTGATCCACACCTTGTCACCCGGCTTGCGGGAGAACACGTAGGTGGAAGCGATTCCCGGAGGCACGCCGGGGACGAACTTGAACACGCCCTTGGGCTGGGTGCGGTCGAACGGAGGGGTTGCGATACGCACGTTCAGCTTGATCACGTCCTTCTCTGCAGGATAGCTGGCCATGGAGTAGGCACGGATGGTGGGAGTGGTGTTCTTGAACTTCAGGGAAGTGATACCGAAACGGTCCCAGTCGCCCTTGTAGATGTCGGCCACGCCCATGTCGGAGAAGTCGGCCTCATACTCGGGGATATCGATCTGGATGTACTCACCGGACTTGAAGTCGATGTGCTCGCCCTCGGGAAGTTTCACGGTGAACTCCTTGATGAAGGTAGCCACGTTTTCGTTGGAGATCACCTCGCACTCGAGTTTCTTCACGCTCAGGGCGCTTTCGGGTACGGCGATCTGGATGTTGTCCTTGATCTTTACCTGGCATCCCAGACGCCAGCCTTCCTTGATCTGCTTGCGGGAGAAGAAGCCCGTTTCGGTGGGAAGGATGGTTCCGCCTCCTTCCAGTACCTGCAGTTTGCACTGGCCGCAGTTGGCCTTGCCGCCGCAGGCGGAGGGGAGGAAAATGCCGTGATCGGCCAGGGTGTGCATGACGTCTCCGCCGGGGGTGACTTCCAGCTCCTTGGTGCCGTTGTTGATATTGATCTTGACGGTTCCGGAAGGAGTGAGGGCGGTCTTGATCCACAGGAGGAGAGCCACCAGCACGAGGGTCACTACTACGATGACTGCGATAGAAGTTAAAATGGTACTTGTCATAATCTCAGTCCTCCTACAGTGAAATACCCATGAAGGTCATGAAGGCGATACCCATCAGACCCACGGTGATAAAGGTGATACCCAGGCCCTTGAGGGCGGCGGGAACATTGGAGTAAGCCATTTTCTCGCGGATGGCGGCCAGCGAAACGATGGCCAGGAACCAGCCCAGGCCGCTACCCAGGGAGTAAACGGCGGCTTCTCCGATGTTCAGGAAGTCTTTCTGCTGCATGAACAGGGAACCGCCCAGGATGGCGCAGTTCACGGCGATCAGCGGCAGGAAGATACCCAGGGATGAATACAGCTCCGGAGAGAATTTCTCCACCACCATTTCTACAATCTGCACGATGGCGGCGATGACGGCAATAAAGACGATGAAACTGAGGAAGCTCAGGTCCACGCCCTTGATGAGTGCGTCGGGGGCCAGCACATAGGTGTTGAGAAGGTAGTTGATGGGGAGCGTCACCAGGAGCACGAAGATAACTGCGACGCCAAGGCCGGCAGCCGTCTTCACATTCTTCGATACGGCCAGGAATGAGCACATTCCCAGGAAGTATGCGAAGATCATGTTGTCCACAAAGATGGACTTGGTGAATAAGCTAAGATATTCCATAAGGCGTTACAGTTTACTTTTCCTGGAGGTCCTTCTGGATGCTGCGCTGCACCCATACGATGCATCCCAGGAGGATGAGGGCGAAAGGCGGCAGAATAACCAGGTTGTTGGGAACATAGCCGATACGGCCGAGGATGTCGATGCCGAACAGGGTGCCGGAGCCCAGGAGCTCGCGGAAGAAGGCGACGACAAGGAGGATAAGGCCGTAGCCTGCACCGTTGGCAACGCCGTCCAGGAAGCTGGGCCAGGGCTTGTTGCCCAGGGCGAAGGCTTCGATACGGCCCATCACGATACAGTTGGTGATGATGAGGCCGATGTAAACGGACAGCTGCTTGTCGATGGCGTAGGTGGCTTCAAAGGATTTGAGAATCTGGTCCACCAGGATTACCATCATGGCAACTACCACCAGCTGGACGATGATACGTACACGGCCGGGGATGGTGTTGCGCAGCAGGGAAAGGATGAGGCTGGAAATACCGGTGACCACAATCACGGAGAGGGCCATCACCAGCGCACCCTTCAGGGTAACGGTAACCGCGAGGGAAGAGCAGATACCCAGCACCAGTACGGTGATCGGGTTGCCCTTGAATATCGGGTTCAGAATGGTTTCTTTCAGTTTTGCATCCATGGCTTATTCCTCCACAGTTGTTTCTTCGCTCTCGCAAGGGCACTTGGGAGCGTTATTCAGGAAATACTTGGCGTAAGCGGCCAGCCAGGTGTCGATGGCGGCATCCAGGCCCTGGGAAGTCATGGTGGCGCCGGAGATGGCGTCAATCTTGTTGTCCACCAGGGAGTGGCCTTCCGCGTCCTTGGGAGCGCCGCCCTTCACGATGTCGAATACGTTCTGGCTCTTGAAGTCTGCGACTTCGCCGACGAATTCGGCCTGGAAGGAAGGGTCGTCCTTGATCTTGGCACCCAGGCCGGCGGTCTCGGACTCATGGTCGAAGTAGGCGCCGCCGATGGTCTTGAGGTCGCTCTCGAAGCTGACGTAGCCCCAGATGGGACCCCACAGACCGGCACCGTAGATGGGAACCACGGTACGGCCGTTCTTGAACACGAACACGGGAAGCTGAGGCTCCGCGGTCTTGTTGGGACCACCCTTGATATTGTAGTTCTGGCGCTTCAGCTGTTTGGCGCTATAGACATCATTGCCCTCGAGCTCGCTGACAATGTTGCCTTCCAGGTCAATCACGAAGGCTTTCTCGATTTCCTGGGCGTATTTCTCCAGGACAGCCGCGTTGCCCATGCCGCTGATCTCTTCCTTGCTGCCGTACTGGGCGGAGGTGAGCATCTGGGAAATGGTATCCGCCTTTTCGTTGGCTTCCTGCTTGCCCTTGAGGCTCTGGGAAACGAAGGCAAGGAGAGCGGCTACGACCACTACGATAGCGGTAGTGTAAATAACGGTGTAAACGTTGTTGTTAGTATTCATAGCGCAAATCCTTTAGGCGGTTACGGCTTTCTTGGCACGGCGACCGGTGCGGGCGCTTACCACGCAGTGGTCGATGAGGGGTGCCATGGTATTCATGAACAGGATAGCCAGCATCATGCCTTCCATGTAACCGGGGTTCCACAGACGGACGATCACAGCCAGGGCACCTACGAGGAAGCCGTAGATCCACTTGCCGGTCTCGGTCTGGGCGGCGGTGACAGGGTCGGTGGCCATGAAGACGGAGCCGAACAGGAAGCCGCCCATCACCAGCTGGTAGTAGCAGGGAAGGGTAGTGGCGCCTGCCAGCTGGCCCAGCCATCCGATGAGGAGGCCGCCGGCGATGGAGCTGACCATGATCTTCCAGGAGGCGACACCCGTCCAGACCAGGATGAATGCGCCGATGAGGATGGCGATGACGCTGGTCTCACCGGTGGAGCCGGGGATGAAGCCATAGAACATGTCCATGAAGGAATACTGGGAAGTAAGGCTTTCGATACCTCCGTCGTGGGCGATGGCCAGGGGCGTGGCGGCGCTGACGGCGTCCACGTTGTCCAGGCCGGCCCAGGTCTTGGAGACCCACACGGAAGAACCGGACATGCTGGAAGGATAGGAGAAGAACAGGAAGGCACGGGCGACGAGGGCCGGGTTCCAGATGTTCATGCCGGTGCCGCCGAAGACCTCTTTCACGAAGAGGACGCTGAAAGCGACGGCGAGGGCGAGCATCCACAGCGGGACGTCCACCGGAACAATCAGGGGAATCAGGAAGCCGGTGACGAGGTATCCCTCGTTCACCTCTTCGCCGCGGATCTGGGCCGATGCGAACTCAATGCCGAGGCCCACCACGTAGGAGACCACGAACAGGGGAAGCATACGGAGCAGACCGTAGAAGAACATATGCCAGAAGGTCCAGTTGAGACCGTAGAGGGTAGAGGTCTGGAGACCCACGTTGTACATGCCGAACAGGGCTGCGGGAACGAGGGCGATGACCACCATGATCATCACGCGCTTGAGGTCGATACCGTCACGCACGTGTGCGCCCTTTGCCGTTACGGTTGCGGGAACACGCAGGAAGGTGTCGAAAGCGTCGAAAGTGGAATGCCACCAGGGTTTCTTTTCGTCTGCCATAGCTTATGCCATTTCTTTGATCATGAGGTCGATACCCTTCTGGATATAGGCCTGGATTTCGTTCTTGGAAGGATCGACGTAGTCGCACAGGGCGAGGTCTTCCGGAAGGACTTCGTAAATGCCGAATTTCTCCATCTTTTCAATGTCGCCGGCGATGCAGGCCTTGATGAGGTAGATGGGGAAGATGTCCATGGGGGTGACATCCTCGAAGCATTTGGTTTCCACGAAGGCGCGGGGACCGCCGTGCAGGTTGGTGTTCATCTCGTACTCTTTCTTGGGAGTGAGCCAGGAGAAGTAGCACCAGGAGGAGCTGTGCACCTTGGGACGGAAAGGCTTGGCCCAGCCGAACCATTCGCGCTCGTTGCCCTCCTTCAGGAGAGTGAGCTGGTTCTGGAAGAAGCCCAGGTAACCTTCTGCGCCCAGGTTTTCACCGGTGAGGACGTCGCCGCCCACAACACGCACATTCTCCTTGACGTCGGTGATGGCCTTGACCGGAGTGCCGGGGAGGCAGATCACGTAGCCGAGCTTCTCGGCGGCGGGGCCGGTGACGGCCACCTTGCGGGTAAGCTCCAGTTTGCCGGTGTTGATCACGTGGCCGAAGGCAGCCAGCAGCAGCGGGCTCACCGTCCATACGGTTTCACCCTTGCGGATGGGGCTGAGATGGCTGATCTGGACACCGACGTTGCCGGCCGGGTGCGGGCCGCTCACCACGTGCAGCTGGGCGTCCTTCAACTTCGTGAAGGCTGATTCGCCCTTGTGGAGAGAAACGTGCACCGGGGCCACCTTGGCCAGGGCGGTTACGCCGGCCTGGAGGTCAGCGAAAGCCTCACCGAGGACATAATCGGTGTCGGCTGCCAGGGGAGCGGTGTTGAATGTGGAGATGAAAATTGCCTTGGGCGTTGCTTCCAGGGAGGCCATCACGCCGTAGGGGCGCTGGATGAGGGAACCCCAGAGGCCGCTCTTGAGGAGCAGTTCCTTGACCTCGCCGGCGTTCTGAGGCGCCTGCTTGCCAAAGTCCACATACTCCTGTTTCGCATCGGCCTTAACGAGCACTGCCAGCAATTTTCTCTTGGCACCTCTCACGATCTCCTGCACCGTGCCGCTGACCGGCGAGGTGAACAGAATCTCGGGGTGCATTTTGTCGGCCATCACAGGGGAGCCTGCGAGCACGGCGTCGCCCTCCTTCACCAGCAGTCTGGGGACCAGACCGTAGAAGTCGGTAGGCTTAACCGCAACAACGTCAGGGCTCACGGTTTTGATGACGACAGGGGCTGCAGCGCCCTTCACAGGAACGTTCAGACCCTTCTTCAAAGCGAGATTGTTTGACATTATTGTAACAGTTTATATGTATTTGCGGAAATACCGCGCGAAGTTACGAAAATTTTACTAATTTCGCCTACTATTTTGGGAAGATATGAGTGAGATTCTAGATGCCTTGAATGAGGAACAGCTGAAAGCAGTAACATGTACGGAAGGCCCCATGCTCATCGTAGCCGGGGCGGGCTCGGGCAAGACCCGTGTCCTCACTTCCCGTATCGCCTACCTGATAGAAAAAGGGGTGGAACCGGACCGTATCCTGGCTCTTACCTTTACTAAAAAGGCGGCCGGGGAAATGAAGGACCGCATCGCCCTGATGGTGGGCGAGCGCAAGGCCCGCCGCCTGTGGATGGGGACCTTCCACTCCGTGTTCATCCGCTTCCTGCGGGAATACGCGGAGGCCATCGGCTTTCCCTCCTCTTTTACTATATACGACACAACGGATTCGGTGAGCTGCGTCAAGGCCTGCCTCAAGCAGCTGGGCCTGGACGACAAACTCTACAAGCCCAAGGAGGTGCTTTCCCGCATCTCCAAGGCTAAGAACGACCTCGTTACCCCTACTCCTTACGCCAACGGAGTCGGGGGATACCTTGAGGATGACAGGCACCATAAGAAGCCGGAGATCTACAAGGTTTACAAGCTCTACTGCCAGACCTGCCAGAATAACGGAGTGATGGACTTCGACGACATCCTCCTTTATATGAATATCCTGCTGAAGAGGTCCCCGGAGGCGCTGGCCAACATCTCCGGCCGCTTCAGCCACATTCTTGTGGATGAGTACCAGGATACCAACATGGCGCAGTACTTTATCTTGAGGAAGCTGGCCGCCGGCCACCAGAACCTCTGTGTGGTGGGCGACGACTCCCAGTCCATTTACGGCTTCCGCGGCGCCCAGATCCAGAATATCCTCAATTTCCAGAAAGATTTCCCTTCTGCACGTACGTTCCGTCTGGAGCGCAATTACCGCAGTACCAGCACCATCGTAAATGCAGCCAACACGCTCATCGCCCACAACGAGGGCCGCATTCCCAAGAATTGCGTCTCCATGGGCGAGGAGGGCGAAAAGATCAAGCTCATCCGCACCTATTCCGAACAGGAGGAAGCCATGATCATCGCATCCTCTATTATAGCGCGCATGCGGGAGGAACAGTGCGAGTACGAGGATTTCGCCATCCTGTACCGGACCAACTCTCAGTCCCGTGCCCTGGAAGAGCAGCTTCGGCGCCGTAATATCCCCTACATGATTTACTCCGGCAATTCCTTCTTCGAGCGGGCCGAGGTAAAGGACATGATGGCTTATTTCAAGCTGGCCGTGAACCTTAATGACGACGAATCCTTCAAGCGCGTGGTGAACAAACCCACCAGGGGAATCGGCGACACCTCCCTGAATGCCCTCCAGTTGGCCGCCCGGGACAATAACCTGTCGCTGTTCCGCGCCGCCGGGCTGGAATCGCTGGAGAATTACGGCCTCAAGGGATCTGCCGTCGCCAAGATACGTGCCTTCTGCTCCATGATGGAGAAGGCCGCCATGGACGCCGTCTCCGGGGACGCGTACGACGTGGCCATGAGCCTCGCCTCCGAAAGCGGCCTCTACCTTTTCTATAAGGCCGATAATTCCGTGGAAGGCCAGTCCCGCTTCGCCAATGTCGAGGAACTCATGAACAGTATCAAGATTTACGAGGAACAGGCACCTGAGGAAGAGCCGGCCGACGAGTCCTCTGCTCATAAGACGCTGGGCGACTATCTGGAAAATGTTTCGCTGCTGTCCAACGTCGATGTGGCCGACGACGAAACCAACAATAAGGTGGCCCTGATGACGGTCCATACGGCCAAGGGCCTGGAGTTTCCCTATGTCTTTGTGGCCGGCATGGAGGAGAACCTTTTCCCCGCCGGCGGCTGGATGCTCACGCCGAAGGACCTGGAGGAGGAACGCCGTCTTTTCTATGTGGCCATCACCCGTGCCAAGAAGGCCGTCGCCCTCACGTTCTGCGAAACGCGCATGCGCAACGGCAAGCACGAGTCCAATTCCCCCAGCCGTTTCCTGCGCGAACTGGCGCCGCAGTATCTGGACCATCCGCTCCGCCGGGAGGACGTGGAAAGGCCCGCCAAAGTGGAGGACGAGTCCATGGGCGTCCGCTGGAAGTCGAAGTCTTCCTTTACTCCGGCTCCCAAACCGGCTCCGAAACCCTTCCTTCAGACGGAACTTCCGAAGCCGCCCGTGATCGACGCCAATTTTGTTCCCGATCCCATGTCCTCATTCAAGGTGGGGGACCACATTGAACACAACCGATTTGGGACAGGTGTGATGGTCGAGATTACCGGCTCCGTTCCCGACTTGAAGGCAAAAGTCCGCTTCGACCAGTATGGCGAGAAACTCCTGCTTCTGAAGTTCGCGAAGATACGGCACAAGTGATTTTTGTCAAAACGCGTAAAAAAGGCGGCAAATATCCTAAAAAATGGATTAAAAAGATTGTTAAAATCGAAAAAATCCGTATATTTGTCGCGAAGTTTTTCATAGTTTAAGTTTAGGTTAAGTAACCGGCCCTTCGCAGGGATTGCGAGGGGCCGGTGAATTTTTGTACCTACAGGATTGAAATGTCCTAACCGCAGTAGAAATACCGGGCCACGAGCTGTTTCATGAGCGCAGCATCTTTTTGTGCCTTTCCGTGTAAGTCCATATCGTCCTGTCCGCGAAGGGCTTTCAGGATTCCGTCGATCATTCTGGGGCGGAAAACATCGGCCTTTTCATAGACATCCCTTACTGCTTCCAGGCAGGCGGCGCTCTCCGCGCAGCAGGTGGGAAGTTGCTTGAGCGTGGCGAGTCTGGCGGCGTTTTCGCGCCGATGGATGTCCATATCGACATAAGTTTCTGCGGCGAGCTTCAGGGCTTCCTCCTCTGGCATTTCAAGGCCGATGCGGGCAGCAACGCAGAGGCCTGCCATGAGCTGATAGATGTCTGCGCTGCAGTCGGGGCTGCGCATTTCGAATGTCTGCTTGCCGGGGAAGCCCAGCGGGATGCGCACCAGGGCGCTTCGGTTGCAGTCTCCCCAGCATACGTTGGTGGGGGCTTCCTGGTGGGGGACCAGCCGGAAGTAGGAGATGGGGTTCTTATTGCCGAAGGCGGTGATGGACGGGGCCATCGTCATGAGGCCGGCGATGGCGCGGCGGGTTTCCGCGGAGATTTTTCCATCGGCCCCGAGAGTTACGTTTACGCCGTCTTTCATCAGGCGCATGTGGATGTGCATGCCGCTTCCGGCTTTTCCTGTGGTAATCTTGGGGGCGAAGCTTACGTCCAGGCCCCATTTGAAGGCCAGGTTCCGGATGACCCATTTTGCCAGGACAAGCTGGTCGGCGGCGGTTTCCAGGGGACAGGGGAGGAACTCGATTTCGTTTTGCTCATAGACCTTGCCGTCCAGGGTGAAGTTGCCAACCTCTGAGTGGCCGTATTTGATCTGGCCGCCGGTTTTGGATACGTAGTCCATGCAGATACGACGGAAGTCGTTCAGTTTGGCGAAGGGCTCGCTCTCGTGGTAGCCTTTCTGGTCCGTGGCGGGGAAGAGGGGATCTTCGTCGGTGATGACGTAGTACTCCAGCTCTCCCATGGCCTCGAACTGCATGCCGGTGGAGGCTTCGAAGGCTTTCTCGGCCCGCATCAGCGTGGCGTGCGGCGCGCAGTCGAAGGGCTTGCCGGTCTTGTCGTAGAAGCCGCAGAGCAGGCACAGGGTGGGAATTTCGCAGAACGGATCCACGAAGGCGGTGCTGTAGCGGGGGATTACATAGAGGTCACTGTTGCCGGCCTCGATGAAGGAGGGGAAGAGGCTGGAGCCATCTACGCGTTCGCCTTCTGTGAGGATGGTCTCTGCGTATTCGAGGTTGTTGACTGTGAAATTGAGTGTTTTGATGCGCCCGTCTTCTGCCGGGTACATGAAGTCTATCATTCGGATGCCCTTTTCGCTGATGAAGGTCAGCAGGTCGGCCTTGGTGAAGTCTATGGGCCGCTTCTGGAGGTGGGCAACAACCTCGTTCGGGTTCAGTGCTATCAATTTATCCATGGTTATGCAAATATACAAAATTCTATTCACTTTTTGTTGCTGTCCCCTCCCTTGTCATTCTGAGCGCCCCTTTTTGTCATTCTGACCACTCCCTTGTCATTCTGAGCGGAGCGAAGAATCTATTTTGTGAGACAAGGCCCCAATAGGCCCACGGCCAAAGGAATTTATTTTTCGGGACGGGACCCGAAAAACCAAATTCCTTCGGCCTTCGCAATCCCAACGCGCGGCATGGTTAAAGCACACTTTTGCCCTTCTAACCCCCATCACTGTGCTTTAACCCATCTTCGTACACCTGGTTAAAGCACACTTTCGCCATTCTAAATCGTATTAGCGTGCTTTAACCCCTCCTCTCGACCA
>JAEEXZ010000072.1 GCA_016288055.1 Bacteroidales bacterium
GAACTCGGTCTGCTGGCGGTTGCACAGGAAGAGCGTCTTGACGATGCGGACGCCGATCTTGGCATCGATGTGCTCGCAGTCCTCCATGGTGATGCCGGGGTCCGTATCTACACGGGTGAAGGGAATTCTACGAGCAGAAAAAGTATCATACACCAGCTTCTGCAGTTCAGATGCAAACGCTGCAGGCGGGGTGGAAATAGGGTCGCTGACTTTAAACATAACGCGGCGTGCTCAACGGCACCCTCCAGAAACGGGCGGTAATGTCTTCGGGCTTGCCGTCCGTTATTTTGTACAGCCGCTGATTGGTAGTGGGACTGTTCAGGGGCCCGCATTCGGGCCGATAGGGGCCCAGTTTCAAGTAATCGAACGCCTCCCAGAAGGCAGGTTCCACCTCCTCGCGGCCGCTGTAAAGGGCCACCTGAAGGCCGATGGAACGCACATGCGCCGCCAGCGCCAGCAGCGTCTCGGGATCCTGCCCCTCCCCCAGGAAGAGAAAGCAGTTCACGCCGAAGTTGTCCGCCACCAGACGGTCGATGACCGCGGGCGTGAGTTCCTCGCCGATATCCAGCTTCAGGAACGGGGAATGGCACCCTACGCAATTTCCCCGGCAGGAGGAGATGTCCACTGCCAGGGAAACACGGTCCGGAATCTCTTCCAGGACGACGGATGTCATTTCCGGTACGTACTTGATCATTTGCCCGTATAGAAACGGTGGTGCGCTTCTTCCTGCCGCATCTCCGAGAAGGAGGACACGCGCTTGAGGTAGCCGATGACGCGGGTGAGGTAGTCAAGGTTCTTGCTGCCGCACTTGGGGCAGACAGTGAGGGTATCCTTGGAGATGAAGCCGCAGTCGTTGCACACGGTGTTGCGGCAGTTGAAGGTAAAGTAATTGGTGCCGTAGTGGGCGGCGGTATTCAGCAGCTGGCGGTACTGCTCCTTGGACAGATGCTCCGCAATGTTCATGTGCAGGGCGCTGCCGCCGTCCAGATACTTCACGAACTCTTCCCCGTGCAGCTTGAACTTGTCAATCATGGAAAGGTTCTCGTCTTCCGGGTTGTAGAAGTAGGAGCTGTACATGTTGTGCTTTGCGCTTACGAAGTAACCGTCCTTCTTGTCCCACTTGTAGTTCTTGCCGGAGAGGTTCTCGCCGGGGACGAACTCCGTGTTGAACATGGTCTCCTTGGTGCGGTCCTTGCGGTTGGCCACGTTGATGGTCTCCAGGAGGTTGTTCACGAACTCCCTGTACTCCTCGTTCGGGGAGATGGTAAGGCCCAGGAACTCGGCGGCGTCGGTGAGGCCGTTCACGCCCACGGTGAGGTACTGCTTCTTCATGTCGATGAAGCCGGCGCGGTAAACATCCAGCATGTCGGCCTTCAGGAAGTCCTTGATGATCTCGTTGAAGGCCGTCTGGTACTTGTGGACGCGGACGGTCTGGTCCGTCACCGCCTCGGCGATATACCGGTACAGGGTATCCTTGTCGTAGGAGCCCTTCACCAGCGCCACACCGGGAGTCATGTCCACATGCTTTTCTACCTTAAAGTATTTGCGGGCCGCATCCTGGATAAGGCGGTTGAGGTTGATGGTCATCACGCTCTTGGAGCCGGTGGCCACGGAAGCCGTACCCATGGAATACTGGTGCGTGGTGTGGTTGTGCTCCTCGTCTTCCAGGTCCTTGAGGGAGTTGCGCAGGCGGCAGCAGCTGGACAGGGAGTCCGGGCTGTTGGAGATGTAGCAGAAGAAGCTGTGGCCCTTGGCCCACATCTCGGCGGTGAAATCTGCATAATCTTTGTCGGCATAGTCGTCCCCGCCGTCGGTAAGGAGGGCCATCGTCTCCACCGGGAAGGTGAGGATATAGTGGGTGCGCTCCTCGTTGAACCAGTTCATGAAGTGCTTCTGCAGCCAGGAGAGGGTCTCCCACTTCGGGGCCGATCCGTCCGGGAAGCGGAATTCTCCGAACACGCCCTCGAAGTAGGGCTTGTCAAAATAGCCGATATTCCAGAACACCGTCTGGTAACCGCGGTTGCCGGCGGGCATGTTCATGGAATGGACCACCTGCTGGAAGCAGTTGTCGATGACTTTGGTGAGGGTGCGCTGCTTGGCGTTGTTTTCGACCACCTCGTCCAGGCGGTCCAGATAGTTGTCTCCGTAGTCCTTGCGGATGAAGTAGTCCAGGTACATGAGGAACTCCGGAGTGGCCACGGCGCCCATGAACTGGGAAGAGACGGAGTACACCAGGTTGATGAACTCTCCGCAGAAACTCTTGAGGTCCGTGGGGGCGATGGATACGCCGCCCAGTTCGCGGAGGCCGCTCTCCAGGAAAGGATACATGGTGATGGCCACGCAGTAGGGATAGCCGGGCGTACCGCTTTCGTCATGCTTGTACAGGACGTGGGATTCCAGGTCCTGGATGTACTGCTCCGCCAGCTGGCGGCTGTACAGGGACTTGATCTTGTCCTGCATGATGTAGCGGTTCTGCTTGATGTTGTTCTCCTTATAGAGTTCATTGCCCAGCGTAACGATGTTCTTGTGGGTAATGTTGGCGTTGGAGTCGAACTTGGAGCCGGTGGCTGCGTTGGAGGCTTTGATATAGTCCTTGATAAAGTCCCGCTTCTTGCGGAGGTCCGTGCCGCGGTCGAAGGTCTCGATGTATTCGAGGGCCACCTTCTTGTTGATGGACATGAGGGAGTCCACCACCTGGCGGCGGATTTCCTGGCTGGACATTTTGTCGTAAATGAAGAGGTTGTCCACCACGGAGACGACTACGTCTTCGGGGACGGGCTGACCGGTGTGGACATAAGCAAGGCGGATGCCGTTCATCAGCTTTTCGCGGTCAAACTCTTCGAAGGTTCCATTGGTTTTTCGTACTTCCATATATCTAAGTCTCTGTTAGTCAGGGGTGAAAATGGACGGACTGCCCTATGGACAATCCGTCTCTGACTTTGCAAAATTACGTTGTTCCCGGTGTAAAAAATCTACAAACTGTACAAAGTTATCAACAATCTTTTTAACACCCAAATCAATATCCGAAAATTTCCTCCTGGGAAAGCACTTCCACGGGGCCGAGGGTGCGGAGGAAGTCCATATCCAGATCCTTCACGTCTCCCAGGATGGCATAGTGGTAGGTGCGTCCGCGCACCCAGTCTTCGTGCGTAGAGATAAGGTCGAACATACTGAGGTTGCCCACCCGGTCGTAGATGAGTTTCTCGCGGGGAACGTTGAATCCCAGATCCCGGTTGCGCACGTAGGAATAGAGGACGGACATGCCGTGCTGCCGCTGCGTACGGATCCTGTTCAGGATGGCCGATTTGGCAATCTCCAGATTCTCGGGAGCCTCCGGAAGCGTCTCCACGATTTCCTCGAAACCTTCCACAGCCTTGCGCAGCTTGTCGTTCTGGGAAGCGATCCTGGCCACGAAGTAGTAGTCGTTGTTCACAAAGGAGGGAACCACCAGCTGGGCGCCAGCGCTGTAAGCGAGGGCGCGGGACTCGCGCATCTCCTGGAACACGATGGAGTTCATGCCGGAACCGTAGTACTCGTTGAACAGCTCGATGTAGGGAGTCTGCTCCACGATGGGGGATTCTCCGCGGTTGGAATACTGCATGTAGTTGAACTGGCGGGAGTTGTAAGGAGCCACATAGACTTTCGGCGTCTTGGTGAGCACCTTGGGATGGATGCTGCGCTCGGCGGGCTTGAGGTCTCCGGTGTAATAGGCGTCCAGCATCTGCTTTACCTCATCCAGCGTGGCGGGACCATAGTACAGGATGCGGTGCTGGTACTTGAACAGGTCCCGGAAAGACGCCAGCACCTGCTCCGGCGAAAGGGCCTGGAGCTGCGGGTTGGTGAGGGTAGTGGCCTTGACGACCTCGGGGCCTTCCATCATATAACGCTGCAGGGCGGAGATGTTGGCATTCTGGCGCAGCTTGGCATCGGCCCGGGAACGGATGAGGTCCGCTTTCATGCCTTCGAGGGCGGGGGCATCGGCCTGCGCATGGGAAATGAGGGAATCGGCCAGCGCCACCACGCCTGCGGTGTTCTCCGCCAGACCGCTGACGGTTGCGGTGGTCATCTCGCTGTCCACGTTCAGTTCCCACTTGGAGGCCAGCGAATACAGCGTAAAGGAGATGTCGGCGGCCGAACGCCCGGGCGTGTGCATGAAGCGGACGTAGTCCGAGGCAATGGGCAGCACGGGGTCTGCGTTGGCGCCATGGTAGAACCAGAAGGTAAGGGTGGCCAGGTCGTTCTTGGTGTTCTGCTTATAGAGGAGCTCCAGGCCATGGAAATTACCCACGACCATATCCTGGGCGTAATCCACGAAACGCGGTTCGATGGGTTCCACGGGTGCGGCGGCGATTTCCTGGAGGAAGGCGCTCTGCTTGTCGCGGTTGGTGACGATGGGCGTAATCTTCGGGGCGTCGATGCGCTTCACGGAAGGATCCGGGCCGATACGTTTGTACACCACCGCGTAGTTCTCGGGTTTCAGGTTCTCCCTGGCCCAGGCCACCAGCTGCTCCTTGGTGAGGGATTCGGTCTTATGGATTTTCGCGACGCGCTGCTTCCAGCTCATGCCGTCGATGAAGCTGTTCATCATGATGTCGGTACGGGCGCGGTTGTTTTCCAGCATGCGGCACTGCGAAAGCCGATAGTTGGCGATGGCGGCGGCGAGGAGTTCCTCGGGGAAGTCACCGGAGGCAAGGCGGTACACCTGGGTGCGGATGATCTCCTCCACTTCCTCGAGGCTCTGTCCCTCCTTGGGAGAGCCGTCGGCCAGGAAGAGCCCCCAGTCGCTGCGGTCGTAGGGATAGACATCGGCCCCGAGGACCAGCTGCTTCTGCATGACGTCCAGGTCGATGAGGCCGGCGAGGCCGTTGGAGAGGATGGAGCTGGCGATGGTGCTGTATTCAGCGTCTTCGGCGGCATTGCCGGGGGTGCGCCAGCCCATCAGGACGAATTCATTCTCGAAGCCGAAGACCTCCTTCACAAGGGGCTTTGCGGCGGGCTGCTCGGGCTCGATGGTGCGGCGGGGAATGTCCGGATTGGGCTGCCAGGCGCCGAAGTATTTCTCGATGGTGGCCACCATCTGGTCCGGGTCAAAGTCTCCGGAAAGGAAGATGGCTACGTTATTGGGGACATAATAGGTATCCTTCTGCTTGCGGATGGCGCGGAGGGAGGGATTCTTCAGATGGTCCTGCGTGCCGATCACGGTCTGCGTGCCATAGGGATGATGCGGGAAGAGCATGGCGTTGAGCGCGTCAACGGCCTTTTCGCCGTCGTCCGTCATGGACATGTTCTTCTCCTCATATACGGCTTCCAGCTCCGTGTGGAAACCGCGGAAGACGCAGTTCATGAAGCGGTCTGCCTGGATGCGGGCCCAGTTGTCCACCTGGTTGGAGGGAATCTCCTCCACGTAGCAGGTAACGTCGTCGGAGGTAAAAGCGTTGGAGCCTTTGGAGCCGATCACGGACATGAGCTTGTCATACTCGTTGGGGATGGCTATCTTGGACGCCTCGAAACTGATGGAGTCGATGCGGGCGTAAAGGGCATTCCGTTCAGCGGGATCCGTAAGGGTGCGGTACACCTCGAACAGGGAGTCGATCTGCGCAAGCATGGGGCGTTCCGCTTCGTAGTCCTGCGTGCCCAGTATCTCCGTACCCTTGAACATCATGTGCTCGAGGTAGTGGGCCAGGCCGGTGTTGTCCGAAGGGTCGTCCTTGCCGCCGGCACGGACGGCCACATAAGTCTGGATACGGGGTTCGTCCCTGTTCACGGACATGTACACCTTGAGACCGTTCTCCAGGGTGTAAATCCTGGCCTGAAGGGGATCTCCCTTGACGGACTCATACTTGCTGCAGGAGGAAAGCGCCAGCGCTGCGCCGGCGAGAAGGACCAATAATTTTTTCATCTTCCAGGTAACTAACTAATCGAGCCCAAAATTAAGCAATTTTTTCGTACCTTTGCACGACTAAATGAAAATTCCTGTATGAAAAATTTTGTAGAAGAGCTCCGCTGGCGCGGAATGATTCAAGATATTATGCCGGGGACCGAGGAAAAACTGATGGAAGGCCCCAAGGCTGCCTACGTGGGAATTGACCCCACGGCCGACTCCCTCCACATCGGCCACCTGGTGAGCGTCATGATCCTCAAGCACTTCCAGAACTGCGGCCACAAGCCCTACGCCCTGGTGGGCGGCGCCACCGGCATGATCGGAGACCCCTCCATGAAAAGCGCCGAGCGCAACCTTCTGGACGAGGAGACCCTCAACCACAACGTAGCCTGCCTCAAAGCCCAGCTCTCCCGTTTCC
>JAEEXZ010000073.1 GCA_016288055.1 Bacteroidales bacterium
AATTCCCTTCACCCGTGTAGATACGGACCCCGGCATCACCATGGAGGACTGCGAGCACATCGATGCCAAGATCGGCGTCCGCATCGTCAAGACGCTCTTCCTGTGCAACCGCCAGCAGACCGAGTTCTACCTGTATGTGACATCGGCTGACAAGCCCTTCGTCACGCGGGACTTCTGCTCGGCCCTGGGGATTCCGCGCGTATCGTTCGCATCGGCCGACCTCCTCTGGGAAAAGACCGGCGTCCTCGTCGGCGCCACCACTATCCTCAGCGCCGTCCTCCCGCAGGCCGCCCTCATCCATCTGGTCATGGACCAGGATGTGGCCGATGCCCCCTGGTTCGCCTGCACCGACGGCACCGCTACCTGCTTCGTCAAGCTCCGCACCCGCGACTTGTTAGACAAATACCTCTCAGGCCAGTCCGTCCGTTTCCTATAACGTTTTTCTTAACTGGTTAATACAAAAGCTGTTGCGCGTTTTCCTCCCGGCTGTCTGGCTGGGAGGAAAACATGTAAGTCGCAGTGCTATAATTACTTAAGAAAAACAGCCTACAAATTCGCGGAGTATCCATGGTGCACTCTTAGGGACTCGCATGGTGATAGTGGTTAGTCTAAGTCTCTTAAACGTACGTCGATGTCCGGGAGCAATCCCGGTGAACTGCGCCCCAAAAGTTGGACATAAAAAGCTTTTGGGATGAAGAAAAACTATTATCCTGAGAAAATGATGGCAATCGAGCTTCTAAAAGAAGGAAAGAGCCGGGCAGAAGTTTCTAGGGTCACGGGCATTGACTTTAATTTGCTTACCCTATATTGGCATCGCTACCAACAGGGTGGCCACTTATCCTTGATGGACCGTCCTGGGCATTGCGGATATGACGAGGAAATTAAGTTGCAAGTTGTTAGGGATTATCTAGAAAAGGGGTTATCTTTGATGGCCGTTTCCTTGAAATATGACATCCCGTCATCTACGATAAAGCGTTGGCGGGCGGAATATAAGGTCAATGGCGATAGTGCCCTTAAAGACAAGCGTAAGAGTTTGAATAAGAAGACAGAACACACACAAGAGTATCTGGATGAGCTTGAGATGCTCCGCAAACGGAACGAGTATCTTGAAGCAGAGAATGCTCTGTTAAAAAAAGTGAAGGCCTTAGTAGAAGAAAGAGAAGCCCGTCTACGCGCGATTGGGCGGGGGCCATCCAAGAACTAAGGCCGGAACACCGTCTTGACCTCCTCCTGGAGATCAAGAGGATGGCTAAATCCACATTCTACTATAACCTTCATTACAAGGCCGATAAGTGGGAAATAGAGCGACAGCGTGTCGTAGAAATCTACTATGAGAATCGCGGTCGTTATGGCTACCGTCGTATCCAGAAGGTAATGCAGAATGAGGGATATGTGATAAGCGGGAAGTCTGTTCGAAGGTTAATGAAAGAGGCTGGCATCAAATGCGAGGTCAGGATGAAGAAGTATAGATCCTACAAAGGCATGGTAGGAAGAACTGCCCCCAATCTACTTAAACGAGACTTCACAGCAAGCCGGCCATATGAGAAGTTGGTGACAGACGTGACGGAGTTCTCTTTGTTTGGGAATAAACTATATCTATCTCCGGTGCTGGATCTATACAACGGAGAACTAATAAGCTTCACAATATACTCACATCCGGTTCTGGAGATGGTAACAAAGATGATAGAGGGCACAATCGCCGTGATAGGGCGTAAAACAAATGCCATTCTACACTCAGATCAGGGCTGGCAATACCAGCATAAGGAATACCAGAAGTTGCTGAAAGACAACGGGCTAAAGCAGAGCATGTCCAGAAAAGGGAATTGCTTGGACAATGCCGTGATGGAGAACTTCTTTGGCCTTCTCAAATCAGAATTACTATATTTGCAAAAGTTCGACTCATTGGAACACTTCAAAGATGAACTGGAGAAGTATCTTCATTACTATAACAATGATCGAATCAAGCTCAAACTAGACGGAAAGAGCCCGGTACAATACCGAACTCAAACCAATATCTCTTAATGTTAAATCCGTCCAACAAAAAGGGCGCACATCACCAAACTACCGAAAGTGTGCTTTAACCGGGTGCGCAAGGTGGGGTTAAAGCACGGTGATACGGGTTCAGAGGCCGAAAGTGTGCTTTAAGTGGAGTTGCGAGAGTGGGTTAAAGCACGGTAATGGGGGGTGGAATGGCGAAAGTGTGCTTTAACCAGGCTGCGCGTGAGGTTTGCGGTGGCCGGGGAAATTTGGTTTTTCGGGCCCCGTCCCGAAAAATAAATTTCTTCGGCCGTGGGCCCAGCTCCGTGTTGCCGTTTTTGCTAATCACCTGATTAGTAGTCTGTTGTGATATCTCCTCCGGGTGTTTTTACCTGGAGGAAAACTCGTAAATAGTTGATATAATGCAAGTTAGCGAAAACGGGTGCGCTGGTCCTGATGCAAGTTACACGGGAGCCGGCGCGCAAAAACGAGGCGCGCCGGCCATTGCGTTTTGGTGAGAAGGCACCGCAGGCCCTCGAAAGCAGGAGGGCCTGCTACGGACAGCCATTTTCCGGGCTCCGTGGAAGGGCCCAGAAAATGGCTGCCGTTGCCCCAGTCGCGGGGGGGGGAACACCGAGAGTGCAGCCGCGACTGCCATTCTGCTGGCCGTGGGCCCAATGACAACGCAACCAGGGCGTTTAATTGCAAAAATGTTTGTAGAGGCGTTTCAGCACTTCATTGAGGATCTGGCTGTTATCGGAGTCGTATTCCTCGTAGGAGCCGCTGCTGATGCACACAAGGCCGAAACTGCGGTCCGGTGCCCAGAACATGGCGCTGCGGAGACCGTATGCGCTGCCGGTGTGCCCCACCAGTTCCACGCCCGGAATGCGGTCGAAGTCATGTTCCAGCGCCAGGCCGTAATGCTCCGGGGCCGAGCGCTCCGTCTGCATGCTGCGGGCATCTTCTTCCCCGATAATCCGGGTGCCGTCCGGTGCCGTGCCCCAGCCCATGTGCATCATCATGTAACGGGCCAGGCCCAGGGCCGATATCTTCATGCCGCCGGTAGGGGAGAAGACGGGCGTGTCGTAGCCGAACCTGTACGCTGCGATGCGTTCGCTGCGCGGCTCGTAGGCCTCCGGTTCTTCGACATACTGCCCGTCCCGGTAATTGTACAGGCTCACGAACTTCCTTGCGTCCAGGGAATCTACGCAGTATCCACCCTCGATGCCCAGGGGCCGTAGGATGTGGTTCACTACGTACTGGTCGAAGCGCTCTCCTGAAAGCTTCTCGATAAACGAGCCCACCAGGTTGAAGTTGAGGTTGCAGTACTCATACCCCTCGCCGGGCGCATATTCGTTGTAACAGTTGGCCCAGTCCGGATTGGTGGCGGGGTTGATGGCGTCCAGCGTGAAATAGCCTTCGCTGTCGTTGAGGCTGGACGTGTGGGAGAGCAGCATTTCCAGCGTGATCACTTTCTCCGGATACCTGGGATTCCGGATGGGAAAACCGGCCAGGGAGCTCACATCCGTGTCCAGCGTCACCAGTCCCTTCTCCTTGAGCTGCATGATGGAAGTGGCGCTGAACGACTTGGAAATGGACGCGATCCGGAAAAGATCGTCCTCTGCAATGGGTTCCTGCGTCTGAAGGTTCTTGACGCCGAACTGCTTGTGATAGACGATCTCTCCGTCCTTGACCACGGCCACCGCCAGGCCCACGTTCCCCACCTCTTCCCGGTAGGCTTCCACGTCTTTTTCGAAAGACTTTTCGCGGACGCCGGAGCAGGCCGTCACAATTGCAACGGCTGCGGCGAGGGATGCCGGAAGGATAGTGCGCATGTTATGTTAGAGCAGGGGATCCTGCGGACGGTAGGGAACCGTTACGTCCGGGTAGGTGTGATCCAGGTAGATGATGTAGGAGTCCATCTCGGGTTTGGTGATGGAACCGGTGGCAGCGTCAATGGCGAAGCCGGGAATACCGCCGAGGAGGATGTTCCAAAGCGTAGTCTCGTTGAAAGTCTTGTCCACGTAGGTGCTGCCGATACGTTCGCCGTCGGAGACGCGGATGACGGAGGGGCTGAAGCCACGCTTGACGGAAACGGTGATGGGGAACTGGACGTCCCTGTAATAGATGTCGTCAACGGTGAGGTTGGCTCTCTCGGCGTCCGGACACATGATGGTTACATTGGCGCGGGAGCCGTTAAGAATAGTTGCACAGGAGGTTAAGGCGAGGGCTGCGACGGCCCCGATCAGAATTTTTTTCATATTACACTACAGTTTTAATTCAAAGGTAGCAAAATATGGTCCGAAATGCAAAAAAAAAGAGGTTAAACCGTAAAAGTTTAACCTCTCGAAGTGCACTCTTAGGGACTCGAACCCTAGACCCGCTGATTAAGAGTCAGCTGCTCTACCAGCTGAGCTAAGAGTGCTGGTATCTCTTGTGACCCGTTCGGGGCTCGAACCCGAGACCCCAACATTAAAAGTGTTGTGCTCTACCAACTGAGCTAACGAGTCCTCCGCCCTCAAATCGGGATTGCAAAGGTAGTCACTTTTTTTGATTTCACAATACTTTTTCTGAAAAATTTTCAATAATTATTTCATTTTCCAGAAGCGTCTGACGTCGGTCCAGTGGTAATAGGGTGATACATCTGTCTTTACGGGAATCGTGGTCTCGTTTTCATTGTAGAGGAACTTGACCAGGATGTCGTCGGAGCCCTCCCTGCGGTAGAATACCAGCTGGATATTGCAGGCCATGGGGACTAGCCTGTCGATGGAAACGCTCTCGTAAGCGTTCTCCAGGGTAGTCACCTGTCCCTGCGTTTCCTCCAGGCCCATGAGGTAGGCCAGCGTGGCTACGGAACTGTCGTGGCTGAAGCGGAGCGTGAGGGCCGGCTCCCCGGAACGGATGACCTGGTCTGCGGCGCGGACAATGCTGTCCCTGACAGGCACCTGCCGCAGATAGCGGGGTGTCGCGCCCGGGGCCATGCCCACATAGCGTACCCAGAATGCGTTGTTGGCGTTCCAGATGGCGAACAGTTCGTCCGGCGTGAACAGGTCCAGCAGGGAAATGCCGAGTTCCGGCACGTTCTGCAGATCGGCCGCGACGGTGTGCAGGGCGTACATCAGCGAGGGACCGTCCTCTCCGGTGTCGAAGCCGTCGAAGAGCGTCCCCGTCAGGCGGGTGGCGTCGAAGGCTGCGCGCCGCATATCGGCCACCACTTTCTGCAGCGAATCGGCTGCGGAACCGGCGGGAAGGGCCATTTCATCGTCTCCCACCACGAAGGGCATCTCCCGTTCGCTGGCCCTGAGGCCGATTTCCAGGGAGGGGTTCCGGCCTTTGAGTTCCTGGCAGAAGAAGGCCATGCTCATCATGCACCGGCCTGCCGTGGAAGAACGGGCATCCACCTTCATCGGCAGGGAAAGGAGCTCCGGAAAACGCTCGTACATACGGCGGGCGATTCCGCGGTGCTGCTCTCCTCCGAGGACGGAAAGCTCGCCTTCGCGGTGGAGGGCGTCCGCATAGCAGACGCGCAGTTTCTCCAGTACGTCACGGCCGAGGGGCGTAAGCTTGCCGGCGCGGCCGGCGCTGTCCAACATGGACAGGGCCAGCTCATAGGCGTCGTTCTCTCCCAGATAGCGGGAGCCGTGCCGCCCGTAATGGCTGATATAGAAGGGCTCGTAACCCGCAGGGGGAGGGGTGAGCTTCTCCTGCGAGGGACCGGGGTAGGCCCAGTAGGCTCCCGCAGTCCTCGGAAGGTCCTGCAGCAACCGTGCGCGGGTGGTCTGGGCCGATGCCGTCCCGCACAGGACGGCCAGGCACAGCAGTGTCAGAAGGCAGCGTCTCATGGCTATGCAGTGTAGTCTTTGATGTGCTGCTCCTGGGACAGGCGGCATACCAGCAGGCGGTCCCGGGATTCCGACACGATGTAACCGTCCAGGCCTTCCACCACCACGGTCTTTTCCTCTGCCGTGTGGACAAAGCAGTTACGGCATCCGTGCAGCCGCACGTCC
>JAEEXZ010000074.1 GCA_016288055.1 Bacteroidales bacterium
GGATGCGGAAGTTCACCTTGCGGTGGCCGATACCGTGCTTCTCCACATAGTCGATGGCGGCGGGAATGGCCTCCTTCACGGTGAGACCGTTCAGGAAACCGCTGTTGCACATGATGCCTTCCTTGGCATCCAGGCTCTGCTCGGAGACATCGGCCCCCTCGATGAGCGGGATGATGGGCAGGCCGAATTTCTTGGCGAAGGCGTAGTCACGGCTGTCGTGTGCAGGCACAGCCATGATGGCGCCGGTACCGTAACCGGCCAGCACATATTCTGCAATCCATACCGGAACTTTCTCACCGGTGAGCGGATTGATGCCGTAGGAACCGGAGAACACGCCCGTAACGGCCTTGCCGGCCATTCTTTCGCGCTCCGTCTTTTTCTTTACCTGGTCCAGGTAGGCCTGTACGGCCTCTTTCTGGGAAGCGGAGGTGAGTTTCTCCACCCATTCGCTCTCGGGGGCCAGCACCATGAAGGTAACGCCGAAGACCGTATCGGCACGGGTGGTGAAAATGGTTACGTCGTGCTGGACGCCGTCGCATTCCACCTTGAAGACCATCTCGGCTCCCTGGCTGCGGCCAATCCAGTTGCGCTGCATCTCTTTCAGGGAATCCGTCCAGTCCAGACGGTCTAGCCCATCCAGCAGACGGGCGGCATAAGCGCTCACGCGTAGCTGCCACTGCGTCATCTTCTTCTGGAATACGGGGTGACCGCCACGCTCGCTGTAGCCGTCCTTCACCTCGTCGTTAGCCAGGACGGTACCCAGGGCCGGGCACCAGTTCACGGTGCTTTCTCCCTGGTAGGCTATGCGGTAACGCATGAGCGTATCGGCCTTTTCCTTCTCGGAGAAGGCTTTCCAATCGGCAGCGGTGAAGGCGTCGCCCTCGCTGCAGGCTGCGTTCACGGCGGCGGAACCACCTTTCTCAAAGGCGGCTACCAGGTCCTCGATGGGGCAGGCTTTCTGGAGGTCGTTGTTGTACCAGCTGCCGAACATCTTGAGGAAGGCCCACTGGGTCCATTTGTAGTACTCGGGGTCGCTGGTGCGGAATTCACGGTCCCAGTCGAAGGAGAAGCCGATGCGGTCCAGCTGCTGACGGTAACGGGCCACATTGTCGTGGGTGGTCTTTTCCGGATGCTGGCCGGTCTGGATGGCGTACTGCTCGGCGGGAAGGCCGAAGGCGTCGTATCCCATCGGATGCAGGACATTGAATCCCTTCAGGCGCTTGTAACGTGCAAAAATATCACTGGCGATGTAGCCCAGCGGATGGCCCACGTGCAAACCCGCACCACTGGGGTACGGAAACATATCCAGCACATAATACTTGGGCTTGGTCTCATCAACCTCTGCCTTATACGTCTTGTTCTGGGCCCACCACTGCTGCCACTTTTTCTCGATCTCTACAAAATTATAATCCATTATTGTACTTTAACTCCGTTAATTCCAAATTTACCTTTTTCCTTGTCCAGACGGAACTCCACGCTCACGGTGACGGCAACCTTGACCTTCTTTCCGTGATGACGGCCGGGACGCCACTTCGGGGACGCAGCTACAACGCGCAGGGCTTCCTCGTCGAGGCTCTGGTGAACGCCGCGTACGATGCGTACATCCCCCACCTGTCCCTTCTCATCCACGACGAACTCCACCAGCACACGGCCCTGGATACCATTCTCGGAAGCATATTTAGGATACTTCAGATAAGGATACACCCAGCGTTCCATGAAAATGCGGGGGTCCTGTGAATTCAGGAAGACCGGCTTTACGTCCACGTCGCTGTAGGCATAGACACCCACCTTGGGGGCCTCGCCACGGGAGGCATCGCTGTTGCGGAACAGCGGACGCGCGCCGTTGGCCAGCTTCTGCACATAGCTGTAGATATATTCCAATTCCTTCTCCATGCCCTCGAAATCAATGATTCCGAAAGTGTCGCGGGCGGTCCCGTGTTCGGGATACCGGCCGCTGGTAAACAGCACGGAAGGAATCTGTCTGTCATAAAAAGCCACCTGGTCCCCGGGATAGGGGGCCTCGTTCACCAGCCGGGCCTGTATGGGAAGCAGTTCTCCCTGCATGGTGCCGATGAGGGTATTCAGGTCCTCGTTGGCAGCCGTGTAGGCCAGCAGACCGCCGATTTTCGCCGTACCCAGCATGTCCAGGTTCACCATGGCGTCTATCTTGTCCACGTCCTTCGCGAAAGTGCGGTTCAGGAAATACCAGGAGCCGGCGAAGGTCCGCTCCGAGGCGCCGAATCCCACGAAAAGGACGCTGCGGCGAAGCAGGGAACGGGACAGGGAGAGCCGGCGTGCCAGCTCCAGCATGAGCGCCATGCCGGAAGCATTGCCGTTGGCGCCGAAGTAAATGCGGTTCACGCGCTCGCCGTCCTGCATATAGGTATCCATACCCAGGTTGTCCATGCGCGCGCCGATGACGATATACCGCCCGTTCAGTTCCTTATCCCAGCCCTGAAGGAATCCCACGACGTTGCGGGAAGTGAGGCTGTCGGGCTCCGTAACAGTGAACGTGCTGCCGGAAGGAAGAACATCCAGGCCGATTTCCCCGAACTTCTCCTCCAGGTACTGCGCAGCCATCCGTTCCCCCTCGCTGCCGGCCTTCCGGCCCTCCATCTGGGCGGCCGACAAAGTGGCGACATGCTCTTTCAAGGCCCGGACGGTCTCGGAATCGTCCAGGTCTTCAAGGGATGTCCGGAATTGGGCTTGCAACCCGGTCGCAAAGAAAGTGGCGACCAAGAGGGCAAACAGGCTTCGTTTCATCGCTTACAGATTCATCAGAATCCAGCCGTCCTGCGGACAGACATCTGTTCCGCGCAGCTGTTTCAGGGTTTTGAGGGTTTGTTCCAGATTGTCGGACGGGCAGACGGAAACAGCCAGAAGTCCGTTCCTGAAACTCACAATGGTGGCCGTGTAACCGGCCTCGTTGCACTGGGCGAGCTTCCGTTCCGCGTTACTGCGGTTGCGGAAGGCACCGACCACGATGCAGTACTTGGTATCCAGCTTGGTGGTGTAAAGGCCACCCAGCCTGGACGGATTGAGGACAGTACCCTTGGCCTGCGTCAGGGAGTCCAGCAGTTCCTGTTCACGGGCGGCGAGCGCCTCGGCCAGGGCCTTCTCGGCCTGGGCCATGGAATCCAGCACGGCCTGATGACGGGCTTCCTCCGCCTGTATCTTCTGCAGACGGATCTGTTCCAACTGGGCTGACGTGGGGCGCCCGGCCAGCGTGCGCACGAAGTCGCAGCTGCTCACCAGGGTTAGCGCACAAAGGGCCAGTATGATGAGGGTCTTTTTCATTCCTTAATCCTCCTTAATCCACAAAAATACGTTTTTTTTATTGCTTGTCAAAGGCCCGGACGATTTTTGTAACAAGAGGATGACGCACAATGTCTTCCGTACGGAAACGGATGGTGGCTACGCCCTTGATATCCTCCAGCAGCTGGATGCCGACAAGCAGGCCGCTGTCCTCCCTGCGCGGAAGGTCGATCTGCGTGGCGTCGCCGGTAACGATAAACTTCGCATTCACGCCCATACGGGTGAGAAACATCTTCAGCTGTCCCAGGTTGGTGTTCTGGGCCTCGTCCAGAATGACGCAGGCCTTGTCCAGGGTGCGGCCGCGCATATACGCAAGCGGAGCAATCTGGATGGTTCCGTCCGCCATGAATTCCTGCAGGCGGCGGGAGGGAATCATATCGGCCAGGGCATCGTACAAGGGCTGCAGATACGGGTCCAGCTTATCCTTGAGGTCGCCGGGCAGGAAGCCCAGGCGCTCCCCCGCCTCCACGGCGGGACGGGTGAGGATGATGCGCTTGATCTCGCGGTTCTTCAGCGCACGGACCGCCAGGGCGATGGCCATATAGGTCTTGCCCGTTCCGGCGGGCCCCACGGCAAAGATGAGGTCGTTCTCGAAGTAGGCCGATACGAGGTCCTGCTGCGTCTTGTTCCGCGCGCGGATGGGCTTTCCGTCGGTTCCGTGCACGATGACGGCATCCGCCGTGGGACGGGACTGGGTATCGCTGCCGGAGAAGATGTCCTCCACGTCATAGACCGTGAGGTTCATCTTCCGGTGGCGGCGGTCCACCAGTTCCGCAAAGCGGATATTGAACTCTGCAATGTCGCTTTCGCGGCCGTCCAGGATGAGTTCATTGCCGCGGGCCACCACTTTCAGATGCGGAAAGTAGGAGCAGAATTCGGTAAGGATTTTATTGCCCACCCCATAGATTTCGATGGGGTCGATGGCTTCGAGCGTGACCGTTTTCTTCATACGGACGCAAAGATACAATAAAAAAGGGAGCAACCGAAAGGTTGCCCCCTATAAAATACTTTCCGGGAGAGGATTACTCGGTGGCGCCCACGATGGCGTTCCACTTTTCGTAAGCTTCCTGGTATTTGGGATCCGTGTTACGGAGCTGGAAGTTCAGGCGCTTGAGGAAGTCGGCGGCGGCAGCCTTCACCTCGGGGATCTCACTTACCTCGTAGCACTTCTCGAAGGGCTCGATGGCGCTGGCGTAAACCTCGGTGAGCTGGGCGGCCAGTTCGTCGTATTTCTTCCATTCGCGTACGTCGAGGGCGTTCATCTGGTCAACCAGGTCTTCGCCTTTCTTCAGGGCCACATTGGCTTTGCCATAGTAGCACATGTCGTACTTATCGTTGATTTCCAAGCCCTTGTCATAAGCGGCGATAGCCTTCTCGTAATCCTTGATGCCGGTGTAGATGTTACCTTCCACATAGTAGAGGGAAGGATTGTCGGGCATAGCCTTCTTGGCCTCGTCCAGGAGTTCCACAATCTTGGCGGGATCCTCGTTGGTCTGCAGGTACAGGTTGATGAGGTTGGTCAGGATGGCGGCATTGTCGGGATAGGCGGTGAGGCCGGTGGCCAGGTAATTCTTGGCGGAAACCGTGTCGGCCTGGGCGAGAGCGCACTCGGACAGGTTGGCATACACGTTACCGTCGGAGAAGAAGCCGTTCTCCACGCACTTGGTATAGTAAGCGTTGGCGCGGTCGTAGTCCTTCACCTGCATGGCGGTGAAAGCGGCATTGTAGGCGGCGTCGTTGTTGACCTCGGTGCTGGGGGCGGTGCAGGAAACCTCGAAAGCACCCTTGAAGCAATCGCTGGCCTTGGCCATGTTGCCCAGCTGGTAGGCGGTGAAGCCGTCGTTGTAGTAGGCCTCGGCAATCTCCTTCATCTTGGGAGCGATGTCCTTGTCCTTGGCACCCAGTTCGAAAGCCTTGGCATAGGCCTTGGCAGCCTCGCCCAGGATGTCACCTTCCACGGAAGGCTTGGTAATATCGACGACGGTGAGTACACCGGAGGCGTTGAAGTAAACGTCCACGTGGGAAAGCTCCCACTTCTCGAAGGTCTGGTCACCGAGTTCGACGGAAGAAACGCTGACGGGTTTCTCCTTGTTCATCATGCCGAAGGTGTTCTTGTCGATACCGGGGGTGATGTTGGCGGTAGGGTTGGCGTAGGCCTTCATGTAGGCCTCGGCGAGTTTCACCCAGGTAGCGGGCTTGGCACCCTTCTTGGCATCCTGGGAAGCTGCAAGAGCTTTATCCACAGCCTTCTGTATTTCGGCATCGGGTTTCTGTGCATAGGCCAGCTGCAGGGAGCAGACCAGTGCAAGTGCGAAAATAATTTTTTTCATACTATTAAGTGTTTTGATTATTCCTCAACTGCGGTTCCTTCCGCTGCCTGGCTCTCTTCCTCGTCGCTGTGGGCAACTACGGAGATGGCGGCAATGGAGTCCCCTTCACGGATATTGATGAGCTTCACGCCCTGAGTAGCACGTCCGGCAACACGGATGGTGTCGACAGGCATTCGGATGGTCATACCGGAGCGGCAGATAATCATGAGGTCGTCCTCATCGGTTACATTTTTTATCGCTACCAACTTACCGGTCTTTTCAGTAATATTCAAGGTCTTGACACCCTTGGCG
>JAEEXZ010000002.1 GCA_016288055.1 Bacteroidales bacterium
CCGACGAGGAAGGAAACCCTGTCTATAAGCAACGCTCGGAGGATCTTCTCCGCCGCTTCGACAGCTTCACATGGTCGGCCGGAATGGCGTGGAATCCGGGCCGATGGGTGCTCAAACTCAACGTAGGCAAGAGCTTCCGCGTCCCCATTCCCAAAGAACTGGGGGCCGACGGTGTCAACTACCATATATTCCGTTACGAGAAAGGGGCGCCGGACCTGTCCCCCGAAGAATCCTATCAAGTGGACGCCGGCATTAACTGGCTGGGAGAGAAGCTTTCCCTCCGGCTGGACCCTTATGTCAACTGGTTTCCCAATTACATCTATCTGAATCCGGGTTCGCAGTACTACGAAGGCCTGCAGATGTATGCCTACACCCAGGCACAAGTCTTCCGGACCGGATTCGAAGCCCAGGTGAGCTGGTCTCCGGTCTCTTTCCTGGAACTGGATGCGAAGGGAGAATACCTTTATGCCCGGCAGATGTCCGGCAGCAAGAAAGGCTATACCCTTCCCTTCTGTCCACCCTGGAGAGCAACCTTCAGTGCCCGTTACAAGTTCCTGGAGAACGGTTTCGTCCTCTTTGACGTACGCGTGGCGGGTGCGCAGCGGGAGATTGTCCCTCCGGAAAAGCCGACGGACGGCTGGTACACGCTCAACCTCGCGGCCGGAAAAGATTTCACGCTTGGGAAAACCCTTCTCAAGGCCGGCGTACAGGTGGAAAACCTCCTGAACCGGCGCTATTACGACCATACAAGTTATTATCGGCTCATCGGAGTCCCTGAGCCGGGGCTGAACGCCTCCATCATGTTGGGACTCGAATTTTAAAAAGAAATCATACCATGAAAAATATCATTCTCACCATCGCTGCCGTTGCAGCCCTCGCTTTCCTCTCCGTTTCCTGCAAAAAGGACAATGCTCCCGCCAAACCCGTCGTCACCTTCACCGAAGTGGGCCACGACAACAGCAAGCACGCCATGCGCGGAGACGACATGCACCTGGAGGCCGAGATTGTGGCCGAGGGCCTGATCAAGCGCATCGACGTGGAAATCCACAAGGAAAACGGCGGCTTTGAAATCGAGAAATCCTTTACCGAGGGCAAGTACATCGGCGTCAAGAACACCGAATTCCACGAGCATATCGACATCCCTGCCGACGCTCCCCTGGGTGAGTATCACCTGCATTTCACGGTGACCGACCAGGCCG
Source organism: Bacteroidales bacterium (assembly GCA_016288055.1). GTDB lineage: Bacteria > Bacteroidota > Bacteroidia > Bacteroidales > UBA932 > Cryptobacteroides. The sequence continues at coordinate 1,200 of JAEEXZ010000002.1, forward strand.
GACAGACCGTTACGGCCGAGGAACACATCGAAGTCATCGAGTTTGACGAGGACCACCACCACGATGAAGAAGAGTAATTATCCGGCCATTGTCATGCTGTTGTGCGCACTGGGTGCGTGCAACAGCCTTTCTACGGACAAGGACATGACTCCTCCCGAGATCCTGCCCGTCCCGGAAAGCACCTCCCCTACCAACTGCGCCACCTTCCACCCCGGAGGTGTCATTCCCTTCAACTATGCCTTTACCGACGATGTGGAGTTGGGCTCCTTCAACCTGGAAATCCACAACAACTTCGACCATCACACGCACAGTACCGAGGCCACGGAATGTGACCAGGAGCCCAAGAAGGAGCCGGTGAATGCCTGGAAGTACAACCAGGACTACCCCATCCCCGCCGGCAGCACCGTCTATGAATCCCACCTCCGGATTCCCATCCCGGAGGGCATCGACACGGGTGAATATCACTTCATGATCCGTGTCACCGACGCCTCCGGCTGGCAGCAGCTGAAATCCGTCACCATTTTCATCCAAAATTAGGCTCACCGGGATAAATCCAGTACTCGTGCACCAAAACTCGAGCACCAAACAGGCCCAATCCGTGCTCGAGCCGGAGTCTAAGCACGTGGCCGGTCAAAATAATAGCATTTTCTTGTCCCGGTAGATGCTGGAGCACGTGCTCGGGCAAAAATACGGCGAAATCTTTCCCCGCCACGTGCTGGGTGATGCTGGCCAGGACCAAAAACCGCGATTTCTGTCTTCGCCAGAACAAAATTGAACTGGCCAGGACCAAATTTGGCGATTTTGGTCCTGGCCACAATTGAAACAACCATCCTGCCCTCCCACCGCCATCTGTCCCATATTCAACACCCCACATCCAATCTGTATGTACAGTTGGAATGCAGTGTGAGGCCGATTTTCTGTACATACAGTTCGAGAAAGTGGCCTGGAAGGGCGAAACGGCATCTGTATGTACAGTTGGAATGCAGTGTGAGGCCGATTTTCTGTACATACAGCAGGGAGGTAGGACGGGAGATGCCCGGTCGGGGCCGGGCATGACGCATTTGAGAACCTTATACCGCTCAACCAACGCACAAGCAGAAGCCCTGAACACCAAAATCAAGGCATTCAGGGCTCAACTTGCTTACAGATCACGCTACTTTTTGTTAAAGGCCTGGCCGATTCCCCAGCAGAGGGCGGCGACGACCATGCCGTTGATGGAAGCGAAGCCCCAGTGGACAAGGTTGGCGACGACGGCGCCGGCCACAACGCCGATGATGGCGGACCAGTCCACCGCCTTTTCTGCGACATCCTTTCCGCGGTTGCAGAAATAGTGAAGGATGAGGATGATACCCACGGGCGGCAGGGTGCAGTTGAGTACGTTAAGCCAGCCGCAGAAGTTCCAATACAGCCAAACGGCGGCCACGGTGCCGATGATGCCGGAGATGATCACCATGGTCTTCTTGGACAGGCCGAAGATATTGGAAAGGCCCAGGCCGGCGGTGTACAGGGCGTTGTCGTTGGTGGTCCAGATGTTAAGGCCCAGCACCAGGATAGCCATGTAGAAGAGGTTCAGGTTGAGCATGACCTCGAAGATGTCGTTACCACCGGCATAGATGCTGGATACGGCACCGAACAGGAACATAAGGCTGTTGCCGATGAAGAAGGCTACGACCGTAGTCCAGAGGCCCACCTTTGCATTCTTGGCGAAGCGCGTGAAGTTGGGCGTAGCCGTACCGCCGGAGACGAAGCTACCCACGACGAGGCCCGCACCGGCGATGATGCCGAGGTCCTTCGTGCCCTTGGCGAACTGCTCCACCAGGCCGGCGTCACCGTTGCGGACAGCCATTATCATGGCCGCGGTGCCCAGGATAGCCACAGCCGGAACGGCGATGTAGCTGATGATGGTAAGGCTCTTGATGCCGTAATAGGCGCTGCAAGTCATCAGGATACCGGCGACGGCCACCAGCACATAACCCTGCCAGGGCATGGAATCCGGCGTTACTTCGAGACCCAGGATTTCCTTGGCTACGGGAATGGCGAACATGGCGAGGCCAACGCCGAACCAGCCAGTCTGCGTGAAACTGATCATGGCGCTGGGCAGCCAGCTGCCCTTGGTGCCGAAGCTGCGGCGGGAGAGCATATCCAGCGACAGACCGCTTTCCGCGCCAATCCAGCCCAGGGCGCCCGTATAGGCGGCCAGAATGATACCACCCAGGACCAGTGCCCAGATGAAACCGCCCAGATTCAGGCCGGCGGCCAGTTCCTGGCCCACCCACATGCTGGCAGAGAAGAAGGTAAAGCCCAGCATGACCATAAACATGCTCAGGTTGCTCTTGCGACCTTTTTTGTCCACCGCAGAGGTGGTGAAGTCGATGTCCTTAGTTTTGTGACTCATAATTTTGGAGGATTGAATTGATTGCGTTGATCCGTTGGTTGGCGATGGTCTCCAGCGACAGGGCCGATGCATGGGCAAGCAGCTCGGCTTCGTCGGCCCAGAGGGGCTTGAGACGCTCGTCCATGAGTTCACGGTAATGGTTCAGCGTGAGCCATTTGTTGTAGGTGACGGGATTGTAGTAGCCCAGCTTCTCCCCTACCATCAACTGGGGGTCAATCTGGTCTGCGCGGGCCCAGATGCCTTCCCAGTATTCCAGCGCCTCGTGGAAATGCACGGGAATCTCGTAGCGGCGGGCTCCGCCGTCGTAGATGATGCATTTCTCCAGGATGGAATAGGGATGGTCCAGGACAAAGCGACGGAATTCCGGAGAGATCACTCCGTCTTTCCAGCCGAAGTCGATATCCGGAACATTGATGCCCGTAGCGCCCTGATCCTTGTAAACCGTGAAAATACCTTCGTAAAAGAAGCAGTCGAATCCTTCAAACTCCGGCCAGATCCTGCGGATTTCCTCCGTCATGCTTTCCATCAGGTCGATGGCGCGGGTGCCGCCGATGGTAAAGAAAATGATCTTGCGGATACTTCCCCCGCGGCGGCGGAAACGGTCGATTACCTGGTCCAGGCACAGGCGGAGCGTATCTCCTGTTGCGATGATGTCGCCGATGACAAGGATGTTGTCCTTCTTGACACGCAGTTTCTCGTACTTGATTTCCAGACCGGTAATGATGTGGTCCTCAATGATGCGTTCGCAGGAGACGAAGTGGATGTCCCGTACCCTGATTCCGCTTCTGTAGCATGCTTCCTCGATGGGATAATTCAGGCCTCCGCGGAGGATGGTGAGAATATCGACATCGCCGCCCTTGCCTTGATGAGTCAAATGGCGAAGGGCGGCGACGGTAGCGGGAAGCATCGACAGATAGGAATCAAAGCCGACGACTTCGGGAAATGCCATGAGGCGGCGGGTTCCCGTGCTGCTAAGAATGAAATACTTATTGGAGAACTGCGCCTGACGCAGTTCATATACGCTTGTGTCATCCTGCAAGCCGACGAAATGAAGGCTCGCATCCAGTAAACTTAAAGACATAAAAAAACCCGATTAGGAGCTAACCGGGATACAAAATTAGGCAGTTTCGGGGGAATTTACAAGAGGCCGGAATACTTTTTTGAGAAATATCGTATATTTGCCGCCGCGAAAATATGAATCATCTCGGAGAAATCATTTCACTGGGCGTCGCCCTCTCCTGGACCATTACAGCCTGGTTTGCAGACAAAGCCAGCCGCCGGATGGGTGCCATGGTTACCAATGTGCTGCGGCTTGTGCTGGCCATCCTTTTCCTGGGACTGCTGCTCTGGTTTACGGTAGGCCGTCCCTACCCCGTCTATGCCGACGGACAGACCTGGCTATGGCTGGGACTTTCCGCCGTCGTCGGTTATGTCTTCGGGGATTATTGTCTGTTCAACTCCTATATCTATATCGGCCCCCGTTACGGGCAGCTGATGATGACGCTGGCCCCGCCGATGGCCGCCGTCGCCGGCTGGCTCCTCCTGGGAGAAACGCTCAGCTGGACCTCCATCCTGGCAATGGCCATCACGCTCTGCGGTATCGGCATTTCCATCCTCAGCCGCGAGGAAGGTCACTTCAAGCTGGACCTTCCCCTCAAAGGCATTCTGCTGGGCATCGGCGCCGGTGTGGGACAGGGCGTGGGCCTTGTGCTTAGCAAGGTGGGCATGGAGTATTATTCCGCATCCATCCCCTCCGACGCTCCCGCCGTGATGGAATCCATGCTTCCCTTCGCTTCGACGATGCTCCGTGCTATCATCGGCGCCATCGGCTTCGGCACCATCCTGGCCCTGCAGAAGGACTTCGGCAAGCTGGGCGCCGCCGTGAAGGACCCCGTGGCCATGAAATATGCGTCCATCATCACGCTATTCGGCCCGGCAGTGGGCGTTTCCCTCTCCCTGATGGCCGTCCGCTATGCTCCCGCCGGGATTGCATCCACGCTGATGGCCCTCACCCCCGTTTTCATCCTGTTCCCGGAGGTGCTTATTAATAAGAAAAAGATCCGTTTCAAGGAAATCCTGGGCCTGGCCGTGAGCATTACCGGCGTTGCCCTGTTCTTTAGTCGCTGAGGCAGGCGATGTGCGGCTCCGGCGCTTCCATGATGTTCCAGGAAAGCACCGCGCCTTCGAAGCCGTGCGCCATGATCGCATCCAGGCTCTCGCGCACATATTCCGGCGAGGTGAGGGCTATGTCGGGCCGATAATTGATCTCGATCCCCGGATATTTCCCGCAGGAATAAGGCTCCATCGCCTTGAGCTGCGATTCCAGGAAATCCACGTCCATTTCGAAGACGGGATAGCCCTGGGCGTTCGGCACCGCATTTTTGAGAAGGCCGTATTCGAAGCCCATCCCCGCCGGCGCGTTGGTCTTCCGGTACAGCATGGGCTTGATGAAGTCTGCATGGGCGGTAAGGATTTCGTAATCCTGTCCCACGAACGGCGCCATAAAGGGTGCGTAGAGGTCAAGCCCCACCTCCAGGCCGCGTGCATGCAGGCTGTCGCACAGGGACGCCACCGCACCGCTCACGATATGACCTTTGGCTTTGAAGAAGGCCGATGCCGTCTTGTTGCTGAAGCGGAAACCGGTTTCCGGGCTGTAGCCCTCGACGGAGAAGAAAGCGTCCCCCACCACATCCACCTCGTTTTTCACCTGTTCCAGGTCTATCCCCTCTTCCAGGAAACGGGCCGTGCATACGGGGCATCCGCAGCTGAGCACGCCGGCGGCCCCGCCCACGAAGGACTGGCCGCGCACACGGTCCATGAAAACGCCGTCGAAACCGCAGTCGGAGAACAGATTGTCGTATATGGCAAGGACCTGGTCCCGATTGGACTTGACGGAGGGGCAGTTGAAACTGAAGCCCTCGCCGGCCGTGAGATCGAAGTTGCCGCTGGATCGGCCCCACAGATCCAGGGCCGGCTGGCTTTCGCATACGCCTTCCGTCTCGGCGAAAACGGGAAGCCACAGGAGCATCTTGATGTCTTTTGCGTGAAGATACTCCCCTACCTTTCTGTAAATATCCTTGTCCGTGCTCCAGCCGATGATGACTTTTTCCACTGGGATGAGGGAAGCTACCGAGTCTATCCGGGAAACGATGCTTTCCGCCGTATATGCGGGCTGGTCCCAGGTTCCCAGGGATACCTGGACAATGTAGGAGGCTTTGCGGGAAGGAGTCTGGCATGTGGCCAGAAGCGCAAGGGTAAGTAAAAAGGTCAGGGCTTTTTTCATTGTATTTTTAATTATGGGTTAACAAATATAGTGAAATAATGTGTAAATTTGCGCCCGCTATGAATACAATCTGGATAGTTTTACCGATTCTTACCCTCCTGATGTTCGACCTGGGCCTTACGCTTCGCCTGGAAGATTTTGGCAAAGTGTTCCGTCACCCCTGGCCCATCGCCGTGGCCCTTTTCGGGCAGTTGGTCATCCTTCCCGCCATCGCACTGGGGCTGGGATACTTGTTCCACCTCCCTCCGGTGTTCTTCATCGGCCTGGTCCTCATCGCCTGCTGTCCCGGCGGCAGTTCCTCCAACGTATTCTCCAAGCTGGCCGGCGGCGACGTAGCCCTTTCCGTGAGCCTTACCGCCCTCAGCTCCATCATAACGCTGGTGACTATTCCCTTCATCATGAGCTGGGCCACCCAGCTTGTCGGTGAATCCGTGGGCATCACCCTTCCTGTGGGAAACCTCATCAAGCAGAACCTGGTGCTCATGCTGGTTCCCGTGCTGCTGGGCGTGGGCATGCACTATGCTTTCCCCAAGGGCGCCGAAAAGACGGACAAAGTGCTTTCCAAGCTGGCTTTCCCCCTGCTGCTGGTCCTTATCACCGTCTTTTATATCCAGCACAGCCATACCATCCTGGAGAACATCGGCACGCTGGGCGTTTGCGTGACGCTCCTCATTCTGCTTGCCATCGGTGCTTCCAACCTCCTTTCCCATCTGGTGAAAAACAGCCCCCAGCAGCGCCGTACCGTTATTATTGAAGTAGGTATGCAGAACGCCGCCCAGGCCATTGCCATCGCCTCCAGTCCCCTCGTATTTGCCAGCGAAGAGATGGCCATCCCCGCCATCCTGTATTCGCTCATGATGAATATCGTCCTTCTCAGTTATCTGGCGTGCTTGAAAATCTTTTCATAGCGGTGGCCCTGGCCATGGACTGCTTCGCGGTCTCGGTGGTGTGTGCCGTCATCCTGCGGCGCCGCGCCACCGGCATCATGTTGCGACTGGCCTTCCTGTTCGGGCTGTTCCAGGCCCTGATGCCCCTGCTGGGCTGGGCGCTCACAACGCGCTTCAGCGCACAGATACAGGCCTATGACCATTGGATTGCCTTCGCCATGCTGGCCTTCATCGGCGGCAAGATGATATGGGATTCCTTCAAAGAAGAAAACGAATCCTCCCTGAATCCGCAAGAATGGTTTACGGGCATCCTTCTGGCTGTGGCTACCAGCATCGACGCCCTCGCCGTAGGCATCACCTACGCCTGCACCGGATATGACTCGCTGCAGAGCCTCTCGTTACCTCTTGTTATCATCGGCCTGGTCTCTTTCGCCCTCAGCGTCACGGGCTATCTCCTGGGCGTCCGCTTCGGGGAGAAGGTGAACGAAAAAGTCCACCCCGAACTTCTGGGCGGACTCATTCTCCTTTTTATCGGCCTGCGCATCCTCGCGGAGCATCTGGGCCTTATATCTTAAAGAGCATTCCTCCGATATTGTCCCTTTCTGCGCCGGTGACGGACTTCAGGCAGGAAGGCTGCCCCATCATGTAGAGCACGCCCAGGAAGGCGAAAATGAGCGCTTCCTTGTATTCGATGATGGCCGGCTCCGGGATGACGATATCGCATCCGCTGAGCGCGCGCATCCTCTCTATGAGGAATTTGTTGTAGGCGCCGCCGCCCGTCACCAGAAGGCTCTTTCCCGGGACCGTAACCTTTGCCAGCTGGCGGGCGCAGTGCTCGTAATAGGTGCGGAGTGTATCCTCCAGCGAGAGGCCGGCGGCATCCAGGAGCGGGAACACGTTCAATTCCACCCATTCGCGGCCCAGGGACTTGGGCCAGGGACGGCTGTAATAATCCAGCGCGTCCAGTTTGTCTAAAAGGAGCCGATTCACCTGTCCCTTCGAGGCGATGACCCCGTCGCGGTCCATTTCCAGGCCGATAGCCCTCGTGAAGCGGTTGATCACGTAATTCACCGGGGAGATGTCAAACGCAATGCGCTTGTCCCCCTGCCGGAAGGAGATGTTGGAGAACCCGCCGATGTTAAGGCAGTAGTCGTACTGGCCGAAGAGCAGGTTGTCCCCTACCGGGACCAGGGGCGCGCCCTGGCCGCCCAGCATGATGTCCAGCCGGCGGAAATCCGACACCGTGGGGATCTTGGTGACCGCGGCGATGGCCGCCCCGTCCCCTATCTGGTACATGACTTTCTTCTGCGGCTCGTGGAAAACCGTGCTGCCGTGCGAGGCGATGATGTCCGGCTTTACGCCGAACTCCTCGATGAACTCGTTCACCCGTTCACCCAGCCACTGTCCGTAGGCGCTGTGGAAAGTGACGAACTCCAGGGCCGACATTTTCTGTACGTCCTGCCCCAGGGCTTTTTTCAGCGGGGCCGGATAGTCATACCCGCGGGCGCAGTCAATCCGGAAGGACCACTTACCGTCCTTACAGTCAAAGGTTGCGCAGCAGACGTCGAGCCCGTCAACGGATGTTCCGGACATGAGTCCGATGCAGCGGATGGGCAGTGAAGGATTCTGGATGTTCATAACTTTTTTGAGTTTCTTTCGGTAAAATTATAAAAAAATTCAATCGAAAACACTATTTTTGCACGCGAATCCAAATAACTAACATGAAACGCTTAACCACATTTTTCTTGTCCGTTGGGGCGCTGGTAGTTGCCCTGACGTCGTGCTGCGGAAACGCAGGAAAGCCGGCGGTGGACCCGGATGTCATTGAATCCCAGTTAAAACAGTTAACGCTCCGTGAAAAGGTGGGCCAGCTCTTTTGCGTGCGCCCGGAGGCCTTTGACGTAGCCCTGGAGTGGGACAATTACGCCAAAATCGCCACTTACCAGCTGCAGAAAGTCAACGAGCAGATGGTAAAGGTCAACGCAGAGTATCCCTGCGGAGGCATCATCCTTTTCGCACACAACATCAAGGACGAGGCACAGCTTTCCGCTTTCATGGAAAAGCTCAAGACCTTCAACGGTGATCCCCTCTTCTACATTGACGAGGAAGGCGGCCGCGTGGCCCGTATCGGCAACAACGGTTCCTTCCCGGTGGAGCAGTTCCCCGCGATGGGCGAAATCGGCAAGACCGGAGATCCCAAGAATGCCTACAAAGTAGGTAAAACCATCGGCACGTATCTTAAGAAATACGGCTTTGACGTGGACCTCGCTCCCGTGGCCGATGTCAATACCAATCCCAAGAACCCCGTCATCGGCAGCCGTTCCTTCTCCGACGACCCTCAGGAGGCCGCCAAGATGGTGGTCCAGTGCGTCAAGGGGCTTGAAGACGCCGGCATCGCCGCCTGCGTGAAGCACTTCCCCGGACACGGAGACACCCAGACGGACAGCCACTTCGGCTACGCTTCCACCTCCAAGACCTGGGAGGAGATGCTTTCCTGCGAGATGATTACCTTCAAGGCCGCTATCGACAACGGTGTTCCCATGGTCATGACGGCCCATATAGGCACGCCCAATGTCACCGGAAACGAGATTCCTTCCACCGTGAACCCGGTGATTCTGCAGGAGAAACTGCGCGGCGAACTGGGCTTCGACGGTGTCATCATCACCGACGGTATGGCCATGGGCGCCATCACCCGCCAGTACACCAGCGGCGAGGCCGCCATCCTGAGCATCCTGGCCGGAGCCGACATTATCCTTGGTCCCAAGGATTTCATCGAAGCCTTTGACGCCGTGATGGCCGCCGTAGAAGCCGGCACCATTACCGAAGAGCGAATCGACGAGAGCGTACGCCGCATCCTTACCCTCAAAGCCCAATTCCGCCAGTAAGATGAAAATGATCCGTACCATAGCCATGGCCCTGTGCGGCCTGGCAGCCCTTTCCTGCGCTGCGCAGGAAGAAGCTCCCGTCGTTCTGGGAGACGAACAGTTCGATGTCTATATGCCCCTTCTGGAAGGCCAGCGGGTTGCCATCTTCTCCAACCAGACCGGTCTTGTTGGCGGCGGCGAGGAGCACATCCTGGATGCCCTGCTTGCCAAGGGCGTGAATGTGACGGCCATCTTCTCCCCGGAGCACGGTTTCCGTGACCTGGCCGACGACGGCTCACACGTGGGAGACAGCGTAGAACCCCTCACCGGCGTTCCCATCCTGTCCCTTTACGGCGGTGCCGGCGGCATGCGTCCCACCGACGAGTCCATGGACATGTTCGACGTCCTCATCGTTGACATCCAGGACGTGGGCCTGCGTTTCTACACATACTATATCACCATGTGCCACCTGATGGACGCCTGCGGCGCCAAGGGCAAGCACGTACTCCTGCTGGACCGTCCCAACCCGAACGGCCACTATGTGGACGGCCCCACGCTGGACATGTCCCTGAAGAGCGGCGTGGGTCATCTTCCCATTCCGGCCGTGCACGGTCTCACCCTCGGTGAACTGGCCCTGATGGCCCAGGGAGAAAAGTGGCTCAACGAGGGCAACGACTGCAAACTCACCGTGGTCCCCTGCAAGAATTACACGCACCATACGCTCTACGAGCTTCCCGTACGTCCCAGCCCGAACCTGCCCAACATGCAGGCCATCTACCTCTATCCGGCGCTCTGCCCCTTCGAAGGAACGGTGGTGAGCCTGGGCCGCGGAACGGACAAACCCTTCCAGCAGTACGGCCATCCGGCCCTTAACGTGAAGTACAGCTATTCCTTCACTCCGGAGAGCGTCAAGGGATCCACCCATCCCCCGCTACTGGGTCAGGAATGCTTCGGCGTGGACCTGAGCCAGATGCCCAAGGAGGAAATCTTCAAGCGCGGAATGGATCTCTCCTATGTCATCGACGCTTACACCTGCCTCAAGGAACAGGGCATGGAGATGGGCTTCTTCCGCCGTTTCTTTGACCTGCTGCTGGGCCAGCGCTACGTACGCGAAATGATTGAGGAAGGTGCCACTGCCGATGAAATCAAGGCTCGCTGGCAGCCGGATGTGGAAGCCTTCCTTGTTGCCAGGAAGCCCTATCTGCTGTACGAAGAATAAAACTAGACGGGATCTACGTCTATGACGATATGGCCGGTGTATTTCCGGCTCTGCTCAAAAGCGGCCACGGTTTTTCCGAGGGCCGCTTTCTTTTCCACGAGGGTCTTGTCCCTGGGAAGGAGAATGTGGATTTCACGGAGGGGAAGGTCATGGCCGGGGGCGAAAGGGCCTTCGGCACGGATACCGGCTTCGCCAAGGGCGGCGGAGAGTTCCCGCGTCATTTTCAACAGCCTGTTTTCCAGCACGTCTTTCACCTGCACTTTCACCATGCGGGTGTAGGGCGGATACGCGGCGACCCTGCGCTCCTCAAGCATGTGTTCCACGGGGCTCTGCCCGCTGGCGACGAGCCGGAATACGGGATGGGAGGGTTCGCGGGTCTGGATGACCAGATGGGGACACATCGCGCGAAACTGCTCCAGGAGCTGGAAGGCGCGTTCATCGGCCCGGAAATCCTGGCGGGAGAGCATGCCGTCCCAGCTGACGAGCGCCACCATGCCCAGGTTTCGGCAGGAGAATCCGCGCGTGGCGGCGGTGCTGGCTATGTAAATGTCGTATTCGTCGTCGGCGGGGCCCAGGTCCAGGTTGGCCACGCGCGCCGTAGGGAAATACTCCAGGACATTGTCTTCCACCCGGCGTCCCTGCTCATAGATGCGCTTCGGGGCCAGCAGCAGCACCTGCCGTCCCTCTTCCAGCGTCGTTTTCATAAGGGAGAGGAGCTTCAGGGAGAACGCGCCGGCCATCCCTCTCTTGCGGTACTCCGCGCCGATGTCGATGATTTCGATGGGGATGGCGGAGGGGCTGTTACCGCTTTCCACGGATGCAAAACGGCCACAGCGGGCATTGTACAGGGATTCCAGCGAAGGGGTGGGACTGGAGAGGATCACCTGTGCCCCGTGGATGCCGGCCAGCATGATGGCGCTTTCCCGCGCGTTGTAACGCGGCGCCGGGGCGTCCTGCTTGTAGGCCGGGTCGTGTTCCCGGTCCACGATGACAAGCCCCAGGTTCTGGAACGGCAGAAACAACGCGCTGCGCGTACCTACCACCATACAGGGCTGTCCCGTACGGAGTTTCTCGGCCACGGCCTTCTTTTTACCCGCCGTCATCTGGCTGTTGTACAGCATGGCGCCGGGGATTTCTTCCTCATGGCCCGTTTCGGGGACCAGCAGAAGCACGCTCTTCCCCTCTTCCAGCGTTTCCCGGGCCCGTTGCAACAGGATGTTCCGGGTAAGCGTTCCGTTCAGGAGAACAGTCTTGGTCTGGGTGCGGAGGGCACTTACGGCTGCCTCTTCTTCCGGCTTCAGTTCCGGCGCTTCCGGAAGGCCCGTATCCGGCAATTTGAGCCGTGACTTTCGGTTGTAGATGGAAGGACAGGCCACTTTATACACCTCTCCCAGGCTGCACAGGTAATAGGCCGCGAGAGCCCGCCAGAAGTCGATTTCACGGGCCGATATGGGAGCCAGGGCCTCTTCCACGGCCTCTACGGGCATTATGCGCGAAGGGTCCATCTGCGGCGTTACATCCACCCGGCTCACGCAGGCCGTATAAAACGCGTTGGCGAAAATGACGCGTACGCGGGAGCCCACTTCCACCTCCATTCCGTCCGGAAGGCGGTAAAACGGTTCCCACTCCAGTTTGAGCGGCAGAATCACCTGTATATAGCGTTCATTGGCCATAATAATCAGGCGAAATTACGAATAATCCCCCGAAATACCAACCCCGCAGCGGCCCGTTTGCGCATCGTAGAACTGCGTGGAACTTTTTTTGCATGAATCAGCGGAATTTTGTTATATTTGTAAGTTAAATACAGTGTATCTATGGGCAAAATCATCGCTATAGCCAATCAGAAAGGCGGCGTGGGAAAAACCACCACCGCCATCAACCTGGCTGCCTCCCTGGCCGTTCTTGAGAAGAACGTCCTCATCATCGACGCAGACCCTCAGGCCAACACCACTTCCGGCCTTAATTTCGACCCGGAGAACAGCGATCACCGTACCCTCTATGAGATTCTCATCGGCAAGCTCAACGCGTCCGACGCCCTCATCCAGACGGAACTGCCCAAACTGCACATGATTCCCTCCCACATCAATCTCGTGGGTGCAGAAATCGAACTGCTGGACGTCAAGGAGCGCGAGTCCATCCTCAAGAACGCCCTCGCTCCCATCAAGGACAACTACGACTATATCATCATCGACTGCTCCCCTTCCCTCGGCCTCATTACGGTGAACTGCCTCACGGCAGCAGATTCGGTCATGATTCCCGTCCAGCCGGAATTCTTTGCCCTGGAAGGTCTTGCCAAACTCATCCAGACCATCCGTCTGGTACAGAACGGCATCAACCCGTCCCTCACCATCGAGGGCTTCGTAGTCACCATGTACGACGGCCGCACCAAGGTGCACAACCAGGTGGTCGCCCAGCTGCGGGACCACTTCACAGACATGGTGTTCCAGACGGTCATCGCCCGCAGCATCCGCCTGTCGGAAGCGCCTTCCTACGGCAAGCCCATCATTCTGTACGATGTCATGAACAACGGCACTTCCAACTATCTCAACCTGGCCAAGGAAGTCCTGGACAAAAACGAAAACGCCAATGGCTAAGCAGCAAGCACGTGGCCTGGGAAAGGGCCTGGGCGCCCTCCTGGGCGGTGAAGACCTCACCGAACTCCGCAAGCCCGTCGGTTATATCAACAAGGAAGTAGTCACCAAGGCAGAGACGCCCAAAGACACTTCCGACGTTCTCCGTATTCCTGTAGATCTGATCGAGCCCAACCCCTACCAGCCCCGTATGTCCTTCGACAACGAAGCCCTTCAGGAGCTGGCTTCCTCCATCCGCACGCTGGGACTCATCCAGCCCATCACCGTGCGCCGGAAAGGAGACAAATACCAGATTATCAGCGGTGAGCGCCGTTATCGCGCTTCCCTTCTTGCCGGAATGGACATGGTTCCGGCCTATATTCGTGACGCCTCAGAGCAGGGTATGCTCGAGATGGCCATCGTGGAGAACATCCAGCGCGAAAACCTGGACCCCATCGAAGTGGCCATGAGCTACCAGCGCCTCATGGAAGAGTGCCGTCTCACACAGGAGCAGATGGCAGACCGTGTTGGCAAGAAGCGCGCTTCCGTAGCCAATCAGCTGCGTCTTCTGAAGCTTCCCGCCAAAGTCCAGCACGACCTTAAGGTGGGGCTTGTGAGCGTAGGACACGCCAAGGTCCTGCTTGCCGTGGAAGACCCTGCCGTTCAGGAAATGCTCTGCGACCTTATTGTTAAGAACGGTCTTTCCGTACGCCAGCTGGAAGAAAAGGTGAAGGCCCTCGAGAAAGGTGAAAAGTCCACTAAAGCCGAAGAGCCCCAGGAACTTCCGGACATGTATTACCGCCTGCTGGAGAATGTGGGACGCTATTTCGGGGAGAACATCTCTCTCCGCCGCAGCCGCGACGGGAAGGGTTCCCTCACCATCAAGTTCGACTCGGACGCCCAGATGGAGCAGTTCCTCCAGGCATTGGACCAAAGATGAGGACAGGCGCCGTCATATCGGCCTTTATCGGCCTGTTTGTTTCCGCTTCCCTTTCCGCCCAATACCGGGACGACCAATTCAAGCGGGACGCCTTTACCCAAACCTACGCGGACACCACGGAAAAGGTGCGCACGGATACATCGGCCCTCTTCTCCTTCAAGGAGTTCTTCGGCGGGCTCTCGCACAAGCGCACTGCTTCCCTGAAGAACCTTACGCTGGGTTCCGCGGTGTTCCTGGGAGGCAATCAGATTTACCATAAGCAGTACTGGAAACTGCCGCTGGTGTACGGCGGAATCGGCGCCGGCGTGTACGGCGGCATCCACTTCAACCAGCTGTACCAGCAAAACGGAGACACCCGGTACAAGACTTACCGGGACCTTTCCATCGCCGGGGCCGGAATTGTCTGGTGGGCTTCCCTGATGGACGGTGTGGTCCAGTATGAGGGTACCAGAAGTCCGGATCCTTCCAAGGCCACGTTCTATTCCATCCTTCTGCCCGGTCTGGGCCAGATTTATAACGGAGAAGCCTGGAAGGTTCCCCTCTATGTGGGACTGCTGGGCGCCGCCGTCAATTTTGCCCACGAAAACAACGTGCAGTATCAGCGCTGGAAATGGATCTACGACCTGGCTACGTCCGAAGACCCTTCCGTCGAGCGCCCTCCCCAGGGGGCAGAGGCTGCCAAATACTACAGGGATGCCTACCGCCGCATCCGGGACTATATGATCCTGGGCGTGGCCATTTCATATGTACTTCAAATCATTGACGCCAACGTTTTTGCATATATGCAGGATTTCGAGGTGGACGACAATATCAGCCTCAGGATGAGCCCTGCGCTCATACCTGGCAACCAGTATGCGTTCTCCACTCCTGCATTGGGCATGTCCGTCGGCCTTAGATTTTAATATTCATGAGAAGATTCTTTATAAGCGCCGCGTGCATTCTCCTCGCGTCGGCCGCTGCTTTTGCCGCCCCTGACCGCTGGAAAACCCGTAAGCAGCTCCAGCAGGAGAACGAGAACCTGCGCCAGAGACTGGAAGCCCTGGAGGCGGAAATCGCCACGTACCGTTCCGAGGAAGCAGAACGGGAGGTCATCGAGGAAGAACTCTCCGGGGAAAACGAGAACAAGGTTTCCGCGGGACTGGAAGATTACACAACGGTAAGTACCGACACCCTGCTGGGGCAGTGGTACATGCATCGGCAGAGCCGTATCCCCGGACGCGAACAGTATAACATGGATTCCGTGCGCTTTACTACGGACGTGCCGGATTCCGTGCTCATGAAGCGTCTGATGGCCATGAATTCCTTCATCTCTCTCCCCTACAACGAGACGGTGAAGAACTTCATGATCCTCTACTCGGAGAAGATGCCCACCAAGATGGGTGAGATGCTGGGACTGTCCCAGTACTATATGCCTCTTTTCGAAGAAACGTTCCGCCAGTATGGACTTCCCCTGGAGCTGAAGTACGTCGCCATCATCGAAAGCGCCCTCAATCCCCGGGCGGAATCCCGTGTGGGCGCCAAGGGTATGTGGCAGTTCATGTACCGCACGGCCATCAACTATGGTCTCAAGGTGGACTCCTATACGGACGAGCGCATGGATCCCATCGCTTCCGTGGACGCCGCTGCCCGCTATTTCCGTGACGCCTACCGTATCTTCGGGGACTGGGCGCTGGCCATATCGGCCTACAACTGCGGCAGCGGCAATGTGAACAAAGCCATCAAGCGGGCCGGCGGGCGCACGGATTTCTGGTCCGTCTATGAATACCTTCCCCGTGAAACCCGCGGTTACGTTCCGGCCATGGTGGGTGCCATGTATGCCTTCCGCTATGCCAGCGAGTACGGCCTTCGACCGGATCCCATCTCCATGCCCGTTTACGTTGACACGTTCCATATCCACAAGAACCTGCATTTCCGCCAGATCAGCGAAGTCCTCGGCATTCCCCTGGACGACGTAAGGGACCTCAATCCCCAATACTACTCGGACATTGTCCCGGGTGCCGGTTCGGACGAGGTACTGCGGCTGCCGTTCAACTATACATCGGCCTTCCTGGACATGCAGGATTCCATCTACCGCTATAAGACCGACGTCCTGTTCGCCGCCAAGGTGCAGGATGGCCGCGAAACCGTTAACGGCCGTCCCGTCCCCACCTCCCGCGGCGCCACCGGCCAGTGGGTTTACTACAAAGTCAAGTCCGGTGACTCCCTGGGCAAGATTGCCCGCAAGTATCACTGCACCGTCAAGCAGCTCAAGTCCTGGAACAACCTCCGCAGCGACCGCATCAACATCGGCCAGCGCCTGAAGGTCGGTAAGCGTTAAAGGTGAGGGTATCCTCGAGGTGTGCGGTAGTTACAAGATAGACAGGCATATCAACAATCAATTTGGAGTTGGAAATTCAGTGTGGGGGCGGGAGCGTGGTTAATGCGCCACTGACAGCCGGCCCGGAGGGTCATACGTAAGGTGTAACGGTGGAAAAGGCGTGCTTTGCAGGAGCTTACAAGCGACGCGGCGATGCCCCGGCCATTGTAGGCCGGAACAGAAAAGGTACCGGCAGCGTCACGTTCGTAGCAGTAGATGCGGGCGGCCCAGACAGGAATTGAGAATCCGGTCATGCGCAGATAGGCTGCCGCCGACGCTCCTTTATATCCGCCTTCGAGATATCCCAGGAATCCCCATTCACCGCAGCGCACCGATTCCATCCGGAGCACGCCCAGCCAGGGACCCGAGGCGGCCTTGACATCGGCCCGGAAGTCTGTGCGCGGCGGTTCGTAGTTCCGATAGCGCTCGGTGAAACGGGCGTCCAGGGTCCACACGGGCGAGATGAGCCACTGCCATACGGCCCATACCCGGAGCTGGAAGCGTCGCGGGTCTTTCGACGGGATGGGAAGAAGGGCGGCATCGGCCGTAAGGGATGCCTTCCAGCGCTCCCTTTTCCGGTCAAGGCCAAGCGACGCACCGTACTCGCCGTACTTCTTACCCGAAAAGTTGCGCGGGACGATACGCCCCTGCAAAGCCCAGCCCCTTCCCCGTATGGCCGATTTCACCGCCACAGCCTTCCCCCCTGTCGCCACCTCCCCTACCAAGTCCACTCCGCGCGTATTGTAGCGGAAGTCCACCGAGCCCTTTCCGGAGACGTAGGTAAAGCCCACCTGACCATTCCGCCAGAGATAGTCAACGTGCCCGCCCCAGCCATCCGGACCGCCGAACGCAGCCACGCGTATCCGGGCCGATGCATACTCATACGCCACCCCTCGTTGTACCCCCGACGGAGCATACGACCACACCGGAGACAGTCCCGTAGCGCGCCGCACGAATGCATCCACGGTTGAAAGGCTTTCCATGGAGAATCCGCTCCAGGCAGCGAGCCCCTGGCCCCACCGGGTCTGGAACATTCCGGCCAGAACGCGCCCGAAGCGCGTGGAAACCTCTCCATAGAAAGAGCCGTTGTCTCCACGAATTGCGCCGCCGGCACGCCATGCATCTCCCGTGACCTTCCCCTTGAACCCAACGCTGGAAAGGGTGGTCCGGGCAAGTGCCGTCGCACGTACGCGGACGGTATCCGCCGCCCCGGGTAGCCGCGAGGATTCCAGTGAAAGGAACGGGCCGATGGCAGCGACGACTTCCGGTGAAAACCCATCGACAAGCGCAAGTTCCCCCAGGGAGAGGATATCGCCCGAACGGGCGCGGTAATCCTGGATGCAGGCAACCTGGTAGTCGCTGAGGAAAACCCCGGCACGAAGGTCAGGCGCATTTACGCGAACACGGCGGGCCGTCTCTACGCGCTCTATCCAGTCGGCCGGAATCTCTTCTACGGACAACGCACCGGAAAGATACTGTGCGGCGCGGAGGACAGACTCCTCTTGGGCGGCGAGGGAAAGGCATGCGAGGCAAGCCAAAAGGCATAGAAAATTTTTTCTCATGCCTCAAGTTACCGGCAGCCCCGGAATTATACAAGTACCTGTTGATAACTTGTCTGGTTTTAGCCGATTTTTTAACTGTTTTTTATTAAATTTGCGCAATTTAACTGAAATCTTCATGGAAAATAAGATTCGTCTGCACGACAAAACCTTCAAAATGTTCATCCCCAACGAGGACATTGAGAAGGCAATCGACGCTGTTGCCGAGCGTCTGAACAAGGACTACGCCGGGGCCACCGACGAAGATCCCGTGGTCATGATCTGCACCCTGAACGGTGCCGTCATTTACGCGGCCGAACTGCTCAAGCGCATCCAGTTCCCGCTGGTGCTCAAGGCCTGCAAACTCTCTTCCTACGAAGGCACCTCCTCTACCGGAGTGGTGAAGACGGAAGTCCCGCTTCCCGCCCATCTGGAAGGAAAGCGCGTGCTGGTAGTGGAAGACATCGTGGACACGGGCAACACCATCGTAGCCATGATGGGCCAGCTCAAGGAGCGCAAAGTCAAGGACGCCCGCGTATGCACCCTTCTCCTGAAGAACGACGTGTACGACAAAGACGTGAAACTGGACTACGTAGCCATGGAGATTCCCAACCGTTTCATCGTCGGGTTCGGCCTGGACTACGACGAACTGGGCCGTAATATCAAGGACATTTACGTTTTAGATGAGTAATATGAAATACTACGTACTCTTTGGCCCTCCCGGTGCCGGTAAAGGCACCCAGGCTGGAGCCATGGTGGAGCGCTACAAGCTCTGCCACATTTCTACCGGAGAACTCCTCCGCAGCGAAATCGCCGCCGGAACGGAGCTCGGTGCCAAGGCCAAGGCCCTTATCGATGCCGGCAATCTTGTCCCCGATGAAGTTGTGGAAGGCATGATCGAGGCCAAATTCAACAGCGTAAAGAATGTGGAGGGATTCCTGCTGGACGGTTTCCCGCGCACACTCGCCCAGGCCGATGCCCTGAAGGACATGCTCTCCCGCCGCGGAGAATCCGTCACCGCCTGCATCTCCCTGATGATCCCCGACGCACTGGTGCATGAACGTATCGCCAACCGCGCCAAGCTGGAAGGCCGTGCCGATGATGCCCGGGATGAAGTTGTAAGCAACCGCGTCAAGACTTATCACGAAAAGACCGAACCCCTCATCGCCTACTACAAAGCGGCCGGTCTGTACCGCGAGATCGACGGTGTCGGCACCATCGAAGAAGTACGCAACCGCATCTTCGAAGCCATGGAAAAATAGGGCCGATGCCCACCCGCAAACAGCACCCTGCCCGCAAGGCAGGGTGTTTCGTTTTATACGAGTCGGGAAAAATATGTATATTTGTAGGATATAACAAGCCGTAAAGAAGAATGCACAGGATATTCCTACCCATATACCACTATCTGAAGGGGCACCGCGCAGTTATGTGGTCCCTGTTGATAGCCAGCACCTTAGTGTTTGCCTGGTTCGGTGTCAAACTGCGTTACGAAGAAGACATCATGAAGCTTCTTCCCCAGACCGAGGAATCCACCGAACTGGCATTCGGAGAAATTGACCTCAAGGAGAAAATCTTTGTCCAGGTCACTTCCGCCGACACGCTCAACCCCGTCAGTCCCGCCATCCTGGGAGATGCCGTGGAAGAGTTCTGCCACATGCTGGAGGAAAGGGATTCCGCCACCCGGTACATCTCCGGCATCCTGGCTTCCCTGGATGTGGAGACCGGCCTCAATGCCATGGAATATGGCCTGGAACACCTTCCCAGCTTTGTAGATACCAGTTGGTACGCTCTCATAGAGAAGGCGCTTACCCCCGAAGCCATCCAGGCCCAGATGATGGAGAACGCCCACCTGATTATGGAAGACGAGACGGGAGACGACACCCAGCTGGTGAGCATGGACCCGCTGAATCTCCGGAGTATCCTGCTCCATGACATCCTGGGAGAAGGAGCCGCACTGGGCAGTTTCAATATGGTTGACGGCCATTTCTTCTGCCTGGACAAGTCCGTTGCGCTGGCCTTTGTGGCCCCGTCCTTCATTTCCACCGATACCGGCAAGGGTACGCGCCTGGTGAAGATGATCAACAACGCCCGCAAGGACTTCGAGAAATCCCATCCCGACCTCCGCGTACTCGTGCACGGAAACCCGCAGGGCAGCGTCTCCAACGCCGGCACCATCAAGCGGGACCTCGTTTGGACCGTGGGCCTTTCCCTCCTTCTGATCCTTCTTATCATGATGTTCAGTTTCCACAAACTGAGCTTCATCGTGCACCAGATTGTCCCCGTTATCTACGGCGCGCTCTTCTCCATGGCCTGCATGTATCTGATCAAGGGATACATGTCACTGATGGCCCTTGGACTCGGAGCCGTCATCCTGGGCGTAGCCATCAGCTACTGCCTGCATGTGCTCATCCACTTCTACTATGTAGGAGACGTGGAGAAAATGCTCCGGGACGAGAGTACCCCCGTCGTACTGGGCTGCATCACCACAGTCGGCGCCTTCCTGGGCCTGCTGTTCACGGACAGCGACCTCCTCTCCGACTTCGGCCTCTTCGCCACCTTTGCCCTCCTGGGCAACACCTTCTTCGTGCTGGTGTTCCTCCCCCACTTCCTGAATCCCTCGCAGATCAAATTCAAGCGCACCCACGGCTTCCCGCTGGTGGAGAGGATCAATTCCCTGCCCTGGGACAGAAACAAATGGGTAATTGGCACGCTTGTCGTCGCCATTATCGTTGGCATCGCATTCAGCGGCAAAGTCAAATTCGACTACGACCTGCGCAACCTGGACTACGACGACCCCGACCTTGTCGAGAGCCAGAACCTCTATAACCGCAAAAACGCAGACGGCAGCATGCACATGTACTTTGCCGCCTGGGACGACAATACCATTGACGCGGCCCTGGAGTACAACAAGTCCCTGTTCCCCGTGCTGGATTCCCTGCAGAAGGAAGGCGTCGTCACCTCCTATAGCCCGGTGACCAAGTTCCTCTTCCAGTCCCGCGAAGACCAGCGCGAACGCATCCAGGCCTGGAACGGTTTCTGGAATAAATCCCGGGTAGCCCGTCTCAAACGGGACCTCGGCGCCGCAGCAGCTGCGAACAACCTGCCCTACAACCTCTTCGACCCGTTCCTGAACATCATTTCCCGCCATTACGAGCCGGACAACCTCTTCGAATCCGGAGTGGCTCCCGCCGGCCTCCTTTCCAATTATGCAGAAAAACAGGGCAGCGGCCGCTACATGGTATTCACAGATGTTTCCTATCCCCTCGAGAAGCAGGAAGACGTCTTTGAAAGCCTTACCCGGATTCCCCATATCTTCGTCCTGGAACCTTTCTACTACTGCCAGGACCTGGTCAAGGTTATCCACGAGGATTTCTCCACCACCCTGTGGATTTCCAGTATTTTCGTACTCATCGTCCTGCTGCTGAGCTTCCGGAACCTGTGGATCGCGCTTGTCGCCTTCTTCCCCATGTTCGTGAGCTGGTATGTTATGCAGGGCTATATGGCCATTTTCGGCCTCGAGTTCAACCTGATCAACATTGTCATTGCCACCTTTGTGTACGGCATCGGCGTGGATTACAGCATCTTTGTGATGGAAGGCCTCCTGGCCGAAGCTCGTCGCGGAGAGAAATCCATGCTGGAGTATCACAAGGTTGCCATATTCTACAGTGCCCTCGTGCTGGGCATCGTCATTTTCTCACTTGTCTTCGCCACGCATCCCTCTATCCATTCCATCGGCATCATTACGCTCATCGGCATGGCTTCCACCATCCTTATCACGTATTCGCTGCAGCCCTGGATTTTCCGTATGCTGGTGAAGATTCCCTTCTTTAGAAAAACTTTCCGTATTCCTGAATGAATTTAAACGCTGAACTATACCTGAACCTGATCCGTGGCGGTGCGGCCCATCTGGCCGAAGACCGTCAGGCCATCAACGACCTTAATGTCTTCCCCATCCCGGACGGAGATACGGGAGACAACATGTATATGACCATCGAAGCCGGCTCCCAGGCCCGGGCCGATGAAACCCTCTCCGAAACCGCGGAAGCCGTCTCCAAGCAGATGCTGATGGGCGCCCGCGGCAATTCAGGCGTCATCCTCTCGCGCATCTTCGCCGGTCTTTCCAAAGGCCTCAGAGGTTTGCATGAGGCCGATATGCCTGCGTTCACCCAGGCCATGCAGGCGGCCGTGAACGAAGCCTATCACGCCGTATCCACCCCCGTCGAAGGCACCATCCTCACCGTCCTCAGGGAAGGTGTCGATGCTGCAAAGGGTTCCTCCTCCCTGGAAGAATACTTCGACCTGTGGATTGCCGGCATGGACCTGAGCCTGCAGCATACCCCCGAACTTCTGGACGTCCTGAAGAAAGCAGGCGTCGTGGACAGCGGCGGCGCCGGCCTTGTGAGTATCGCCGAAGGCATGCGCGCAGCCCTGCACGGGGAGATTCCCGGTCAAGCCGGGAATGACGGCGAAAGGAGCTATGACGGGGGTAGATCCGTCATGCCCGGCCCCGACCGGGCATCTAAAGTCAACTTCGACGCCTTCACCGAGGACAGCGTCCTGGAATTCGGCTACTGCACCGAATTCATCCTGCGCCTGCAGCGCTGCAAGGTGGACCTGGAAAGCTTCGACGAGACAGTCATCCACGACTGGCTGGCATCGCAGGGAGACTCCCTGGTCTTTTTCCGCGACGGTTCCCTCGTAAAGGTGCACGTCCATACCAAAGACCCCGGCGCCGTCCTTACCAAGTGCCGCGAATGGGGCGAATTCCTCACCATCAAGGTGGAGAACATGACGCTCCAGCATCATGAGAACCACATGGAAGACCGCTTCAAACGCTCCCGAAAAGCCCTCGGAATCGTTACGGTAGCCGCAGGCCGCGGCCTTACCGACACCTTCCGGGAAATGGGCGTTGACGCCGTCATCGAAGGCGGCCAGACCATGAATCCTTCCGTCGAACGCTTCCTGGACGCCTTCAAGGAGGTGAACGCGGAAACCATCCTGGTCTTTCCCAACAACAGCAATATCATCCTCACCGCCAACCAGGCCGCGGAGCTCTACAAGGACGCCCGCATCGTCGTCATCCCCACCAAGACCATCGGGGAAGGCTACTACGCCCTTGCCAACCTGGACGCCAGCCAGCCCGTCGAAGAGCTAACGCAGACCTTGAAAGACGCCGCAGCCGCCGTCACCACGGGAGCCGTTTCCCGCGCCATCCGCGATACGGCCGATGCCCACAGCGGAGACTACATCGGCTTCAGCGGCAAGGACATCCTCACCGCCTCCTCTTCCCGTGAAGAGGCCGTCAACGCGCTTGCAGGAAAGCTGGGCGCCTCCCAGGCAGACATCCTCGTCCTCTTTATCGGGGCCGATGCCCCCGCCGACGAGGCCGCCCGCATCAAATCCACCCTCGAAAAAGCATGTCCCATGACAGAAGTCATCCTTCTGGACGGAGGACAACCCGTATATGACTACATCTTAGTGCTATGTTAAAGATTTACACCGACACCGACACCGACTTCTACCCGTCCATTGCGGCAGAATACGGTTACAAGCTCATCTCCATGCCTTACAGCATCGACGCCAAAACCACGTATCCCTATGTGGACTTCAAGGAGTTCGATGCCCACGCCTTTTACGATGTGCTTCGCGGTGGCGTCCTGCCCACCACCAGCGCTATTTCCAAGGAGCAGTACATCAAGTACTTCCAGGCCGACTTCAAAGCCGGCCACGAAATCCTTTACGTGCACTTCTCCCGCAACATGACCAATACCTTCGACGCCATGGACCAGGCTGTCGCGGAACTCAAAGCCCAGTATCCCGACGCCCGCTTCGAAGAAATCGACACCAAGGGCATCACCACCATCAGCTACGCCATCGTGCGTGAGGTCGGAGACCTTGTGAAGGCCGGCAAGACCCTGGACGAGATCCTCGCCTGGGCCCGTGAGGAAGTGGACCACTTTGCCATGTACTTCTTTGCCGACGATCTCAAGTTCTTCCGCCGCAGCGGCCGTGTGAGCGGCCTGGCAGCGACGATGGGAACGCTCATCGGCGTACGTCCCCTCATCCACATGAGCCAGGAAGGAAAGATGGTATCCGTAGGCACCGCCAAGGGCCGTCTCAACGCCATGACCTTCCTTGTGGACAAGGTGGGAGAACTGGGACAGGACATTGACAAGCACCGCATCTGCATCGGCCATACCGACGCACCGGAGATTGCTCACAACATTGCCCAGATGATCGAGAAGAAATACGGCCCGCAGGATATCGTCTTCGTTGACGTGAACCCTACGGCCGGCAGCCACTGCGGCCCCAACGGCGTGGGCGTCTGCTTCCATGCCAAAAATAGGTAATTCCTGTCATTCTGAGCGAAGCGAAGAATCTATTTATTATGATTGAAATCAAAGAAGTTAAATCCCGCCGCGAACGGAGGGATTTCCTGAACTTCCAGCTGGACCTGTACCAGAGCAACCGCAACTTCGTTCCGCCGCTCTATGCCGACGAAAAGAAGATGTTCCGGGAAGACTATGTCTATCGCAGCAGCTGCGAATACGTATTCTTCAACGCCTACCGTGACGGCGTGATGGCCGGCCGCATCCAGGGAATCATCCAGAAGGACGCCAACGCCAAGAACAACGAGAAGCGCTGCCGATTCTGCCGCTTCGACGTCATCGACGACCTCGACGTCTCCCGCGCCCTGTTCGCCGCCGTCGAGAAATGGGCGGCCGATAAGGGCATGGACACCATGGTGGGCCCGCTCAACTACTCCGACCTGGAACGCGAAGGCATGCTGGTGGACGGCTTCAACGAGCCCGCCACCTTCGAGGAGAACTACAATTTCGCCTACTACAAGAAGCATGTGGAAGCCCTGGGATACAGCAAGGAGGTGGACTGGACCGCCAGCCGCCTTTACGGGGCCGAGAACCCGGAAGCCCTCCAGGAACTGGAAGAGCTGGTGGGATTCATCTTCAAGCGCTACAAACTGCACTACGGGACGGCCCGTTCTGGCCGGGAGCTGTTGAAGAAATACGCCACCGGCATCTTTGACCTGCTGGATGCGTCCTACGAAGGCCTGTACGGAACCGTTCCCTTCACCGACGGCATGCGCAAACTGATGCTGGAGAACTTCGCCATGGTCATCAATCCGCGCTATACGGCCGTCATCCTGGACGAGAATGAACGAATCGTCTGCTTCGGCCTGTCCTTCCCCGGCCTTGCAAAGGCGCTTTCGGGAACGCGCGGAAAATACACGCCGCTCACCCTCGTGAAGCTCCTGAACGCCATCAAGAATCCGGAAATCCTGGACCTTTGCCTGGTGGGCGTAGATCCCGAATATCTCAACCGGGGCGTTTCCGGTGCCCTGTCCCTTGCCATCATGAAGATGCTCCGCGACAACCCCCGCCTCAAGTGGGCCGACACCAACCTGAACCTGGAAGACAACTATGCCATCCTGAACAGTTGGCGCCGCTTCCGGCGCGAAGAGTGCAAACGTTACCGTTCTTACGTAAAGTCCCTGTCATTCTGAACGAAGTGAAGAATCTATGATCAAAATCATCGTTGACTGCTTCGGCGGCGACCACTGCCCCGAAGCCCCGGTAGAAGCCGCAGTTCGTTCCCTGGCCGCCAACCCGGACCTGTACCTCATCCTCACCGGAGACGAGGCCATCCTTCGCAAATGCCTGGAGGGCAAGCAATACGACGCCTCCCGTCTGGAAATCGAGCATGCTCCCGAAGTGATCGGCTGTGATGAGAAGCCCACGGACGTGGTGCGGCTCAAGCGCAACTCCTCCATGATGAAGGGCATCATCCTCCTGCGGGACCGCGACGACATCGCCGCCATGGTTTCCACCGGTTCTACGGGGGCGCTGGTGACCGGCGCACTCGTGCGTATCGGCCGTATTCCCGGAGTGATCCGCCCGGCGTTCTGCCCGCTTCTTCCGACGATGGACGGCGGCATCGTGGGCGTGTGCGACAGCGGGGCCAACGTAGAGGTGACATCGGCCCATCTGCGGCAGTTCGCGATCATGGCCAGCCTCTATATGGAGAACGTTTACGGCGTGAAGAACCCGCGCGTGGCGCTTCTGAACGTGGGAAAGGAGGCCGAGAAAGGCGACGACATGCGGCGCGAGACGTATCAGCTGCTCACGCAGACGCCTTCCGTGAACTTCGTGGGCAACATGGAGAGCCGGGACCTTCTGAGCGGCAGCTACGACGTGGTGGTGGCCGACGGCTTCAGCGGCAATGTCCTGGTGAAGACCACCGAAGGGACCGCCCTTGAGCTTCTTCGGAAGCTCAAAAAAGATATCATGAGCCGATGGCTCTATAAAATGGGCGCTCTTCTGATGAAGCGGATGTTCAAGGACATGAAGGCGTTCATGAACTACCAGAATTATGGCGGAAGCGTGCTCCTGGGCACATCCAAAGTGGTTGTGAAGGGGCATGGCTCCTCCAAGGCCGTGGCGGTGGAGAAGTGCATCGAGCAGGCCTACAAGATGGAAGTATCCCATCTCTCCGGTAAGATTGAAACTGAAATCGCTCAATACGAGCATTACGAAGACTAAAACGTCATGCCCGGCCCGACCGGGCATCTAAACCTTATCTTATGTTTGAAAAAGTACAGACCATCCTGGCGAAGCAGCTTCGTCTGGACCCCTCCAAAATCACTCCCCAGTCCCTCATCAAGAAAGACCTGGGGGCGGACTCCCTGGACATCCTCCAGCTGCTGATGCGCATCGAGGATCAGTACGGAATTGTGATTCCGGACCAGGCCCTCGCCACCTTCGAGACCGTCGCCGACGTTGTCGGCTATCTCGAAAAACAACAAGTCAACCTCTAGATCCTTCGTCACTGCGTTCCTCAGGATGACAATATTTGTCATTCTGAGCGAAGCGAAGAATCTTTAAAACGATATTATATGGTACAGGTATTCTGCAAAAACACTGGCGAAAGCAAACGCTTCCCCGAAGGGACATCCCTCCTGCAGATGCTGCAGGAGTTTGATTGCCATCGGCCCTACCCTATCGTGTCGGCCAAGGTTAACAATGTTTCCCAGGGCCTCAAGTTCAAGGTTTACCAGAACAAGGACATCGAGTTCATCGATGTGCGGGAGTCCAGTGGTATGCGGGTGTACTGCCGTTCCCTGTATTTTCTGCTTTATAAAGCCACCTGCGACGTTTTTCCGGGAAGCAGGCTCTATATCGAGCACCCCATCTCCCATGGCTATTTCTGCCATTTGAGAAAGGCCGATGGAAGCAACCCCACTTCGGAGGACCTCCTGCTGCTGGAAGCGCGCATGAAAGAACTGGTGGCCAAAGATATGCCTTTCCACCGTTATGACGTGCAGACGGACCGTGCCCTCAAGGAGTTCCGCAAGGCGGGCTTCGAGGATAAGGTGAAGCTGCTGGAAACCAGCGGCGAAGCCTATACGGACTACTACACCCTGGACGACACGGTGGACTACTACTACGGAAAACTTGTGCCTTCCACCGGTTACCTCAAGGTATGGGGGCTTATCCTTTACCATGACGGATTCCTGCTGCAGGTTCCCTCCCGCGAGGATCCCTCCCGTGTGGCCGACTTCGTGGACCAGCCCAAGACCTTCGAAATGTTCAAGGAGGCGCTGCGCTGGAACATCATCATGGGCCTGAGCACGGTGGGAGACGTGAACGAGGCGTTCCTGCATGGGCGGGCCAGCGAGCTTATCCAGATTGCAGAGGCCTTGCAGGAAAAGAAGATCGTGCAGATTGCCGAGGAAATCGACCGCCGATACCGCAGCGAGAATCCGCTGAAAGTGGTGCTTATCACCGGGCCTTCCTCCTCCGGAAAGACTACTTTCTGCAAACGACTCTCCATCCAGCTCAAGGCATGCGGCCTCAAGCCCATTTCCGTGAGTACCGACGATTACTTCGTCAATCGCGTTGACACGCCCAAGTTCCCCGACGGGTCCTACGACTTCGACAACTTCGACACCGTGGACCACGACCTCATGGAACGGGATATCATGAAACTCATCGCCGGAGAGGAGGTTTCCGTGCCGGAATACAACTTCGTGACGGGCCTGAGGGAGTACAACAACAAACTCCTGCGCCTCACCGAGGGCAGTATTCTCCTGATCGAGGGTATCCATGCCCTGAATCCGGCCCTTACGGCCCAGATTCCCGACGAGAGCAAATTCCGCATCTTCATCAATACCCTTACCGGTACGCTGCTGGACGACCACAACATGATCCCCACCAGCGACAACCGCCTTCTCCGCCGTATCGTACGAGACTATAACAAGGGCGCCTTTACAGCCCGCGAGTCCATCTCCAACTGGCAGAACGTCTTATCGGCGGAGCGTAAATGGATTTACCCCTACCAGGAGACAGCCGACGCCATGTTCAACAGCGCCTACCTCATTGAGTTTGCTGTACTGAAAAACCACGCCGAGCCCATTCTGCGGAGCGTGCCGCAGAACTGCGTCGAATACTCCGAAGCTCACAGGCTCCTGAAGTTCATCCACTACTTCACTCCCGTCAGCGACCGCGAAATCCCCGCCACATCCATGATCCGCGAATTCATCGGCGGATAGCAGGCGGCAGGCTAACAAAAAACCGGAGCCCTCAGGAAAGGGTTCCGGTTTTTGTTTGATGACGTTATCCATTAAAAGAGGTAGCGGATGCCGAGGGCGAGGCCTTGCC
Source organism: Bacteroidales bacterium (assembly GCA_016288055.1). Classification (GTDB taxonomy): domain Bacteria; phylum Bacteroidota; class Bacteroidia; order Bacteroidales; family UBA932; genus Cryptobacteroides. The sequence goes on from JAEEXZ010000002.1 coordinate 29,928, forward strand.
AGCCGAAGCCGGTGGCGGGAACGAGGTTGAAGGAAGGCTTCCAGTCAAGGGAGAGCTGGAGAGGGATTTCCTCGAAGCAGTATTCAAGGCCCAGCTGGGCGCCGATACCGGCCCACAGTTTGGTGGAGTTCTGGCCTTCTGCATCACTGTAGCCGCCGAAGCCGATGTAGGCCTGGGGACCAGCGTAGAAGTTGAAGGGACCTACAGGACAAACCTGGAAGTCATAGGCGAGGCCGGCGTTGAAGGAGCCGACGCTCCAGCCGAGGTCAATTTCAGCGAAGTTGGCAGCACCAAGGGTGTGCTGATAGGATACTTCGGCACCGTAACCGGCACGGATACCGATGGCACGGGGCTGTGCGATGGCCGCAAAGGAAAAGCCCAAGACGGCGACAGCAATTAAAAGAAACTTTTTCATTATTACGTTTGGTTTAAGGGTTTATATCCTAATTCTGTAACACGAAATTACAGAAATTTTTCTAAATTTGCAATCTGAAGTCAGGGGTTGGAGACCAAAGACTGGTTTCGCCCGCTGGCCGCTTTTTAAGTAAAATGGAAAAGGGACCTATCTCTCAATTCATTACCCACAACTACCGTCACTTCAATTCTGCAGCTCTTGTAGATGCTGCAAAAGCCTATGAAGACCTTCTGAACAAGGGTGGCAAGATGTTCCTGGCCATGGCCGGTGCCATGAGTACGGCTGAACTCGGCCTCTCCCTGGCCGAAATGATCCGTCAGGACAAAATTTCCTTCGTCTGCTGCAGCGCCAACAACCTGGAGGAAGACATCATGAACCTGGTGGCTCACAACCACTATTATCGTGTACCCGGCTACCGCGACCTCACCCCGGAGCAGGAGCAGGAACTCATCAACAACCACTACAATCGTGTAACCGATACCTGCATCCCCGAGGAAGAGGCTTTCCGCCGTCTGGAGAAGCACCTCGTGGAGGTATGGGACAAAGCCAAAGCTGAAGGTAAGAGATATCTCCCCTACGAGTTCATCTATCAGATGATCCGCAGCGGTGTTCTGGAGCAGTACTACGAAATCGACCCCAAGGACAGCTGGGTGGTCGCCGCCTGCGAAAAGAACATCCCCATCATCTGCCCCGCATGGGAAGACTGCACCACCGGTAACATCTTCACCGCACACGTCATCCGCGGCGAATACGATCCTCACATGGTCATCCAGGGTGTAGAGGTCATGATGTTCCTCGTGGACTGGTACAAGAAGAACAGCCAGGGCGCCGGCGTCGGTTTCTTCCAGATCGGCGGCGGTACTGCCGGTGACTTCCCCATCTGCTGCGTTCCCATGATGGAGCAGGATCTGGGCTGGACCGGCACTCCCCTCTGGGCCTACTTCTGCCAGATCTCCGATTCCACCACCTCCTACGGTTCCTACTCCGGTGCCGTCCCCAACGAGAAAATCACCTGGGGCAAGCTGGCTCCCGAAACACCCAAGTTCATCGTAGAGTCCGACGCCACCATCGTGGCACCGCTCATCTTCGCCTACGTGCTGGGCTGGTAAGTTAGTACCTTATATATTATATCTGAGCCTGCTTTTTCCGAGCAGGCTCATTTTTTTTGTAAAATTTTCACAAAAAATTTGCAGATTAAATTATTCTTTCTACCTTTGCAGTGTACTAATGAACTAATACACTACAAAGATATGATTAGCGTAAAAGATTTATCGTTCAGCTATGGTTCCAAAGGAGTGCTCAAAAACATCTCCACGGAGCTGCAAGGAGGCAATATCTATGGCCTTCTCGGAGAAAATGGCGTGGGTAAGACCACCCTTCTTACTCTTCTGTGCGGCTTGAAAAAGCCCCAGGTGGGAACGATTGACACGGACGGACGCAATCCCTTCGACCGCCAGCCTTCCCTTCTGGCAGAGCAATTCTATCTTCCCGACGAAGTCGCCCCTGTTCACAGCAAGGCCAACGCCTTCGGTGAAGAAACCGGCGCTCTCTGGCCCAAATACAGCCAGGAGAAATTCCTTCAGATTCTTCGCGAATTCGAGGTTGACGAGTACCAGCGCATGGATACCATGAGCGCGGGCCAGCTCAAGAAAACCTGGATTGCCTTTGCCCTCGCCTGCAATGCCCGCCATTATTTCATGGACGAACCCACCAACGGACTGGACATCCCTTCAAAGTCCATGTTCCGCAAAGCCATCATGAAATACACGGACGAAGAATCGGCCGTCATCATTTCCACCCACCAGGTCCGTGACCTGGAAAACATCATCGACCCCATCATCATCCTGGACAAGGAAGACGTGCTTGTCAACGCTTCCCTGGCGGAAATCAGCGAGAAACTCTACTTCGACTACGGCAACACCATCCATCCCGAAGCACTGTACATGGAAAGCACCCCTACCGGATGCATCCAGGTGTACCCCAATACCACCGGCGAAGAGTCCAAGGTGCATATCGAAGCCCTCTTCAATGCCGTCCATGCCCATAAAGATGTTGTAAAAGCCTTATTCAAATAGCCTTATGAAAAGCGAAGTATTCAACGGTTCCCGTTTCTGGAACTATTTCAAATACGATCTTGTACAGATGTGGCGCAACCACATGAAAGCCGCCATCGGCATCGGCCTTTCCGGTGTCATCGTTTACTTCATAACGGTGATTCTCTCCCTGACGATCACCGGAGCCTGGAACGGTCCCAACATCATCGTAAGAGCGCTCACCTTCTTCTTCGCCGGCGCAGCCCTTGAACTGTACTACACCCGCATCTATGGCTATCTGACGGATCGTCGTAAAGGTAGCGCATGGCTTATGGTTCCGGCCTCCAGCTTTGAAAAGTGGCTTTCCATGATGATCATGTCACTTCTCATCCTTCCCATCCTGCTGGCCGCCGTATTCCTCGTCCTTGACTGGCTGATGTGCGCCCTCGACCCCACGGTTGGAGATTCCATCCTCCACTACGCCTTTGACGGTATCAGTTCTCTCCGCACGGCGCTGGACGAGGTCAATGCAGAGTACAATACTTTCTGGACTCCCGGAATGTTCGTGCCTGTCTTCATCGTTTCCTTCTGCTTCAACTATCTGTTTTTCCTGCTCTGCGGTATTTGCTTCAAGAAAAACAAGATTGTCAATGCCTTCCTGGTAATCATTCTTACCAGCATCGTCTGGACCATTTGCATGAGCGTCTTCGGCTTCCCCACTTACTATAATATCGAAGTATTTGCCGACGCAGAGCACGCCCTTGAAAAAATGATGACGATACTCAATATTGTAACAGGAGCCGCCGCTGTGGGTATCGCCGGAGGCATCTTCTACAGAATCAAAACTTTAAAACATTAGAATCATGGACTTTCACGGAGAAAAACCCATCTATCTCCAGATTGCCGACGTGTTTTGCGAAAACATCCTGACCGGCACTCTGAAGGCGGACGAGCGCATCCCGTCTGTCCGCGAATACGGCGCCGAGATTGGCGTGAATCCCAATACTGTCATGAGAGTTTACGAGAAACTGACTGCCGAAGGCATCATCTACAACAAGCGCGGAATCGGTTACTTCGTTTCCGAAGATGCGCGCGAGAAAATCCTGGACACCCAGCGCAAGGAATTCATTGAGACAGAAGTGCCTGCCATCCGTCGCAAGATGGAACTGCTGGGACTGGATGCAAGTATATTCAATAAATAATAAAGCAATGAAAAAACTATTCCTCCTCATCAGTTGCGCAGCTGTCCTGTTTACCGGCTGCATCAGCATTAACTACGGATTCAAGACTGTCCGCTGCAACGGACCCGTCGAAGAAGTGTACTTTGAAGACTTGAAGGACTTCAGCAAGATCGAAGCATTTGCTTCCGTTGACCTGAACATTGTCCAGGCCGACACCTTCTCTGTAAAAGTGACCGCCAACAAGGAAGTGTTCGATTACCTGAACTACCAGATAAAAGACGAAACGCTCCTTCTCGTCACCAAAGACAGCGTAGCCCTCCGTGCAGAGAAATACGTTGTGGACATCACGCTTCCCTACATCGAGAAGATTGAAGTCTTCGGCGCGGGAGACGTAGATTTCAAAGGCAACTATGCCTCTGACAAGTCGCTCGCCATTGACGTCAACGGTGCGGCCGATATCAATATCGGAAAGATGCAGGTCCCCTCAGTGAGCATCGATGTGAATGGTGCCGGAGACATTGCCATCAACGATTTGGATGCAGAGAAGCTTTCCATCGAAGTGAACGGCGCCGGTGATGTGGTCGTCGCCGGAAAATGCGAGAAGTGCAGCTTCTCCGTGAATGGTGCCGGTGACATCGATGCCAAAAATCTGGAATGCAACGATGTCAAGACGCACAAGTCCGGACTTGCCAGCATCGCGCTCAAAAAGTAACTTTTTTCTTCCTTAAATAATCGTTTTGTGCTTGGGACGAATGGCCAAAAAAGCGGTCATTCGTCCCAAAATCGTTACTTTCGTCCCTAAATAGCAGTTTTAACCCCATTCATTCGTCCCAGACAACATTTCTTTTTTCAGGTCTTTCGCACGCTGTAATTTTGCGCAAAACCTTGAGAGAAATGATTGCAACTATTCCCGCCCGACTCAGACTGGACAACGCAGCAAACATCTATCCCGCATCCATGTCCAAGCATTACAGCTCGTTGTACAGGATGAAGGTAAGCCTTGTCGATCCCGTCGATACAGATATATTACAGGCCGCGCTACTGCGCGTATCCGAACGCATTCCCACTTTCCGGTGCACGCTTAGAAACGGCACTTTCTGGTGGTATCTTGACCGCTGCAAAGCGCTGCCCTGCATAAGACCCGTGAAACCCCTCAAACATTTTTCCTTCAAAGAACAGGAAGGTCTCCTCTATCGTGTGAGCGTAGAAGGCAAGGAGATCCTGCTTGACGTGTTTCACGCCCTTGCCGACGGAAACGGCGCCATGTGTTTCCTTCTGACGCTTGCAGGAGAGTACATCCGCACCCGTTACGGAGTGAGCCTCACTTACAACCAGCTTGTCTGGAACCCTGGCGAACACCCCGTATATGCAGAAGTGGAAGACAGCTTCAAAACCGTCTTCAGCGGCCGCCACGGCCAGCTGGAGAAGAATGTCGATGCCTACCACATCCGCGGGAACGTACTCCCCTTCTCCGCCGTCAAGGACCTGCGCGCCGTTTTGTCGGCCGATGCATTCCGCCGCGTATGCCGGCAGTACGGCTGCACCGTGACCGAACTTCTCACGGCCACCATGCTCTGGGCGCTGCAGGAAGAGCACAGGATTGATACATCGGCCCGCAAGCGCAGCGTCCTGAAGGTCTCGGTGCCCGTGAACCTGAGGCCGATCTACGGCAGCCGCACCGTGCGCAACTTCTCCTCCTACGTAAACCTGGGCGTTGACGTTAAAGACGGCTATTACTCCTTCCCGGAGCTGGTGGCAGCCGTAAAGGCACAGAAAGAGCACGACTTGCGCAAGGAGAACCTGGAGCCCAAGATCGCTGCCAACGTAGAGCTGGAGGAAATGCTCCTGGTACGCATGCTTCCCCTCAAGATCAAGCATCCCATCATCGATATCATCAACCTGCTGCATGGAGACCGCTTCTGCTCCCAGACGCTCTCCAATATGGGAAATCTGGAAGTGCCGGAAGAAATGCGCATTTATATGACAGGAGTGGACTTCATCCTGGGACGCCAGCGCGGCAACAGCGGCGCATTCTCCTGCGTAAGTTACAACGGGAAGATGTATCTGCACATGACACGGAAAGTGGCGGGAGACCGTTTCGAGATGGCTTTCCTGCGCCAGCTTTCCGCTCTGGGGCTTTCCGTAAGCACCCAGCTTACAAATCTAGCCTAAAGGATAGAAAAGGTTGTTGTAGCGGCTGTGCCAGCTTTTGTCATACTGCTTACGGATGACGCGGGCGCTGGCAAAGAGGTTGAAATTATCCCACGCCGCCAGAAACAGGGCGGCAAAGTCCTCGCGGCCATGAAGGGCCAGCGCGAACAGCGTGTACACAGCTACGACATAGACCATGGCGCGCTCGCGGTCGTCGGCCTGGGGATTGTCCGGCGTCACAAGGACGAGGCGTTCGGCCTGCGCGAAAGAGAGGTCCGCGATGGCATCGGCGAGGAGAGGGTCGGAGGCGGGCCGATAAAGTTGGCGGCAGTAGCGCTCCCCTGCCCGCGTGCGGGTATCGGCCTCCTTTTCCAGGATCGCATTAGGGGACGGCAGCGCGCTCTCGAAGTAGCGGGACGGACTGGCCTTCCCTTTCAGGAAATCGAGAGCCAGGATGCAGTAATCCCGCACGGAGGCTTCCACATCCATTTTCATGGGCGCGTTTTCGTCTATTCTGCGGAGTATGTCATCCAAATTCGCCGGCATATCACTCGTAAATATACGAATTTTACTTAATTTTGCACCCATGAACATTGTATTTCTTGACGCCATCTCCATGGGGGATGTCTCCCTGGAGGAAATCGCTTCCCTGGGTCATTTCACCTCCTATCCCACTTCCACCGCGGAAGAAGCCCGCGAGCGCGTGAAGGACGCAGACGTCGTCCTCCTTAACAAAGTCATTGTGGACCAGGCATTTCTGGACGCTGCGCCCCGGCTCAAACTCGTCTGCGAGGCGGGTACAGGCATCAACAATATCAACGTTCCCCTGTGCGAAAAGCGGGGCGTGATCGTGCGCAACGTAGCGGCCTACTCCACCGACTCCGTGGCGCAGACGGCCTGGATGCACATTCTCAACCTCGCGGGACGCGCGTTCCACTACCAGGAATTCGTCCAGAGCGGGGACTACAGCCGGAATCCCGTCCACGTGGACTACCGGCACCCCTTCACAGAACTTGCCGGGAAAACGCTCGGCATCGTGGGGATGGGCGCCATCGGCCAGAAAGTCGCAGCCATCGGCACGGCCTTCGGCATGCGCGTAGTCTATTATTCGACGTCCGGGACCGCGCACTGCAAGGACTACCCCTGCGTGACGCTGGAGGAACTTCTGAAGCAGGCCGATGTCCTCTCCATCCACGCGCCCTACAACGCGCGCACCGCGGGGCTCATCGGCTATGAGCAGCTTCGACAGATGAAGAAATCGGCTTTCCTCGTGAATACGGGACGCGGCGGCATCGCCGTGGAGGAAGACCTGGCCCGGGCGCTGGATGAAGGTCTCATCGCCGGCGCGGCCCTCGATGTATATGAAAGGGAGCCGCTCCCGCAGAGCAGCCCCCTTATGAAGATCAAAGACTCCGGGCGGCTTATTTTCTCGCCGCACATTGCCTGGTATTCCCGTGAAGCCCGTGCAAGACTGGCTCACGAGATGGCGGAGAATATCCGCCGTGGATGGTAATTAAGCGCCCAGGCGTACTTCCAGACGCTTTCTGATTTCCTGAAGGAACTGGAGTGAGGTAAGGCCCTTCGGGGTAATGCCCTCGGAGAGGTTCACCAGGTCCTTGGTCTCCAGACCCTCGTTCAGGGTGTCGAAGCAGGCCTGCTCCAGCTGGTTGGCGTAGTTCACCAGTTCCGGCAGGTTGTCCATCTCGCCGCGCTTGCGGAAGGCACCGCTCCAGGCGAAGATGGTGGCCATCGGGTTGGTGGAAGTCTCCTCACCCTTGAGATACTTGTAATAGTGACGGGTCACGGTGCCGTGAGCGGCCTCGTACTCGTACTTGCCGTCGGGGCTCACCAGCACGGAAGTCATCATGGCCAGGGAACCGAATGCGGTGGACACCATGTCGGACATCACGTCGCCGTCGTAGTTCTTGCAGGCCCAGATGAAACCGCCCTCGGAGCGCATCACACGGGCCACTGCGTCGTCGATGAGCGTGTAAAAGTACTCGATGCCGGCGGCCTCGAACTGCTCCTTGTACTCGTTCTCGTAGATTTCCTCGAAGATGGCCTTGAAGCGGCCGTCATACTTCTTGGAGATGGTATCCTTGGTGGCGAACCACAGGTTTTGCTTCACATCCAGCGCGTATTTGAAGCAGGCGTGGGCGAAGCTGCTGATGGACTTGTCGGTGTTATGCATGCCCTCGATCACGCCGGGGCCGGCAAACTCGTGGATCACTTCCTCGATGCGCTCGCCGGAAACGCCTTCGAACACCAGTTTGGCCACACCGGGCTCGGTGGTCTGGATTTCCACATCACGGTACACGTCGCCGTAAGCGTGACGGGCGATGGTGATGGGCTTCTTCCAGAACTTCACGGCCGGATGGATGGAAGGGATGGTGATAGGTGTACGGAACACGGTACCGTCCAGCATGGCGCGGATGGTTCCGTTCGGGCTCTTCCACATCTGGTGCAGATTGTACTCGCTCATGCGCTGCACGTTGGGAGTGATGGTGGCGCACTTGACGGCAACGCCCAGACGCTTGGTGGCGTTGGCCGAGTCGATGGTCACCTGGTCGGAGGTCTTGTCGCGGTACGGCAGGCCCAGGTCGTAGTACTCGGTCTTAAGGTCCACGAAGGGCAGGATGAGCTCGTCCTTGATCATTTTCCAGAGGATTCTGGTCATTTCATCGCCGTCCATCTCTACGAGCGGCGTAGTCATTTTGATTTTTTCCATAATATTTAATTATTTGTCATTCTGAGCGAATTATTTGTCATTCTGAGCGAAGCGAAGAATCTACTTCCTATTCTTATAATAATTCATGAGGCAGCCGTCGGCGAGGATCTGGCGTTCATCCTCGGTGAGCGGCTTGAAGTAAAGGGTAATGGGCGTGGACTTGCCGTCGCGGGTGATGACGCGCGCCTCGATCTGCTCCTCGCCGCCCAGGATGGCCTTGCGGATGCCGGGCACGAACACATAGTCCCCCACCTCGTACTCGAAAGGAGTATCCGGGCCGATGGTAAACGGAACGATACCCCAGTTGATGCAGTTGGAGCGATAACGCTTGGTGGCATACTCGTAGCAGATGTTGGCGTCGCCGCCCAGCACCTTCTGGCAGGAAGCGGCCTGCTCACGGGCGCTGCCATCGCCGGGCTTGTTGGCAAACACGCAGGAACCGAAGGAAGTGGTCTCGGGAGAGGTTCCGGCAACGGCGAAAGCCTTCTGGAGATCCTCGGAGAGCTGTCCGGCGCGGCGGTTGCGGTCGTCCTCCTGGATGCGCTTGCTGCGGCCTACATACTCGGGAACGCGGCGGCTCAGGGCGAACTCGGAGAGCTTGAGCGGGTTGGAACGGTAGCTGGACGTTTCACCGGAAGGAATGAGTTCGTCGGTGGTGGTCACGGGGTCGTGGATGACGGCGGCCAGTTCCAGCAGCATGTTCTCCTGCATGGCAGGCATCACGGGCCAGTCCTTGATATTGGGACCATAACGCAGCTCTACGGAAAGGTCTGCCTTGCCGTAACCATTGTAGATACGCTTCTCGTAGATATGGCCGTCGAACTCATAGGGCTTGTGCTTGTCCTCGTATTCGATATCGGTAGCAGCGGTGATGACGCCGCCGTTTGCAGCCGTAGCGGCAATGGAACGGGCGTCCATCAGGGCCACCATGGAAATCTGTCCCTGGCCGGGCTTGGAGCCTTCGCGGTTGGGGAAGTTGCGGGTGGTATGGCGGATGGACAGGCCATTGTTGGACGGCACGTCACCGGCGCCGAAGCAAGGGCCGCAGAAAGCGGGCTTGATGACCACGCCGGCCTCCAGGAGTTCCTCGGCGATATGGTTACGCGTGGTTGCCAGATAAACCGGAGTGCTCTGCGGATAGGCGCTCATGGTGAAGTAATCGTTGCCGATGGACTTGCCCTTGAGGATAGTAGCGGCCTCGGAGAGGTTGTCGTAGGTGCCGCCGGAGCAGCCGGCAATGATACCCTGGTCGGCGTACACCTTTCCGTTCTTGATCTTGGACATGAGGTCGGGGTGCACTTTCTCGCCAAAACGCTTGATGGTGTCTTCCTCGATGGCCTTGAGGACCTTTTCAGGGTTGGCCTGCAGTTCGTGGATGGTCACGGCGTTGGACGGGTGGTAAGGCAGGGCGATCATGCTCTCCTGCTGGGAGAGGTCGATGGTGATCATGGCGTCGTAGTAGGCGACCTTACCGGGATCCAGCTTCTTGTAGGCGCTGGGACGTCCGTGCATTTCGAAGTAGTTCTTCACCTCCTCGTCGGTGATCCAGATGGAGGACAGGCAGGTGGTCTCGGTGGTCATTACGTCGATGCCGTTACGGAAGTCGATGGGGAGTTCCTTGACGCCGGGGCCGGCGAATTCCAGGACTTTGTTCTTGACGAAACCGCTTTCGAACACAGCCTTAACCAGGGAGATGGCCACGTCGTGCGGGCCGATACCGTGCTTGGGCTTGCCTTCCAGCCACACCAGCACCACCTCGGGGGCATTGATGTCCCAGGTGTTCTGCAGGAGCTGCTTCACGAGCTCGCCGCCACCTTCACCCACGCCCATGTTGCCCAGGGAACCGTAACGAGTATGGGAGTCGGAACCCAGAATCATGTTACCGCAGGCGGTAAGGGCCTCGCGGGCATACTGGTGAATCACCGCCTGGTTGGCAGGTACGTAGATACCGCCGTACTTCTTGGCCGCGGAAAGGCCGAACACATGGTCGTCCTCATTGATGGTACCGCCCACTGCACACAGGGAATTGTGGCAGTTGGTCATGGCGTACGGCAGCGGGAACTTCTCCAGTCCGCTGGCGCGAGCCGTCTGGATAATACCTACGTAAGTGATGTCATGGCTCACCATGGCGTCGAAGCGGATATTGAGGGCCTTGCCCTTGGAACCGTTCACGTCATGAGCGCGCAGAATCTGGTAGGTAATGGTGTTTTCACGGGCCTCGTCTTTACCGAGGGCCGCTTCCTGGGCGATGGTTTTCCCATCAAGGAGATAAACTCCATTGGCGTTCAGTGTAATCATGATAATATGGAATGTATAAATATTGTCAAAGCAAGCATATCGGCAGCCCCTCCGGGGGAAATCCGTTCCGCCGCAAATTCTTCGCACAAGGATTGTAACCTGTCCTTCTGATTCCCCTCATTGTCATTCTGATTCCCCTCATTGTCATTCTGAGCGAAGCGAAGAATCTCTTCTTTTACTCTCTCAGCCCTCTCCTTCCCCACTCTATGAACAACACATGTATCATCCAGCGTGCTCATAATCTTCAGCAGCGTCCGCAGCGCACCGGCACCGCTCCGGTAGTACGGCAGCCAGTCTTCGAAGAGTTGGCGGTAGCCGGTGGCGGCGATGGCTCGGGCACCGGTTAGGGGCGTTTTCGTTAAGTTATTAACATTCAACTGATTACACAAAATGCTCCCGGCAATATTGCACAGAGCAATTTGCATATCTCGTTGATAATTAGCACTTTGAGAAAAACGGCCATTATCAGGGAAGCTGCGCATGGCGGCGTTCAGGGCAATCCCCAGGCAGAAAATGGCGCCGCGATGGGTGTTAACCCCGCCGGTAGCAGCCAGCATGGCCTTTTCGGCCTCGATGCCCAGAGCAATCAGGGACGGGGCATCGGGGGCCAGGGCCATTTGGGACCAGAACGGGCGCAGGGCGCGGATACCGGCGGCCATCACGGAATAATTCATGTCGGAATGGGCGCCGCTGGACTCCGGGCAAACGAGACCGGGCTTGAGAGGCGTGTCCAGTTCCAGCAAAAGGGCGCGCTGTGCCAGGGCGGCCAGCAAATAAGGACGGGAGGAAACAGGGCAAAGGGCCGATGCTTCCCCGAACCGCCCCAGCGACAGAGCGCTGCGCACCCGGGATGCCGAAACGGGAGCACCGTCAAGCTCCATCCGGGGTACGACTACAGAGTTGGTTATTAATTGGTTGTAACGGTTGGTAAGGGCGTCAAGGGGTTCAGAACCCACGAAGCGGACGGAAGCACCCAACGCAGGTGCAATCCATCGTGTATATAAGTCCACATCCAACTGCATCTGCGTCTGCGCAGCCATGGACAAATCCTTCAGAAAATACGTCGGAAACGTCACCGCCGAAATCACATACTCCGACCCCTCCAGCACCGTAATGCGATTAGATTCTTCGCTTCGCTCAGAATGACAGCGCGTTGGCGTTGCGATGGCCGACGGAAATTGGTTTTTCGGGCACCGTCCCGAAAAATAATTTCCTTCGGCCGTAGGCCCTTCATAACACATAGATTCTTCGCTTCGCTCAGAATGACAGAGGTCTGCGACGGCCGCACGGATCATCGCCAGGCGCTCCTCATAAAGAAAATCGGAGCAATCTTCTTTGACGGGAATGACGAAGAGGTGATCTACCTGCGAAGAAGCCTGTTGCAGAAGATACTGATGTCCCAGCGTGAAGGGATTGGCGTTCATCACCACCACACCCGTGCGGCCTTCCCGGCGGAAAGAACGAAGGTAAGAACAGTACTGCTCCAGTCCCCTGCCATTCTCGAGCAGGACAGCCAGCGGGGCCGATGCCAGGAGACGGAACCCCATGCTCTCGAACACCGCCTGATACTCCGGCTTGGTAAAGACCTTGAGAGGCCCGGGGTGCTCGCTCATGATGCGGGAAACCAGCGGAACCAGCATGCCGGAAGAACGATGGGACTCGGAAACGGCCAGGCATTTGAGCACGGAACCGGCCAGGCCGGCGCCGGCCAGCAGTTCCCCTTCCCCATCGACAAAAGCATAATAAGAATCAAGCGATTCCATTCGGAGCCCATTGGCCTCGAGGAACCGCTTTACTTTATCACGGAAATAAGGAGTACTTAAAGGTATCTCCTGTATGTCGGTGTTTCTTTCGTATGTATTCATCCTGCCGCAAGCTTTCCAATACTCCCGGTTCCGCCTGCTATGGAATCACGTCACGAAGGTAACGATTAATTGCCGATAAACAAAGAAATAAATGCACTTTATGCCTGCAGCCGGGCAATGAGTTCATCCCCCAGCGCCTCTTTGGCTTTGATGTGCTCCAGGACGGCTGTCACAAAAGGATTCGTTTCGAATTCCCCACGCACCTCGGAGAAATCCTTCTCCTTGATTTCGTGGGAACCGTCGGCACCGAAACCGGTTTGCGAAGCCATGTTGAATTCCTTGCGGGCGTCCTCGTAGAGCATCCGGTCCAGCCCCACCACGGCCTCTTTCCAGCGCTCCACGATGGTGATAATCTGGCTGGGCGAGATATGGTCCAGGGAAATGCCGAAGAAGCACTCGAACTTGTCGTAGGCCCAGGTCCACTCGGCGTCATAATAGTTTTCATGCAGGGCGCGGAATCCCTCCGAGAGCTGCCAGATGTCCATGTGCCCGTTCTCCACCTGGTCCAGCAGTTCCGAGACCGCATTGCGCGGGACGATGAGGCCGCTGATATCGGCCCAGGGGCCCTTCCCGGAATGGGAGGTGGGCTTGAGTAGCTGGTGGATGCGCTCGTCCGACGCACCGGCCGGCATATTCTCCAGGCGCTTGATGAGCGAATTGCCGAGGAACTTGGTGATGGCAATCTCGTAATACTGGATGCCGTGCCGGAGGGAAGCATTACGGATTTTGGTGCTGTGATAGGAATACAGGTCCGAGAGTTCGCCGGAAGCGTACTGGAGGTTCTTGAGCACCTGAATTCCCTTGAACATCTTCTGGATGGTGTAAGGGCTAAGGAGGTTGTAATTGATGCAGTCCAGACGGTCCGGGTCCTTGCGGGCGTCGCGCTTGGGCCATTTCTGGGCATCGCGGATGGTACCTACACTGCGCAGGTTAACGCCCGGCACCAGATAAGTGGTGTTCTGCTGCTCAATGAGATAGGAGAACGGCAGGTGCGACGTATCCGAGTGAGTGACATGGCGGCCCATGACCAGCGAAAAAGCTCCAACGCGGGCCGGCCACAGGATATAGGAATCGGATGCCGTCTTGGCGCCGCGCTCCAGGATACCCTGGTGGATGGGCCCCAATTTATACATGTGGTTGCTCTGGTTGGAGCCGGAGCCCGCATTCATGAAGGAAAACATGCCGGCTATGAGGAGCGTACTCTTGTGGTGCGTCACCGTGAAAGGGCCCGCAAAGATGGCGCAGGCCTCGCCGTTTTCTTCCGTGCAATTGCTGAAGAACAGGGAATCCGTAGCGCTGTACCCGTGCCCCATCTGGCAGCACTGACCCACGAAGCAGCGTTCCAGGGAAGTATTGTCAGACACATGAGAGCCGCTGCAGATGATGAAATCGTCCGCAATCACCCCATGCGCGATGGTCACCGGCGCCACGGCATTGCTGTGGACGGAACCGTTGCGGAGCCGGCTGCACCCGCTGATGACGGCGTAGTCCCCGATGCGTACGCCATTGATATGCCGCGTATTGCGGATGGAGACCTCGTCGCCGATCATCCCCCGCTCCGACGTCTGCGACTTGGCGTAAGCGTCGATGTCCGCATTCAGGCGGGCAATCAGGTCGGGCCGATGCCGATACATGGCCAGCACATAGGCGATCTGCGCGCTGAGGCGGTCGAAGATCTTCACCTCGCGGCCGCCGGTCTCGTTGAGAACGGCCACCTCCACCCCATTGCCGAAGCTGCAAGGCCCCTCCGTCACAATCAGGTCCACATTCTCGATATACGAATGCCGGCCGATGTCGTAGTTGGCGATATAATTGGAAACATTCTCGATCAGGGTGTCGTCCCCCACCGTCACATTGTGAAGCGTGGCATTGCGGATGCCGGAATGCTTCCGGATGCCGCCGGGCAGTTCGAACACTTCCCTGAACCGTCCCCAACGGACATCACCGGAAAAACGCACGTTCCGGACATGCTGAAGGGACTCCGCGTCGGTGATTTCCACCCTGTTCCAATCCGTGGCGCAGCATCCGCCGGACACGAGTAAATCAATCTCTTGCTGGCTTAGTTTTCTGTATTGCATAAAATGTAGTTATTGACCATTTGGCGGATACGGGCAAGCAGCTCGTCCGTAGAGTGGTTCCGGGCCCGCATGCAGTAGCGCACCTCGTTCCCGCAAAGGAGGCATCGGCGGGGCTCACGGCCCACGGCCTCGCGCGGGACGGGACCATCGGCCCCCACGACATCGATGTCCATCAGGCGGCCCAGCGGGTGGGATTCCTCCACTTCGCAGGTGATGCGCTTGACGTCCAGCGGGGTGGCGGGCACGGAGAAATAGGCCTCGTAGCCTGTTTCCAGGTCCTTTTCGCAGACAAAGCATCCGGGGAAACGCCCTTCGAGGGCTTCGCGGCCCGCCCTGCCGATGGCAAGGGAAACGTCGTTGCGTTTTTCCGGGCCGGGCAACTGTACCGTGAGAGAGACAAGCGTACAACCGGGATGCTTTCCCAGCCATTCCCGCTGAAAAGCCACCCGGGTGTCGCGACTCAGGAGCAGTTGCTCTAATGATACCATACCGATAGTTTAGCTAACAAATATAGTAAAATTCTTTGTATCTTTGCACGCCCAAATCAAATAGACATTTATGAATCTCAATAACATCAAGGCATTCGCCTTTGATATAGACGGCGTGGCAACCGACGGCGGTGTATTCTGTAACAGCGAAGGAGACCTTCTGCGCACCTACGATGCGAAGGACGGATTCGCCATCCGCATGGCCGCCATGCACGGTTTCCCCCTCGCCGTCATCACCGGCGGCAGCAGCGAGAGTATCCGCAAACGCATGCAGGGATGCGGCGTAAAACCGGAGGACGTCTTCCTCCACTGCCGCGACAAACGGGACCAGTTCGCCATCTTCTGCGAGCGCTACGGCCTCCAGCCTTCAGACGTCATGTACTTCGGGGACGACGTACCGGACCTGGACATCATCAAGGCCTGCGGCGCGGGCGTTTGCCCCTCCGACGCCGTGGACGAAGTAAAGGAGGCGGCCGATTGGATCACCACCCACCGGGGCGGCAAGGGCTGCCTGCGCGAAGCCATCGAAAAGACACTCCGCGTCCAGGGAAAATGGACCTTCGAACCGGAAGATTACAAAGCAAGATTCTAAACCATGGACCTGAAAGGAAAACATATCATCCTCGCGAGCAACTCCCCCAGAAGGCGCGAGCTGCTCAAAGGCCTGGACATTGATTTTGAGGTTGATACCCGTAACAACTTTGAGGAACGCTTCGGTCCGGAGATTCCTTACGACGAAGTCCCCCGCCTGATGGCGGAGGGCAAGTCCCACGGGTTCCATCGGCCCCTCGAGGACGGGGAAATCCTCATTACCGCAGACACCATGGTCATCCTCCCCTCCTCCTGCGGGAAGCCCGGGGAGATTCTGGGCAAGCCGCGCGACCGCGAGGACGCATGCCGCATGCTGCGGGACCTCTCTGGCCGCGAACATCACGTGACCACAGCCGTCACCATCCGGGACAACAGCCGGGAGAGCACCTTCGCCATCACCACCGAGGTGTGGTTCAAACAGCTCACGGAAGAGGAAATCGCCTATTACGTAGATACTTACAAGCCCTATGACAAAGCGGGCGCCTATGCCATCCAGGAATGGATAGGCCATATCGGCATCACCCGTATCGAGGGTTCCTATTTCAATGTGGTGGGATTCCCCGTGCAGCGCGTGTACGAGGCCCTGCAGTCCTTCCTTTAGTGAGTAGCCTTGCGGTAGCGGGAGAAGAGCCGCTGCGGCAGTTCCATCGCAAAGACAATTCCCAGAACAATGGCCACAGCCACTTTGAGGGCCATGAATCCGCTGCCCAGTCCCAACTGGAACTGGCTGGTTGTGATGTAGTAGGAGAACCAGAACACGCCCGCCCCCGGAACCAGCGTAAAGATGCCGCACACAGTGAACACCTGCGCCGGACAGCGGTTAGGGACAGCGGCGAAGCGTGAGAGGACGCAGATGACAAAAGCCGCAAAGAGGGACGCCATCGGGGCCGTCATTCCCGCGAACCTGAACAGCAGCAGATACACCATCCACCCTGCCACGCCGATGACGCCGGAGGAGAGATAGTGCTCGCGGTCCACCCCGTAGATGGCCGTAAACCCGAGCGTGCCGATGAACGCCGCCACCGCCTGCCAGAAGAAGCCCGCCGTCTGGGGACTTGCCGTCATGCCCGTGAGCTTGATGATCTGGCCGAACAGCGCGCCGTCCACCAGGAAGGCGAAGGACACGCCCAGCGCAATGCACACAAAGCCCAGCATGGCATCCGTCAGCCGCGTGAGGCCGGCCAGATAGTCGGAGTTGGCAAGGTCCCGCACGCCGTTGGTAAACGGAACGCCGGGAATGAGGGGCATCACCGCGCCGATGATAATGTCGCTCAGGCTGTCCCCCAGCCCAAGCCTCCAGCAGAGGATGGATATGGCCGATGCAATCACGGCGTTGGACACGCCCGCCACGATGCGGGACATGTAGCGGGAACTCACGAAGTGGATGAACAGGAAGAGGAAAAGGCCGGCGATGGCCGCCGCCGCGCAATCCAGGAAACCGCCGCCGAACACAGCCGAGAAGGCCGCGGCGCTGGCCGATGTAGCCACCAGCTGCTCCCAGAACGGCTTTCCGGGCAGTTTCTTAATCTGCTCCAGGCGTTCGCGGGCCTGGTCCAGGGTGCATCGGCCGGCCGCAATGTCATAGCTGAGGCGGTTGACGGCCGTCACGCGGGAGAACTGAGTGGCGCGGATGGGAATGAAGGCGACGTTGGCGTAGGTGGAAGCCTGGCCGCCGTTCTTGGAGACGCGCTCTGCCTTGCCGGAAGTAAAAATCCCGTTGGAGAGGATGAAAAAATGACCGGAACTCACGCCGAAGTGCGTCGAAATCCGGTTCATGATATCTTCCACGCGGGAGAGTTCCGCGCCGTTTTCCAGCAGGATGTGCCCGGCCTCGGAGGCCACCTCCAGGACCTCTGAGAAATCTGGTTTCTGTTCGTTCGTTTCCACGGTGCAAAAGTACATAAAATAATTGTATTTTTGCACTGTGAATTCCTTTACGCAAAGCATTCTTTTCTGGTACTCCGAAAATGGCCGCGACCTACCCTGGCGCCGTACCCGGGACCCGTACGCCGTGTGGCTCAGCGAGATTATCCTGCAGCAGACGCGCATCGCCCAGGGAACGGCCTACTGGCACCGTTTCATGGAGCGCTTCCCCACCGTCGGGGAGTTGGCCGATGCCTCCGAAGACGAGGTCCTGCGCCTCTGGGAAGGCCTGGGGTATTACTCCCGGGCCAGGAACCTGCACGCCGCCGCCAGGCAGATCGTGGCGGCCGGCGCGTTCCCTTCCACGCTGGAGGGGATCAAGGCGCTGAAGGGGGTCGGGGACTATACGGCGGCGGCCATCGGCTCCATCTGCTTCGGCCTTCCGGCCGCGGTGGTGGACGGCAATGTGTACAGGGTGCTCGCGCGGCATTTTGGTCTGGCGACTCCGGTCGGAACCACGCAGGCCAAGAAGGAATTTACCGCCCTGGCGCAGCAGTTGTTGCCGGCCGACGACCCCGCCGCCTTCAACCAGGGCATGATGGACTTCGGAGCCATGCAGTGCACGCCCATCGGCCCGGACTGCCCGGCCTGTCCCCTGCGGGCTTCCTGCAATGCGCTCCGCACCGGCCGCGTGGAGCTTCTTCCCGTCAAAAAGGCGCCCGTCGCCGTCCAGGAGCGCCGCTTCAGCTACGTCTATGTCCGCTTCAATGGCGAGACCGCCATCCGCCGCCGCGGCGCTGGCGATATCTGGCAAGGGTTATATGAGCCTTTGGTAATTAGCGACCCCGCCTGGCTGGCGGCCAAAGGAATTTATTTTTCGCAAGGCTTTGCGAAAAACCAAATTCCTTCGGCCATCGCGAACCTAACGCACGCGGGGCCGCTGGTACAATTACGGAATAACGTCAAGCATCAATTAACTCACAGGACTCTTATTGTAGATTTTTTCCTGTGGGAGCCTGTTTCCAAACCCGAACTCCCCGACGGATATATCTGGATAAAAGAAACGGAGCTTGACCGTTATGGCAAGCCCCGTCTGTTCGAACTGCTTCTGGAAAGCCTTCCTTAGGCTTCTTCTTCGTCGTCCGGAAGGACAATCTGCTTGAACTGGTTCTTGCGTTTGAGCCAGCGCTCACGGGCATACTGCTGCATGTCGGTGATGGTGTCGTTCTCGTCGATGATTTCCATTCCCAGGATGGTTTCCATGATGTCTTCCAGCGTGATGATGCCCTGGAAGCAGCCATAGTCGTCGATGATGCAGGCAATCTGGTCCTTGGTCTTGAGAAGGCTTTCCCAGATGTCCCCGACGGTGGTTTCCTCGTGAAAGGCAGCGATTTTGCGCTTGATAGACTTCAGGCGCATGTCGAACTTATCCTCTGCCAGGTTCTCCAGGACATCGTAGCGCAGGACATAGCCGGTGATGAATTCCGGAGAGTCTGCATAGACAGGGATACGGGAGTTGTGGGAAAGGTCTTCCTGCCTGTAGAACTGCTTGAGCGTCATGTTCTCGGGGGCGATGGCCGCCACTACCCGGGGAGTCATTACGTCGTAGGCTTTTATATCGTCCAGTTTGATGATGTTCTGGATGACTTTGTTCTCGGAGTTGTCCAGCACACCTTCCTCTTCGCCGATATTGGCCATGGCGCTCACTTCTTCGCGGGAGATTCCCACGTCCGGTTCCTCGTCCGAAATGCTGGAATGCAGCTTGTCCACCACCCACACGATGGGATAGAGCAGGTAAACCAGCATCTGCATGATTTTGCTCAGCCAAAGGAGGTCTTTGTAGTGGGAGGTGCCGATGGTTTTGGGAACGATCTCCGAAAACACCAGGATGAGGATGGTCATGGCGGCGCTCACGATGCCGAACCAGTGGTCTCCGGTGAGGAGTGTGGCCTGATGGCCCACGGCGGCGGCGCCCAGGGTGTTGGCAATGGTATTGAGGGACAGGATGGCGGTGAGGGGGCGGTCCGGATCCTGCTTGAACTTCAAAAAGCGGGCAGCATGGCGGTCTCCCTCCTCCTCCTTCATGGTAATAAAGGAAATGGGCGTTGACATGAGCACCGATTCCAGCAACGAGCACAGGAAGGAAATGCCCATCGTGAGAAGGAGATATACGAGAAGAAGTGTCATCTTGTTCTATTCAATTCACAAATTTATCAAATTTTCCGTAAATTTGTACTCATGAGTAAGGAACAAATCTTAATCCGCATTTCCGGCAAAGACCAGATAGGGCTCACCGCGGAAGTGATGTCCATCCTGGCCCGCTACGATGCACAGGTTCTGGACATCGGCCAGGCAGATATCCACAGCACCCTTTCCCTGGGTATTCTCATCCGCATCGACGAGAACGCCTCCGGGCAGGTGATGAAGGAGCTGCTTTTCAAGACCAGCGAGATGGGCGTTACCATCGGCTTTGAGCCCATCACCGACGACGAATACGAGGACTGGGTGGGCCGCCAGGGACGCAACCGCTATATCCTCACCTGCATCGGCCGGTCCCTCAGCGCCGGGCAGATCCAGTCGGCCGCGCAGGTCATCGCCCGGCACGGGCTCAATATCGACGCCATCAAGCGCCTGACGGGCCGCATGAGCATCAAGCATCCGGAGCGCAATGTGCGCGCCTGCGTGGAGTTCTCCATCCGCGGCACCATGGACGACAAAGCCCTGTTTCAGAAGGAGTTGATGGCGCTATCGGCCGAAAGCGGCATGGATTTTTCCTTCCAGAAGGACGACATGTACCGCCGTATGCGCCGCCTCATCTGCTTCGATATGGATTCTACGCTCATTCAGGCGGAATGTATAGACGAGCTGGCGCGTCGCCACGGTGTTTATGACAAGGTGGCCGCCATCACCGAGCGTGCCATGCGGGGGGAGATTGACTTCAAGGAAAGTTTCACCGAAAGGGTTGCCCTGCTGAAGGGGCTGGATGTCTCCGTGATGAAGGAAATCGCGGAGAGTCTGCCTGTCACCGAGGGCACGGATCGCTTGATGAGCGTCCTCAAGACCTGCGGCTACAAGATTGCCATCCTCAGCGGCGGCTTCACTTTCTTCGGGGAATACCTTCGTTCCAAATACGGGATTGATTATCTCTATGCCAACGAGCTGGAAATCGGCGAGGACGGCAAGCTGACGGGGCGGTATGTGGGCGAAGTCGTGGACGGGCGCCGCAAGGCAGATCTGTTGAAGCTCATCGCCCAGACGGAGAAGGTCAACATTGCGCAGACCATCGCCGTGGGTGACGGTGCCAACGACCTCCCCATGCTGCTGGAGGCCGGTCTGGGCATCGCGTTCCACGCCAAGCCCCGCGTGAAAGAGACGGCAGGGCAGAGCCTTAGTACCATCGGCCTGGACGGCATTCTCTACTTCCTGGGCTTCAAGGACAGCAACCTGGGAGAGCAGGGGCGGTTATGAGTCGCATCTTCTTCAATCCTTTTACGGGGCAGTTCTTTTCACTGATTGCAAGGCGGCGGGTCCGGCTGGTCCGTCGGCGGGCGGCCGTGGGCCCCGAAGTGGAGGAGCTGCGGGCCCGGGCCAAGGCTGAGTTGCCCGCCCGGCTGGCTGCGCTGGCGGCCCAGCACGGGTTTGAGTACCGGAAAGTCTTCATCAAGAACAACGTGAGCAACTGGGGCAGCTGCTCCTCCCTGGGCAACATCAACCTGAACCTTCGCCTGGTGACGCTCCCCCCCGACCTTGCCGACTATGTGATGCTCCACGAACTCTGCCACCTGCGCCACATGAACCACGGCCCCAAGTTCCACGCCCTGCTTGAGTCCGTCTGCCCTGGCCACCTCGCCCTCGCCCGCCGCCTCAAGGCCATTCCTATTAAGTAAGTTTTTTGCCCCGGGGGGGGCTTTTGCGCCACTTGTCATCCTGAGCGCCCCCTGTCATCCTGAGCGCAGCGAAGGATCTATCCGCCGTACTTCATACCCCGCCGCTACTGTATGTACAGAAAAACGGCCTTCCAGAGCACTTTCGCTGTACATACAGATTCGCAATCGCCCACAGGAGCCACTTCCCGCTACTGTATGTACAGAAAAACGCCCTCCCAGAGCACTTTCGTTGTACATACAGAATCGCAATCGCCCCCAGGCGCCACTTCCCGCTGCTGTATGTACAGAAAATCGCCCTCCCAGAGCACTTTCGTTGTACATACAGATTTGCAGTCGCCCCCTTTGTCACAAGATTGGGTTGTTTGGAGGGGTTCGAGCACGAAAACGGCCTCTCTGGTGCTCGAGTTTAGTCACGGGTGCACCGGGACAAAGGAAAAGTGCACCCGTTGCGAGCGCAAAAAATCGCAATCGGCTAAAATAATTGTCGATTTTTATCTGTTTTAGCCGATTCGTGAAGAAATCGCCCGAAAAAATTTATGTTTTGACCGATAGTATCGGGAAAATAGAGATATTATTGTAGTCCGGTTCTCCACGGTGGAGGACCGGACTAATTTTTAATTATTTATGCTATGCAAGAAAACAAACTGACCAAAGAACAGCAGCAAAAATTCATGGCCTTCTTGAACGAGTATGAGAAGTGCCGGAACCTCTCTAAGGAAGAGAAAGAGAACCTAATTGTTCAGATCACATCCACCACGTACATTGACCTCCTCTGCGATTGGGCCTTCAAACATGTCTTCGGACACAACAAGGAAAACCTGATGCTACTCCTGAACGACTTCCTTCCGGAAGAGATCATTGACATCGAGTACGATCCCAATGAGCGGGACATGCTCCGGGGTGATGACAAGCAGGTCATCATGGATGTCATCTGTCACACTAAGGACCGTAAGTTCATCGTGGAGATGCAGAAGTGCGGCAGCAACGAGTTCCGTAACCGCATGCTATACTACGGTGCAGCGTCGCTGGCCCGGCAGCTGAATCCGGGCGACAGCTATGACAAGTTGGTTCCGGTGTACGTAATCTGCTTCATGAACTTCCGTCTGTTACATGACACAGACCAGTTGGTGTACCGTTTCCAGGTCCGTGAACAAGACTCCTGTGAACTCTATGGTCAGCAGCTATCCATCTACCTGTGCGAACTGCCCAGATGGGTCAAACCACTGGAGGAAGCGAAGACTCCGATTGAGGAATGGTTTGACATTTTGCAGAATATGAGTAACTTTGCAGAGAAACCAGCCACCATCAGCAAACGTTACGATTCCATTTTCGATGCTTGTCAGCGTGGCCGGTTACAAGTCAAAGAACTGGAACAATACTTTCGCGCCATGATTACAGAACGAGAAGAAAAAGGCATCGCCGCCTTCTACAAGGAAGAAGGTCTCCGTGAAGGCTTCGACCTCGGTAAGGCCGATGGCTTGGCCGAAGGTAAAGCCGAAGGTAAGGCAGAAGGTAAGGCAGAAGTAGCCAGGGCATTGTTGAAAGATGGAATGACGGCAGAGAAGGTCATGGCTTATACTGGCTTGTCAAAAGAAGAGATTGAGCACTTGCGTCAATAACTTTCGCGCCATGATTACAGAACGAGAAGAAAAAGGCATCGCCGCCTTCTACAAGGAAGAAGGCCTCCGTGAAGGCTTCGACCTCGGTAAGGCCGACGGTTTGGCCGAAGGTAAAGCAGAAGTAGCCAGGGCATTGTTGAAAGATGGAATGACGGCAGAGAAGGTCATGGCTTATACTGGCTTGTCCAAGGAGGAGATTAACGGTCTGTCCCACTAGACGCATTAGAAGACCACACAAGAAAGCTCCGTTTGTCCAACAGACGGAGCTTTTTTGCGTCAATGATAAAAAAAAGACGGGCACGAAGGGTGCCCGTCGACTGTGAATAAACACAAAAATCATTAACCAATAGAGTTTTAATCCTTCTTAGTTAATGTTTTATCATAATGGTAGGCCGCTCCCGAGGAGGAAGAGCCGGAACCAGAGGCGGAAGCGGAGCATGAAGAGTGCGCCACCGAGGAGGGAGTGCCGGAACTAGCAACGCCAGCAGAACCAGCCACGGAACCAGAGGTAGAAGCGTCAAGCAGGGCGGACTCGAGCGGAGCGGGAGCGTCAATCAAGGCGGACTCGAGCGGAGCAGAAGCGTCAAGCAGGGCAGACTCGAGCTGGGCGAGGCGGGGGGCGGCGGGAGAGTCGGGAGAGGAGAAGGCGGCGCGGAGGGGCGGCAGGAGGGCCTGCGCGGAGGCGTAGTCGCCCAGGGAGAGGTGGTGCCAGGCCATCTCCAGGCGGGAGAGGCAGGCGCCGGCGGTCTCGCCGCAAGCCTCGAGCGCCACCACCGACGAGCGCGCATAATCGAGCGCCGCACCGTACTCGCAAGTCATCGCCCACAGGGCCGATAACTGCTGACACGCATACCCCCGGTAGTAATCGTTCCCCGCGACCTCCGCGGCCGACAAAGCCTTTTCAAAATAGCCGATGGCCCCCTCCCAGTCCTCATCCAGACGCGCATAGCGCCCGAGGTCGTAGTACTCCCCCGCCGACAACGACATCCCCCGCCCCTCGCGGGAACTCCCGCAGGAGCCCCCGCAAAGGACAAGGCCGATGCCGATGCAAATATAAAGGAGCAATCTCATTATCAATTAAGGTTCCTGGACGCAACGGATGGGGAAAGCACTTGCTGGATTATTCGTACTAAGAATACGAACACCAGCCGAATCAAAACTCAAAATGAATTTAGTACCAGACGCCCATGTGTAACCATATGTTGTCACAAGGTTCAACGAGCCACTATCATTTCTGCGATGCCCCGATGCGAGATAAAAATCTGTAGGACCGCTTTTCCAATCCTGATAGTAGTATTCAAAACCTTTATTGAAAGTTGTTGAAACTACATTCCACTTATCCGACAAAGAAGCACCGTTAGCATTATCGTGTGTCTGAGTAAAGTTCACCCACAGGTCCTGAGGAGCAACCCTAAACCCTTCCGGAGAAGGATCGAAGATGGATTTATATGTTTCTTCCATGAACGGGAATGAACGAGACTCTTTATTGTTGCCCCATAGATTAGAATCCAACTCGGTCCAACAGTTGTCGTATTTACCGTTACACATGATATACATCCACGGCATAGTAACGGAATAATCAATCATAAAACGCCCTACTGGTTTTGTCCGACCGGCAGCATCCCACGCATTATAAAGCTGACTTAAACTTGCATCTGCCGAACTGTTCGCAAACCAAATCTCACAATCTTTTAGGTTTCCACCAGCTATACCGTGACCAGCATCTCCAATATTCAAAGCAGTAGTTTGGTCGGGGCCATATACATTTCTGACATCACCGCCATTCGTATTAGTAATATTGGTCGGCCGCCCCAGAGGGTCTTTTCTTCCCCACTGGTAGTAGTTTCCTGCCGCTTCCGGATCGGCCGTACCGGCGCTCGCTTTCTTCAAAGCACCAATAGGCATAGTCATTACAATATAGGTACCGCTATTGGTTTGGGAGTATTCGTACATACCTTCAGTAGGATCTTCGTCCGGGCACCAGATGTGGTAACTCCACAGAAGCCGGTCCGAACTATCATAGATGCCCACCAGGGCATTGCCGCTTCCGCTGCCGCGCTTAATGGTAAGCGTAGACTTGCCGTTGCTGTCGGTGGAAATTGCATCCGCCGCACCGGCCGCACTGCCAGCCAGTTTGAGCTTATAACCGTATGCGCTGCCGTTTACAGTGGAGGAAGCAATTACTTCGGCCCCCTCACTCCAGATAATCTTGGCATAAACGGCGGGCCGGGACGTCTGGACATCCACCATGTTCTTTGTGTTATGCCAATAGCTGTCAGTTACATACTGCGTGACGTCCAGGGTGCCCGTCATGTTGGTCTGCGCGAGCAGCAGGCAGTTGGTGCCGCCGTAGTAGTAGAAAGGCTCCAGACCGGTGCGGTCGGTGCGGGTGTAGGCCAGGTCTGTCCCGTCCAGGGTGAAGTTCTTGTCCACCGTGATGGGGAAGGAAAGTTTGACGCCGCCCTCAAAGTTGCGGGTGGGCTTTCCGGTGAAGACAAACTCGTGGTCGGTGGTGGTAATGGTGACTTTCAGCGTGTTGCTAATAGTCACCTCCGGGTACAGCACAAACTCGAACTTCTTCTCGGCGGTCATGGGAGCCGGCGTGGTGAGCGTCCAGTCAAGGGACGTCTGCGGCATGGAAATGATTCCCAGGCTTGTACCGACCACCTTGGCACGGCCGGCGATGGCGGCACCTTCCAGGGTTGTCACCTGGATGCGCTCGATGCTTTCCATCGCGAGGGTCTCCGCAATGTCGGACTGGGTGAAATCCACCAGGAACTCACAGTAGGTTCCCAGCTGTTGAAACTTAAAATTAACTTTCCCGTTATTATCCACTTCGGCGCCGTCCGGGACGGCCACCTTGATGTCGTTGTTGGAGAAACTGAAGCGGGAGTCGCCAGACCAAGTGGTAACGCCCCTCTGTGTGAAGGTGCTGCTCAGGTCCTGGTTATTGATGTTTACATACAGCTCGCCGCCGGAGAGTTCCGCCGCGCAGGCCGGATAAACGGCCGTCAGGTCCTCGGGGGCGTTGTAGGACGCCGGACTCTGGCCGGCAGCCGGAAGGAAGCGGCCGATAGAAGTGCCGCCGCCGAATACGAGCCGATAGTAATGCAGGACGCCGTCGGTGCCCTTCACGGCAATTTGGTCGTCGGCGCTCCATTTCACCACGCCATTCGCCTGGACGGAGGTCTTTGTATCAAGGTCCTCGCCGGTGTAGGCAGTGATTTCGGTAAGCAGGTACTTACCCTGGACGCCGTTCTCGGGAGGGGCTATTTCTTCCCGGTTACACGAAGCCAGGCCGATGGCCGTCATGGCTGTCAGTGCAATGAATATAATTTTTTTCATAGTTTTAATGATTCATGTGTTAAACTGTTACCAGCCGAATCCGGCATTGGTATAGGCGCCGTCCTCTACGACGGGCTCGTAATCCCAGCCGTTGCCGCCGTCGATGTAGTAGGCATCGGGGGTGTCGCCGTTAACAACGGAGACGAGGAACTCGCGCTCCAGGCTGTAGCGAACCCCGGGCAGGAAGCGGGCGGGAGAGAGCTTGTTGGCCATGGTGTACTTGGTGCCGTTCTCGTCCACTACATAGAAGGAGAGGACGGAGTTGCCGGTGACGGCCGGCAGCAGGATGGCCGTGAAGAAGGGATTCTCTGTTGCGTCCTTGGTAATGCGTACGGCATTGGTAAGGGTAACCGTGACGGTGGAAGAACCGCCGGCGGCAGAGAGAGATCCGTTAGAGAGGGTAAGTTCGCAGGCGCCCACAATGGGACGGTTGTCCGCGATCTTGATGGTAAGCTGCTTGATGTAGATGGCATCCACGGCCGACGTACTCTTGAGCACGGGCTTCACGCGGAGCATGGAGGTTACCGGGCCGAACTCGAAGTTCACCGGTTCGTAGCCCTCCGTAAGCGCCGCCGCAGTGAGGTCCGTGGAGGCGTAGCAGATCTGATACCTGCCGAACTCGCCGCTCTGGGCACTCGGAAGGTTCAGGGCCACCTTGCCGCCGACGCACGAGGACTCCGGGGCAAACATCTGGGGATAGTAGGCGCAGAACGTAAGGTCTGCGGCACTCCCCGCCCAGGCGGAACGGCCCTCCGACGAGGCGAACACGGCGTCATTCCCCGTGCGCCAGGTGATGGGGGCGAACCCGCTGTGGACAAGGGCCGACGTATTGGCGTCGAAACTATAGACGCCCAGATTGTCGTACGAACTCCACACCAGGGTGCCATCATCCTCGTCGGAGAAGGTTGCCTTGGTGCTCACGGTTGAGCCCGTGAACGTCAAAGGCTCTTCATCCGCCCGGGGGCTCACAGCCCCGCCTTTTGCGCAGCCCGCAATGACGGACAGCGACAGCAGCAGAATGATATATGATTGAATCTTTTTCATGATTAATGTTCTTTGACGCAGCGGACAGAGAAGCAGCTGGCACGACGCCCACCTGCATTATACGGATGAACAACGGTAGCAACAAAATATAGCATTGAGCCAGCATTGTTCTGATTTGCCGGTGAAGAAGTCCATACGGCTAAATTATCAGACACATTCGACAGAAAGGAGTACGCCCTTGATCGTTGACCTTGCGCCAGATAAAAATCCGTCGGGCCAGTCTTCCATCCCTGATAGTAAAATGCCCATCCATTCGCATTATTGGGATTTACATAGTCACCAGTGGCGACATTAAACTGTTCTATTATTGAAGAATTCTGTCGTGTTGATGTAAAGCCCGCGAACAAATCTTGGGGTGCAACACGGAATCCTTCAGGGGAAGGATCAAAGATGGATTTATATATTTCCTCCATAATGGGGAATTTATTTGACCCACCTCCGTTTCCCCACAAATTGTCATCAAGCGGGAGCCAACTATGAGAATATGCTAAATCGTCACAGAAAATACACATCCAAGGTTTAGCAATAGTATAATCAAGTATAAAGCGTCCAAGTGTTTTTGATTTATCAGAACCCTCCCACGCAAGTTTAAGAGTGTTTTTTTCAGAACTGCCGTTGGAATTCGAAAACCATATCCAACAATCCAACAAATTGCTCGCAGACACAGAATAGTCTGGATCGCCAAGGTTCAATGTGGAGATTTGATCAGAACCATATAAATTCAGAACACCTCCTCCGTTTAAAGAGTTAAAATTCTTCGGCCTTCCCATAGGGTCTTTTCTACCCCACTGGTAATAGAACCCCGCAGCCGTTTCCGGATTAGACATACCGGGATAGGCCTTCTTGATGGCGCCAATGGGCATGGTCATTACGGTATAATTGCCGCTATTGGTTTGGGTGTATTCATACATGCCATCCGTGGGATCGTCCTCCGGGCACCAGATATGGTAACTCCACAGAAGCTTATCAGAGGCGTCGTAGATGCCCACCAGGGCATTGCCGGCGGCGGAGCCGCGTTTGATGGCGAGG
Source organism: Bacteroidales bacterium (assembly GCA_016288055.1). Lineage (GTDB taxonomy): Bacteria > Bacteroidota > Bacteroidia > Bacteroidales > UBA932 > Cryptobacteroides. Next base: position 58,543 of record JAEEXZ010000002.1, read on the forward strand.
AAGGATTTCCCGCTGCTGTCGGTGGAGATGGCGTCCGTTGCGCCAGCGGCGCTGTCGGCCATCTTCAGTTTATAGTCGTAGGCACTGCCATTGACGGTGGCGGAGGCGATGACATCGGCCCCCTCGCTCCAGATAATCCTGGCATAGGAGGCGGGGCGGGGATTCTGGACATCGGCGGTGTTCTTGGTGTTGTGCCAGAAACTGTCGGTCACGTACTGGGTGACATCCAGATAGCCAATCTCGTTGGGAGTGCGCAGGAGCAGGCAGTTGGTGCCGCCGTAATAGTAGAACTGGTCCACATCTGTCCGGAGCGTGGAAGTATAGGCCAGCAGCGTACCGCCCTGGGTGAAGTTTTTATCCACCGTTACAGGGAAAGTCAATCTTCTGCCCGCCTCGAAATCCTGCGTGGGTTTTCCGGTGAAAACGAACTCATGGTCCGTGGTAGTAAGGGTAATCTTCAGGGTGGTGTTGGTGGTCACCCCGGGATAGAACACGAACATGGGCTGGATGAGCGCGGACATGGGTCTGGGCGTTGCGACGGTCCAGTCAATGTTGGTCACGGGATTGGTGATGGGGCCCAGCGTTGTGCCCGTCAGTTTGGCGCGGCCGCCCAGGGCAACGCCATTGAGCGTGGATATCTGAATCCTTTCCACGCTCTCCATCATGAGGCTGCGGGCTTGGTCGGCCTGGGTAAAGTCGATAATAAAGCTACAGCAGGTTCCCAGCTGCTTGAATTTGAAGTTAGGAAGCCCGTCCTCCAGCTTGACGCTGCCGGGGACAGCCACTTTGATGTCATTATTGGTAAAGGTGAACGGAGAATCAGCGTTCCAGGAAGACAGTCCCCTTTCCGAGAAAGAGCCGCTCAAATCCTGGTTGTTGATATTCACATACAGTTCTCCATCCGTCAGTTCCGCGGCGCAGGCCGGGTAGATGGCGGTGAGGTCTGCCGGCGTGTTGTAGGAGGCAGGTGTCTGGCCGGGAGCCGGAAAGAATTTTCCGACCGGGGTACCGCCGCCAACCTTGAGTTTGTAATAGTGGAGCGCACCGTCGGTTCCCTTGACCGCAATCTGGTCGTCGGCGTTCCATACAACCACGCTGTTGGACTGTATGTTCGTCTTTGTATCATCATCTCCCGTGGAAGCTGTAATCTCGGTAAGCAGGTACTTACCCTGTACACCTTCCCTGGGAGGATCTATTTCTTGTCTGTTGCACGACGCCAGGCCAAGGGCCGTTATGGCTGTCAGTGCCAGGAGTAAAAACTTTTTCATAGTCTAAATGATTTTTGTGTTTCAAATGGGGTTTACCAGCCGAATCCGGCATTGGTATAGGCGCCGTCCTCTACGACGGGCTCGTAATCCCAGCCGTTGCCGCCGTCGATGTAGTAGGCATCGGGGGTGTCGCCGTTAACAACGGAGACGAGGAACTCGCGCTCCAGGCTGTAGCGAACCCCGGGCAGGAAGCGGGCGGGAGAGAGCTTGTTGGCCATGGTGTACTTGGTGCCGTTCTCGTCCACTACATAGAAGGAGAGGACGGAGTTGCCGGTGACGGCCGGCAGCAGGATGGCCGTGAAGAAGGGATTCTCTGTTGCGTCCTTGGTAATGCGTACGGCATTGGTAAGGGTAACCGTGACGGTGGAAGAACCGCCGGCGGCAGAGAGAGATCCGTTAGAGAGGGTAAGTTCGCAGGCGCCCACAATGGGACGGTTGTCCGCGATCTTGATGGTAAGCTGCTTGATGTAGATGGCATCCACGGCCGACGTACTCTTGAGCACGGGCTTCACGCGGAGCATGGAGGTTACCGGGCCGAACTCGAAGTTCACCGGTTCGTAGCCCTCCGTAAGCGCCGCCGCAGTGAGGTCCGTGGAGGCGTAGCAGATCTGATACCTGCCGAACTCGCCGCTCTGGGCACTCGGAAGGTTCAGGGCCACCTTGCCGCCGACGCACGAGGACTCCGGGGCAAACATCTGGGGATAGTAGGCGCAGAACGTAAGGTCTGCGGCACTCCCCGCCCAGGCGGAACGGCCCTCCGACGAGGCGAACACGGCGTCATTCCCCGTGCGCCAGGTGATGGGGGCGAACCCGCTGTGGACAAGGGCCGACGTATTGGCGTCGAAACTATAGACGCCCAGATTGTCGTACGAACTCCACACCAGGGTGCCATCATCCTCGTCGGAGAAGGTTGCCTTGGTGCTCACGGTGGAGCCCGTGAACGTCAAAGGCTCTTCATCCGCCCGGGGGCTCACAGCCCCGCCTTTCGCGCAGCCCGCGACAATCGCGGACAGCGACAGCAGCAGAATGATGCTTAGTTTGTTTTTCATAGCTTATAATACATTAATAATCAGAATGAACGGTCCTCATAGGCCCCGGTTCCGCTTCCCGGCATAACGCCGTCCTGATAAACACCAGGGGTTATTTCGCCATTAAAAGCGTTGGGGTCTTTCGTCACACACCACCAGGACTGGTGGGTATCACCCGCCGCAGATTCACTAGGGAACCTGGCAGTGTAGAATCCTTCATAGAGATCCAGGAAGGTATTACCTCCGCTGCTGAAATTTTGGCTTCTGTTTCTATGGAAGCCGACCACATAATTGTCGTTTTCCAACAGAAAAGTCAGTCCCAGATTTGTCCCACTCTGAAGAGTGTTGATGGGCAGCATGGGGACAAAACGTACCACATAGTCAGTTGCAGAGAATCTGGGAGCCGAAGTAAGCGTTATCGTGAAACTGTCCTTTGTTCCGGCATTCCTTGCGATGGAAGGCGTGCCGGACGAAAAAGTAACCGGGGCTTTTCCCGCAATGCCGGTGGCTTTGAAGGTGACGTTACTAATAGTCTCACTTCTCAGGGTTTCATCGGACATGGTGACATTCAAAGCCATCAAACTGACCATACGGCTGAAACTCAGAACACCAGACAGGCTCGATGCCTTGAAACGCCTGGTAATCAGGATATCGTTGAATGTAAAAGGGTCATTCGCCGTCTTGGCGTTTGAATATGCATATCCACCGCTCTTCTCCCGATAGAGGTCGACATAAAGTTGCCCTCCTTCGACGGACACAGCGTCGTATGGATAAATGGCATGCAGGTTGTGCTTCCCAAAGTCAGGAGTTGCCTCGCCGGCAGCAAGGACGAACGAGCCATCCTCGGATCCTACATAAGACGGATTCAGTTCATATTTATAGAACTGCCGCGTAGTCTCATCATAAACGGCCACGGCATCCCCGGACTTCCAGGACAATTTCATAGATAAGCTGCCCACTTCAGTTTTTGTATCCGTATCGTCCAGAAGTGGCACTTCCGTATAGCGAAGCGTCAACTGCCTTAGCTGACCCGATGCAGATTCTGCATCATGGGTCAGCTGGCAGGACGCGCCACAAACGACGCCAATAATGGACAATATGAGTAGCTTATTCTTACTCATGGGTGTCAAGGATTAGTCACCGGACTGTTCATCCGGAATACTCTGGCAGATAATCTGCTCGGTCTGGATGGTGAAAACCTCCGATTCGGGTGCAAAATACATTTCCTTTTTCATAACATTAATTTTTAAAGGGTTAAACATGGTTTAATGATTTTTATGTTTCTTCGTTCAAGGATGCGCCTTCGGCATAGGCGCCGGGGTTGGAGATACCGCTGTTGGTGTCGTCTCCAGACCCATATTTTCCCGCCTCGCTGCCGTCCACGACGCGGTTCTGATAATCCCCTGCCTCAAGGCCGGGCAGGAATTGGTCAATATATTCGCCGGCGGTGGACGCTTCCACGGAAGGTGCTCCGCCCAGGCTCAAGGTGAGGCTGTAAGTAAAGACGCCGCCGGCTGGCCAGATGTGCTGGTCCAGAAGCCCTATCTCAAAGGCGGCCTCGAATTCCTCTTCCAGGCTATCGGCCGCATAAATCCCGTATTTCACGCGGAGGCGTGAGCTGGGCGCGAGGGTCTGCGGGATCAGGTAGAGCACGCCGGCGGGCAGGAGGAAGGAATCCGTGTAGGCAGGGGCCTGCGGGAGGGCGGAGGTAGTCACATCGGCCGCCGCAAGCGAGCCGTTTGCCGGGGTGAGGCTGTAAGACTCGGTGGCATAGGTGGCCAGATCCTCCGGGGCGGGGCTGTCCCAGTTGTAGCCGCCGCTGTAGAAGGTGACGGAACTGCTTCCGCGCACGTTCTCCAGCGCGATGGAACGGATCCGGACATCGAGCCCGCGGGAGACGACGCGCCGCACGAAGGGGTCCTCGCCCGTCCAGCGGGCTTTGAAGACCACCTGCGCGAGCGCGTGCGTAAACACCAGCGGCACGTTGCCGGAGGCCTGCGTCCGGTTCAGGACGGGCGTCGCCAGCACCAGGTCTTCCTGCTGCGAGGGGGCCGATGCCACCGTGTAGCTGGCCACCGGAAAATCGCCGGACATCCCCGAGGGGAAGACCAGGGAGCCGTGGGCGGCGTCTGCGTGGTAGGGAGCGTAGGCATAGAAGGAAAGCGCGCAGCCAAAGGGCCAGTACGCGTTCCCGAGCCAGGTCCCCGAGCCGCCGTCGTAGGTAAAGTGCCGATTGTCAAGGTAAATGGACGTATCCCAGGCAAAAAGGCCGATCCCCGCGGTCTGCAGGGTTCCGGTAACGGTTTCGCCGGTGCCTTTCGTATGGGCATCGGCCCGTGCTACGCATGCGATGGGCTGCCGCCCCCCTTCAGGGAGCGACAGCGGCGTGCACGCGGCTATTGACAGCCACGCCACTATCCATCGGTATGCGAAAGGACGGGTCATTTTAGATACCTGCAGCGACTCCGGATGCTTCAGACCAGCTACCTACAGTGGCCGTCACCTTGATCTCGTGCATCGTGATACCAATGTTGTAGGTATACTTGTAGCCAGGCTGCATGACCATATCTGCCGTATCAGGCGTTATTACGACTGAATAGGCATGACCGTCAAGCGTATAGTTCACTACAAAAGAAGTAAAGGAAGCCCCATTCGCGGTAGGGTTGGGCACAATCAGAAGGCCGTCACCGACAGTCCGGGCGGTACCATCTACGGTGATGGATGACACATTGGGAACGGAGACATTATTCTCCTTTGTGGCGGAAGCATACGCCGTCGCATCCCATGAAGGGGTCGCAGTCAGCGTTTCAGAAGAGCTATTGTAGTTTGCAAGATTAACAGTAAGTGTTCCAGTATATGCAGCACCGTTCAACTTGATGCCAGTCACTGCCAGGCCTGTACCGGCAGTACCGGAAACGGTAAACTGTACCCAGGACAGGGCATGCTTGAAAGTAAGGGGTACATTGCTGCTGGGGTTCGATGCCTGTGCGCAGGCATACATCAAGTCATGCTGGGCGGTTTTATTGTTCTCGAGTGCGACAACAACTTTACTGGCATAATTGGCATTATCCGTACCGAATGTGGTCGTGGAACTACCAGCTTTAGTCACGGCAAGGAAGTTAAGTGTTTCCGAATTAAGCGGCCAATACTTTTTGGAACCCGATACACCGGACCAAGTAGTAGTAGATGATTCATTGGCAAACTCGGCTCCATCAAAATAGTCACCAGAGCCTGCTGCGTAAGCGGCAACGTAGAAATGATAATCCGTAGGGAAGACCGTGTTGGCAACCGGTGCCTTCGTAGTAGGCTTGGCCAGAAGCGAGAAGGCGATCTGGCGGGATTCAGGACTGCCTGTGTAGACGTCCTTGACTTTGGCGCAACTCACGAGCGCGAGAGCTGCGACGGAAAGAAGAATAAAGTACTTTTTCATAGTAAGGTTTAAATTTGATTGTTTTCTTGTTGATGTATATATGGACTAACCGATGGGAACGTCAATCTCCTCTCCTTGCCACGGGTTCACCGCTGGAGAAAAGCCGCCCGTTCCTTCCGGTTCAGGAATGTCAATTTCTTCTTCGATTTCGATCACATGCCGGGGTGCGACCACTTTCTCCGTGATGTCCATGGAGTAGTTGTGTTCGTCGCCGCCCGTGTCACGCATGATAAAATGTACGTATGTTTCGCTTTCTTTGTCGGTCCTTACGCCAAAGGTATTGAAGACGGCTGTGAGGGTGCCTTTCTCGCGGTTCACCTCCACCGGGAACCAGATGGTGCAAGGTTCGTCGGAGGCCTCTCCCCTGCCGATGAAATAGCTCCGGGACTGGTTGGTCACAAATGCCTCGGCACTCTCCACGTACTCGAGGCCTGTGAGCTGGGTCATCTCGAAGGAGAAGGTCTGTACCACTGTGGAAGCATCGGCATGCAAGCTCGCAGCGCGGATCTCTCCGGTGAATTCCTGCACGGTCACTTCTTCCTTGGCGACGAGGAGGTGGTCCGGCATATAGACGATGGGGTCGTCCAGCGCTTTGGTGGAGAAGCGCCTGTAGCTCTTCATCTTGGATGCTGTGATGTCGGAGGTGAAGGCTTCGATGGTTTCCAGGGAGCTTTCTCCGCGTATCTGCACGTATTCTGTTCCGAAGGTATATACTAATAAAGTGTAGGTGCCGGGGGCTATGGTTACGTCGCCGCCTTCGCTTCCTACAAAGTGGGTGTTGGAAAGCATGCCCGTTTCCCAGCCGTAGAAGTTGGCCATGAAGTGTTCGGGGACGGCTATGGCATTGTCTTCCAGGTCGCTGGAAAGGTCAAGGGCCAGTTCCAGTTTCACGGACTTGTCCTTTTCATATATCGGCATGAAACGGCAGGAAGGCAGCAGGAGAAGGAGGGCTGCCATACTTGTTACGGCTTTTCTCATTGCCCACCTCCTTTTTTCTTGAATACCGTGAGGGGGACGACGACGGACACGCCGGCCTTCACCGGGCCGAAGTAGCGGATGTCCTTGGCCATGTCCTTTTCTGCGTAAGCCGGTCCGCCGGGTTCGTACACCCGGTACTCCCTGGCCCGGGAAAGGAAGAAACCCAGTCCCAGGGAGAACTCCAGGCGTAAACGGTTCCCTATGACGGGAACGGCAAACATATAATCTATACCGACGCTTCCGAATCGGCCCTGATAGCCGTGGAAGTTGCGTTCAACATCATATTTCCCGGCCATGCCGAAGGCTCCGACCGAGTGGCCCTCGAAGGGCTTTGTGAACCAGTATCGGCCCTCAAGGGAAGCGGCGAGGGCCTGGAGGGCATTGGCGTTTGAGCCGAGGGTGCGAGGGATCCAGGGGTAGTACCAGTCTGCGCCGAGGGTCCAGTTGGCGGCCACGGCTACTTCCACGCCTATGTTGAGAAGGGGTATAGCCAGCGCATTGGTGCGTACGGCAACATCCCCCGCGCCTGTCTGCGCCGGCCTTGCGGCCATTGCATGCACGGTGATAAATACTGTTAGCAGCGTGAGGATATGTTTACAGGCGGGCCTCATTGTGGTTCTTTTTCGAGGAATAATTAGTCCTCATCTGTTGGGCGCCTGATTACAGTTAGTCTTAGCGCGTTTCATAGTTTAGTTCTTGTTATTCAGTCATCTATGCGGGGGCTGGTTAGACCCCTTGTCCGTTCAATTTATCGAACGTTTATTTACACACCTTTTGTCCCTATCCCCAGCCTCTCCTCCCTGCGTCCTTTCGTGGGTATTTCATGGCCCTTTTTGCAGGGCCCTTTGCCCGGCTTCTTGTCCGGTTCTTGCCCGGTTCTTGCCTGGCTTCTTGCCCGGATTCTTGCCCGGCTTCGCTCGGGTGCACTGCCCCCTTGTCATCCTGAGCGCAGCGAAGGATCTATCCGCCGTACTTCATACCCCGCCGCCGCTGTATGTACAGAAAATCGGCCTCTCAGAGCACTTTCGCTGTACATACAGATGCGCAATCGCCCTCTGGCGGCACTTCCCGCAACTGTATGTACAGAAAAACGGCCATCCAGAGCACTTTCGTTGTACATACAGAATTGCAATCGCCCTCTTTGTCGCAAGATTGGGTTGTTTGGGTGCCTTCGAGCACGAAACACCCCCTTCTGGTGCTCGAGTTCAGGTACGGGTGCACCGGGGCAAGGGAAAAGTGCACCCGTCGCGAGCGCGAAAAATCGCAATCGGCTAAAAAAAATGACGATTTTTATCTGTTTTAGCCGATTCGTGAAGAAATCGACCGAAAAAATTTATGTTTTGACCGATAGTATCGGGAAAATAGACATATTATTGTAGTCCGGTTCTCCAGGGTGGAGGACCGGACTAATTTTTAACCATCATAACTTATGACAAAGCCTTTGGCACCTGGCGGGAAAGGGAGGTATGCATTCCTGCTGTTTGACTCCACGATGAAAGTCGTCATTTTCAACCCCGAGAACGAGAGACTCCTGATTCAGATCCTCGAGCTGCTCATTCCGGGGAAGCACATTGCCGGTATCACATTCATGGACAAAGAGAAACACGGTTTGGTGATTTCCGAAAAAGTGGCTACCTTTGACATGTTGTGTAAAGATGCAGATACCGGCGAAGAGTTCCTGGTAGAAGTGCAGAATGCGCCGCAGAACAACTTCCAAGACCGTGTTCTGTCGTATTCCACCTACCCTATTAGGGAACAAATGGCACGAAGGATCAGCCGCATCCGCGACGGAGAGAAGTTGGACCGGATGGACTACACTTTAAGGCCGATATACGTCCTGAGCCTTGTGAACTTCGCGCTGGAGCATGAATCGGCCGAAGCCCTGGAGGAGAACTACATCTCCCGCTATGAGCTGAGAAACCGCCACAACGCGGAGCTCATGACCCGGAGCCTGAACTTCGTGTTCGTGGAGATGGGCCGAATGAAACTGGGCCCCGAAGACGGTGACAAGTGCAACACTTTGCTGGAAAAATTCATCTTTTCACTGAAGCACATGCATGAGCTGGACAAGTGCCCGGACAACTTCAAGGAGGACCTGCTGAAAGACCTCTACCGCGCCACGGAACTGGCCACCATGCCCATAGAGACAAGAGAATATTACGACCAGAATATGAGAACCGAATTAGACATCATCGCCCAGAAAGACTATGCCGTCAAACAAGGCCGCGCCGAAGGCGAAGCTAAGGGGCGGGCTGAAGTTGCCAAGGCCATGCTGAAGAACGGTTTGTCCGTAGACATGGTCATGTCGTGTACTGGTCTGTCGAAGAAAGAAGTTGAGCATCTTGCCCAATAACTGGTCACCATGCCCATAGAGACGAGAGAATATTACGACCAGAATATGAGAACCGAATTAGACATCATCGCCCAGAAAGACTACGCCGTCAAACAAGGCCGCGCCGAAGGCGAAGCCAAAGGTCGTGCCGAAGGCAAGGCGGAAGTTGCCAAGGCCATGCTGAAGAACGGTTTGTCCGTAGACATGGTCATGTCGTGTACTGGTCTGTCCAAGAAAGAAGTTGAGGAATTGACTGTTTAGACACACCAGACTACCACGAACAGCTCCGTTTGTCAAACAGACGGAGTTGTTTTTTTTTCTTTCCCGGAGCTGGGGGCAACGGCAGCCATTTTCTGGGCCCTTCCACGGAGCCCGGAAAATGGCTGTCCGTAGCAGGCCCTCCTGCTTTCGAGGGCCTGCGGTGCCTTCTCACCAACACGCAATGGCCGGCGCGCCTCGTTTTGCGCGCCGGCTCCCGTGTAACCACTCGCATAAGCTTGTCATCCTGAGCGCAGCGAAGGATCTATCCGCCGTACTTCATACCCCGCCGCTGCTGTATGTACAGAAAAACTGCCTCCCAGAGCACTTTCGGTGTACATACAGATTCGCAATCGCCTACTTTATCGCAAGATTGGGTCGTTTGGGTGCCTTCGAGCACGAAACAGGCCCTTCTGGTGCTCGAGTGGGTGCAAAGGTGCTTGAAGTGATGCAAAGGAGCTCGAGGGGGTGCAAAGGAGCTCGAGGGGGTGGCAAAGGTGCTCGAGGTGGCGCAAAGGTGCTCGAGTGGGTGCAAAGGTGCATGAAGTGGGGCCTGGGCGCTTCAGGGACTAGGTTTTGGGGATGAGACACAGCCGCGAAGGGGCCCCGCGCCAGAGGGAAACTTTACGATTTTTGACAAAAAATTTGCATTTGTATTTTTTAGTTCTTATGTTTGCAAAAATATTCGTTCGTTTATTTGAACAGTATTGAAGGCTATTAGCCAATGTTTAACATTAAAATGAAGGCCATGAAAAACTTTAAGAATGCGCAAGTCTATGACTGCCCGAAGGTCGAGCCCATTGAGCTCAACACCGAATCTACCATCCTGGACACCAGCGATGATGAGGGACAGATGACACCTAAGCCGTTTGACCCTATTTACCAGTAGATTAATCACCTAAACTCACACTATGAAAAACGGACTCCGAAATGGTCCCCTTTGGGGATCATTGGCCGTTGTCCTCATGGTTTCGGGAGCTTGTACGAGAGAAGGGGCATCGGCCCTTAATGGCGAAGCCTTTATCTTGCCCGGAATCATGGTCGAGTCTCCGTACACGGAGCCGGACGACGCTACAAAATCTGTAGCCGGAGAGGTTCAGTACAGGCTGTATTGGAATGCTGGCGACAAGATTGCCATCGTGAACATATCACAGGGCAATCGGATCGACACCTATACCTCTACCGCGCGCACGAACGAAAACGACGGCCTGGCCAGCTTCAAGGCCGATGCCCAGTACTCTTACAACCCGAACGACCTGGTATTTGCCGCATATCCGGTAGATGCCATCGAGAATATTGCAACCAGCGTGGCTCCCTACAAGATTACGATGAGCCTGGCGGACAATACTTCCTATTACATCAAGTCAAACAGCCCCATGTTCTCGCGGAACGACATTCAGGTCTCTCCGCTGATGAATGCAAGCCAGTTGCATGGTTCCGGAAACAATCTTCCCAGCATCAAGCCCAGCCGCATGACGGGCATGCTCCGCGTTTTGAGCCACATCTCCAACGAGACGCTCAGCCAGGAGCAGGTATCGGCCCTCACCGTTGCGGTGAAGGGCGTCGCAGGGCAGGCCGATATCGTCTTCTCGGGGACATCGGCCGGCGCGAAGCCGTCCCTGGCCGTGAACATGGGCTCGGAGGACCAGATCACCGTGCTTCTGCCCAACAGGCCGAAGATGGCGTCTGCCGCCGCCATTGTTGAGTTCATCCCTGTGTTCCCCATCTGGATGGGCCGGGACAATACCCGCGACGGGATTAGCTTTATCTTCACGACGGACCTGTACAAGGCGGCTTTCCACCGCGAAGCCAGCAGTAATGTCCGTTCCAATAACGTCACTGCATTCAATATATTTGAAGGGTCCTACACACGGATTGGCTCGGAGGATGCTTTCTCTGCCGACAACCAGTGGTGGTACACCCTCAAAGCCGGCGGCATGAACAGCCCCGGCAACTTTGACTCCCCCGGCCCGAATATAGGCAGCAGCGCGGGAGGATTTGTTGACTAAAAAAGATTTAAAGAGAACAAACTATGAAAAACGAATATCTGATTCCGGCATTAGTGCTTTTGATTCTGGCCGGATGTTATAAGGAGCAGGAACCGATACAGGAGGGCTCCATTCCCCGGAAGGGGACATTCAACTTCTCCAGTTCCACTGGAGAGGTGACCAAAGTGTTGCTGAACTCCGACAATACCCTTTTCTGGGCTAGCGGAGACAAGATTGCCGTGTATGATTACAAGGCAGGATCCGTATATGCGAAGGATATCGCCGTCCTTACGGGCGGTGAAAGTACGGCTGTGGGTACCTTTACCCCTGCCGTCAAGACAACCAATACAGATTGGTATAACGCAGCGGACGCCTCTGACCAGGTGTATAATTTCTATGCATTCTACCCTGGCGGCACAGAAGCCGTGAATCCTACCGATGGCAAAGTGACCGTGAGTGTTGCTGCCTCCCAGCAGGAATCCGTCGGCATTGGCAAGTACATTGTTAGCTGGGCCAGTGCCAATACCACCAAGCAGAACCTTGCTGGTGGCTCGGCGCCCAACTTCGCATTCGCTCCCAAGAGCGCATTGCTCAAGCTTACTCTGCAAAACAGTGCTGACATCCCGGTGAAGATTACCTCCATCCAGATTAGCGCCGCATCCGTGAATATTGCGGGTGATGCTAACCTGAATCTGGGTACCGGTGTCTTGTCTGCAGGTAGCGGAAAGGTAATTACCTACATACCCAGTAAGCCCATCGAAATTGCTGCCGGTGCAGTTGCTTCTGCACCAGTGTACATTTCATTACTGCCTGGCGCTCCCGATTCCTTGACCGTGACTCTCAACCAAGCTGGTTTCAAATACAATTCCCCTAGCATTGCTCTGGCGACCATTGAGTCGGGTCATGTGTATTCCAAAGAGGCTGCAATCAGCAGCGTGAGCCGTGAGCTGGCCATCTCTAATGATAACACAACTAACTTGGCAGATGCCGCCGCAATGGACTCTGATCCGAATCTCTACTATGGCACGTCAAACTGCGTGGTTATGGATGCTAGCGATATCCAGGGTATCATTGCTATTGGTCTTTACAGTTCCGATGATGGTTACACACGCAACAACTCTTCCGCAGGAAAGGATACTGCGGTCAAGAAGGCCAAGGTGATTTGGGCGGAGAAAGGTCTTTACGAAGATCCGAACTTCTGCATTGCTTCCGGTACAACGAACATGCTTGTCGTGACCAAGTCTGCTGGTGTCACTGGCAATGCTTTGATTGGTATCTACGATGGTAACGATGGACTCCTGTGGAGTTATCATGTCTGGTGCCCGTTTGATAAGTCTGTCATGAGTGTCACTACAGAAAAGACGTCTACGAAGTATACTGCCTTCAAACTTGCCCTGGGCCAGATTACCGGTGCAGACAGTGATACTTATATGTACTATCAGTGGGGACGAAAGGACCCGTTGGGACGTGCAAATCCTGGCTTTATTGGGAAGAGCCTCTTGACGGTATATGGCGATGTGCCCACTACTTGGGCTACTGAGAATGGCCGCACAAGAACAGGTGTGACGGCAAATAACATTGCATATGCACGTAAAAATCCGACCGTTTTCATTACAGATAATAATTCGACACCTTATGACTGGTACCCTGGATCTGATGCGACTCAGAACAACAACCTTTGGGTGACGACAAAGGCGACCATTTTTGACCCCTGTCCTCCGGGTTACCGTGTCGCGCCTAAGACTCTTTGGGATGGCACCAAGGACAAGGAGGCTAGTCCTTTGTTTGAGTCCGCAGGGCTTTGGTATGTCCTTGGTGGCGGCCGTGATCGCTCGGATGGCAGCGTCAGCAGTGTGGCGTCCGGCGGCCACTACTGGTCCTCCGAGGTTTCGGGTTCGTCGGTGGGCGCGTACTACTTGTACTTCAATTCGGGCACGCGCTCGCTCCGAGAGAACATCTACCACCGCGCGAGCGGCTACGGGGTGCGCTGCGTCAAAGAAGACGACAGCAGCATCAAGCGCGAAATAGCCATCTCCAACAGCAACAGTGGTGAAAACCTGGCCAACTCCGCTGCGCTTGACGCCGCCTATGCCGACGACGAGACCGATGCCTCGTCCCTCTACTACGGTGCAGCCAACTGCGTGGTTATGGGCGCCAGCGACACCCGCGCGCTCATCGACATCAGGCTCAAGAAGTCTACCGACGGCTACTCCCGCAGCGGCGCCGACCCTTCCCCCAAGGTGACCGCCGTCAAGAAGGCCAAGGTCATTTGGGCCGAAGCAGACCTCTACCGTGATTCCAATTTCGGTATTGCCGCCGGAACTGTTAGTCAGCTGGTTATCCAAAAGTCTGCCGGTACCACCGGTAACGCCCTCGTGGGTATCTACGACGAGTCCGACCAGCTCCTGTGGAGCTACCACATCTGGTGCCCCGTGGACCGTAGCGTAGTGTCCGCCACTTCCGAGGATGCTTCTCCCTTCACCTACCAGGCTTACAAACTGGCCCTTGGTCAGATCCTGGGCGCCGACTGCGACACCTACATGTACTACCAGTGGGGCCGAAAGGATCCTCTGGGTCGAGCGGAGAGCTCCTTTACGGGCGGTGGTAGCCTTGCCGCCACGTACGGTGTTGCTTTCTCAAACAAAGGCCATTCTTCGACTGGTGAAACTGTTCATAATCTTGGCTACGCTCGAAAGAATCCTACCGTATTCATTTCGGACGGTAACACCACGCCTTACGATTGGTATAATCCAATGGATAAAACAAATCAGAACGACAACTTGTGGAAGTCCGATATAGCAACCATTTTCGATCCTTGCCCGCAGGGCTACCATGTTGCTCCCAAGAAACTCTGGGCTGGCAATGCCGCCAAGGTCGCAGGTCCTCTGTTTGAGTCCGCAGGGCTTTGGTATGTCCTTAGTGGCTACCGTGTTCGCACGAGTGGCAACGTCTACGATGTGGCGTCCAACGGCTACTACTGGTCCTCCGAGGCTGTTGGTGGGGCTTCTCAGTACTCCTACCACCTGAACTTCAGTTCCGGCGCTGGCCTGAACCGAGCGCGCAACGACTACCGCGCGAGCGGTTTCGGGGTGCGCTGCGTCAAGTGATTTTACCGACCCGCCCCCTCTTTTCATAAGAGGGAGGAGGCGGGTCATCCCATGAAATATCCCGTCATGCGGCGGGCATCCAAAAGCACGCCGCAATATTATTAAAACAATCTATTGTTAGCTGCGCACAAACTGTAGGGTGATAGCAAATTCGGTGGTCCACGGCTATCCACTGTTGGCTCTTCCGGCATAAACGCCTTCGGGGTGCGCTGCGTGAAAGAATAAGAAACATTGATTATGTCCATATCCCCTCGGCTGTTACTATTGTTTGCCACGCTTGTTGCGAGCGTGGCAGGCAATAGCGCGGGGGCAGCGAAACCACAAAAGGAGCCGCCCGTCGCAGTTGCCGCGCGTACCAATGTGCTGGCTGTGCCGTTTCTGAATCTGGGGGCGGAAGTGTCCCTGGGCCGTCACTGGTCCATCGGCGCGGACCTGTACTATCCCTGGCTGCGGCGTGTGAAGGGTTCCGAGGGGATGGATTACAGCGGGAAATGTGTGCAGATTATGGCCGGCGGGCTGGAGCCGCGTTATTGGTTCGGCGGGAGCGGGCGGCTTGTGGGGTTTGGTATCGGCCTGCTTGCCATGGGCGGTTACTACGACCTGGAATGGGACTACCACGGTTATCAGGGAGAGTTTGTGAGTGGCGGGCTTGACTTTGTTTATGCCTGCCCTGTCTTTAAGGACAGGCTGCGGCTGGAGTTCTCTCTCGCGCTGGGCTATCTGTATTCCCGGGCCAGGGAGTACCAGACATACTGGGCTGGAGGCCAGGCTTTTACCGAAAAAGGAATGGCCAAGGATATTCATTTCGTGGGCCCGGTGAAGGCCGGAGTCTCTCTTGTGCTTCCAATCCGCATCAAGAAATGAAAGTATTATTACATGGGGCGCTGTCCCTTCTCTGTCTTCTGTCATGTGAACGTATGCCGCTCTACGTGAGGGAACCGTATGTGAAACTGACTCTGGAATTGAACCTGGAAGAGGGCAAGATTCCCGAGCCGGAGCACATGAAGGCGTGTTTCTTCGCTCCGGACGGCGGCGGGCTTTATAATACCCAATTTGTGGGTAGCGACGGCGGTAATTTGTCCGTTGCTTCAGGTAGCTATACCCTGCTGGTGTATTCCTTCGGCACGGAGTACATTCAAATCCGCGGAGAGAGTTCCCTGGAAACCATAGAGGCCTTCACCTCGGACATTACCGTTTCAAAGCACACGGCCTTCCGAAGGCTTACAGGAACAAAGGCAGGAGAGGACGCCCCCATTTTTTATGCGCCGGACTATTTGCTGGTGGCCATGACCACGGTCGAAGTGCCGGAGTTCACCGGCGAGAATACGCTTGCCGAGGTTGCTCTGGAGCCCTCGTCCGTCGTGCAGACTTACTCTTTTGAAGTGACTAACGTGCACGGGGTTGACTATGTAGAGAGCGCAGAGGCGTATGTGACCAACCAGGCGCGTTCGTACTTCATCGGCCGCATGCAGCCTTCCACTGAACCGGCGACGCTGTGGTTTCCCATAGAGGTGGACAAGGAGAAGGCCGTCTTGAATGCTTCATTCAATACATTCGGTGTGCTTCCGGGCGGCAGCGAGACTTACATCCATTTTGTGGTGCGCAGTTCCGGCGGCCAGGAGGTTACTTTCTCCAAAGATATTTCCGAGCAACTGGCTGCGCCGGAGCACAGGATTACAGTAGATGACGAGATTACTATCCCCAAGCCGTCGGGGCCCAGCGGTTTCTCTCCCGAAGTGGATCCCTGGGAGGAGGAAATACGCGACGTTCCCATCGGCTGATTCCATATGAACCATTATTCAATCATTTTTTACACAACTAAAGCTATGAAAAAAATCCTTTTGACTCTTTTCGTCACAATGCTTCCCCTTGTAAGCTGCGTGAAATCCCGCGACGTTTATGTCGGCTCCTCCGACGCGCGTCAGATTTCCTTTTCCCCGCTGGCGCAGCCGGTGACAAAGGCCGCTGTAGAGGGGACCACATTCCCCAATCAGGCCATGTACGTAGCCGCATACGATGCGACCGCCGGGGCCAATTACTTCGACGCGACTGCTTTCTCGCAGGACGGAAGTACCGGCAGCTGGAAATCTACTCCCGCAACGTTCTGGCCCCTGAACACAGCCACGCTTAACTTCCTGGCCTATAGCGGTGTGTCTTCCGGTGCCACCTGGAATTCCACCAATCCTGCCAGCGGTGTAGAGATTGTGCTGGCCAACAATGCCACCAATCAGTATGACCTGATGTATGCCTGCGGCCGTCAGTCCAGGACCAGCGGATCGGCCGCAACCAGTATTGCCTTGCCTTTCAAGCATGCCATGGCACTCATCAAGTTTACGGCATGCACTGCCGCCAATTATGGAAATCGCATGAAGATCACCAGCATCGTGCTCACCGGAGCTCACTACGCGGGCACCTACCGCGTCACTCATACCGGCTGGAATTCAGCCACCGATGCACAAAGTGTCGCCGGTACATGGGATTCCGTCGGTTCGGAGGCCAATGTGTCCATAACGCCTTCCTGGGAGAATGAGAATGCCGTGACAACCACCGCCCAGCAGGTCGGAGCCGGCATCCTGGTCGTTCCCGACGACGACGACACCAAGGACGACTACACCGGTTTTACCATCAATTATACCATCGATGGCCATGGCTACAGTTATAATTACGCCCCGGCGGACCTTGATGTGCACCAGGCCAAGAAGTACATCTTCGCCATCAGCATGACGCTGAACGAGATTGTCATTGTTCCTTCCGTCGTGGATTACGCAGAAGAAGGCAACAACGGCGTTACCATCTAAACATTTCATCCGGCGGGGCCCGACCGCCCCTCCGGGTGCCAATCCAACCGTTCTTTGACATACTGACACAGAGAGAATAAGAATTTTTTGCGAAGTTCCAGATTATCATTACATTTGCTATAGGCAATTCGTTGCCAAGTAAGTGTAGTTGTATAGTCGAGGCGTCGAGACATGGACGATATCGCGAATGAACTAGCCAAGTTGCATGAACTGGAAGGTTCGGCATTTGTGTTACAGTTAAAACACATTGTTGCTCACAAGAGCTTTCGGGCTTTGGATGACCATCCTGACGTATTTACGATGGGTGAATGTGGGGAGGACTATGATAACCTATTAGATGCGGCCCTGAAGGCCGTTGATTTAGGTTATCGGGTTTTCATTTTACCTAATCCAAAGAGGTCTCGTACGGCGGATTTTATTTTTGTCCGTCGTGGAATATACCGGATGTATGATTTGAAGACCATTCGCGGGAAATCGTCTGTGGGGAATCGATTGAGGGAGTCCATCGGCCAAACAAATCACGTACTGCTTAACTTACAAGTTCGCTATAATGGAGGCCGGCTTGCCGCGGAAATCCGCAGCTTCTTTGAAATAAACCCCAAAGCATGTGAGGTGCTCGTTTTTAAGGGGAAACAGGTGTTTACCATAAAACGAGGGTATGCCTTACAAAAGGATTTCCTAATCAAATTCAGGAAGAGATATGGATAGAAAAAGTCACCCCGCAGGGTGACTTAGATGATGGAGCAGGGGCGATACGGTCTTACTCCTACTCGGGAACTTACCGGATAGTCAATCATTATTGACACCTCAAAGGTAAGCATTATTTTCTGATTATCAAATTTTTCGATCGATTCTATCGGCTATCTTTCGTTGGACCAGGTCCAACCCCTATTTGGACGAGGTCTCGTGAATATCTGGACTAGGTCGCTTTTTACCCCTTGGACCAGGTCCACCCCGTAGTCTGTAGCGCATTTGGCTGTTTTTGTTAAATGGTTAATAATCAACAAAAAACGAGAATTGCTCTCGTCTATATGGCATGGAGCAAATGTTGTAAATTATTAATATATAATCAATTAGCAAAAACACTATAGAGATGCCCGATCAGGTCGGGCATGACGAGGATGAGGTCGGGCATGACGTTTCTCTTTATGTTAGTTTTGTTTTAGAACGAAATACTGGATGACTGATAATGAGATGAAGTGTGCAAAATACATATTGGGATTGCTGATGCTTGCTGGTTGTAGCCGTTTGGAGCAGCCGCAGGGGCGGGCCATCATGTGCCGGGCGGAGGCACCGGAACAGGCGCAGTCCCCGGCCAATGAGCAGACGAAGGGCGCCGGCGTGACCAACACGGCGGCCCTGGAGTCTTCCGGGCTCGGCCTGTTTGCCTGGCGCACCGCGGAAGGCACTCCCTTCGACGGTACGACACCATACTTGCAGAACTGCGGATTCACGTATGACAGCAATATGGATTTGTGGAAGGGCGGTGTGTACTGGCCTATCGGGTATTGGCTTTCCTTCTTCGCTTATACGCCTTACTCGGCCGATGTCAGTACTGGCAATCTAAAATTTCCCTCCAGTGACTATGTGTCGGGGTATCCCAGGCTGCAGTTTACGCCGGATGCATCGGCCGCCTCGCAGGTGGACCTGTGCCTGGCCACGCCGGTGATGGACCGCGCGGCATCCACGAACGACGGCGTTGTGCCGCTCTCCTTCTCTCATGTGCTCACGCGGTTGTGCGTCCAGGTGCGGTGGATGGGGACCAGCGCGCAGGTTGCGCAGATATCGGCCTCGGGGCAGACGGTTCGCGTGCTGGGCATGGAAATCGGCCCTGTTGTCGGCACGAACAAGCTCACTTACGGACGGACTTCCTTCCTCTGGGACAGCCCTTCGGCCGGGGACTACGACGCGTCCTACGAGATGAGCGTCGCCAACGGTTCCTTCCGGGATGTGGCCCTTCCCGCCGCGGGAACCTATTCGACGGATTTTTGGAATATGGCCGATGCCTGCCTGTACGTGCTGCCGCAGTCCCTGGTGGCGGGCTCGGAGCTGGCGGTGACGTTCGGGATTTTCAACAGCGACGGGTCGATGGTTTCCGAGGAATCGGTCTCGTTCGATATCGGCACGCTTCCGCAAAACCTCTGGCCGGCGGGGATGACGATGACTTATTCTGTTACGCTGGACCTTCTGGGGCACTACACCGTGGAGGCAGATGTAACTTATGACTGCAACGCCGGGACCTTTGTGGCTCCGGGAACGTTTAACTTTAACCAATCCAACGCCGGCGCCTTCCTGGGCGGCAGCTTCCAGGTGAACGACACCCGGGCCGGCGCCTACGGGACCGACGGCATGGGGCTTGGCGGATCATCGGCCGGAGGATTTACTACAGACTGACATGAACAGATTCATTTATCTCATACTGCTACTGGCGACCTGTACTTGCCGAAACTCCGCGCTCACGCCCGCCGAATACTATAATCTGGGCCGATACGCCCGTCTGGACGGAGACTGGTCGGCCGCCGTCGGGTACTTTGAGAAGGCGCTGGATGCGGCGGAATGGGCTGGTGACGACTACTACCGGGGCTACGCATGCCAGCAGCTTGCCGCCATGTGGATCCTGGCCGGGGAAAAAGCAATTGCTTTGTCTTACTCCATAACGGCGGTTGCTGCCCTTGAGGCCTGCGGCGAGACTGCCGGAGCCTTCCTCTCCCAGCAGATTATCAAGGATTGCGAGGCGTCACCCGTACAAAAGGCCGCGGAGGTGAAGCCAGCGGTAGAGGGTTGTGCGACTGCAGCCGATGTCGCGCGCAATGGCCGCCACGGGCCGATGGGAATTCAACAGCAGTAGAATGACGTCCCTGTGCCGGTCAAGTTTTTTCATGACGGTTGTACTGCCCTTCGGCCTGCCCAGGGCTACGCCCTCGGCTTTCTTGCGAGCCAGCGCTTCGCGGGTTCGGATGGAGATAAGCTGACGCTCTATCTCGGCCGCAAGCCCGAACGTAAATGCCAGCACCTTTGACTGGATATCCTCCCCCAGACGAAATCTTTCCTTGACGGTCCACACTCGACATTCCTTCTTGAGACAGATGTTCAGGATGTTCATGATCATGAACAGGCTTCGGCCCAGACGGGAGAGCTCGGCACAAATGATGACATCTCCCTTTCGGACTTGCTTCAGAAGCTCTCCCAGTTTACGTTCTGTTGTTTCCAGTGTCCCGGAAACTGTTTCCTGAATCCAGACATCGACGTGCAAGTTCTCACTCCGGCAATAATTAATGATTTCGAAACGCTGATTCTCCAGCGTCTGACGGTCTGTGGAGACACGGATATAAGCATAAGTCATAACGGTTAACAAATAGTTTACCCTTATGTAAACAAATAGCCTGCTTAAAGGTGGTGACTTGTCCTGACCACCCACTCGTGAATCAGAGGGGACCATGCAATGCGGCGGGGTATGAAGTACGGCGGATAGATCCTTCGCTTCGCTCAGGATGACAATGAGTATAAAATAACTCCGCCGGGATGGGCGGAGCAATTAATGATAGAGATGCCCGGTCGGAGCCGGGCATAACGAAGCGACCTTACTGATTCAAGGCTTCGATTTCGTTCTTTGAGAGGCCGGTATATGCCATGACCTTCTCTACCGTCATTCCATCTTTCAACAAAGCCTTGGCTACTTCGGCCTTACCTTCTGCCTTACCTTCTGCCTTACCTTCTGCTTTACCTTCGGCCAAACCGTCGGCCTTGCCAAGATCGAAACCTTCGGCCTTACCGAGGTCGAAGCCTTCACGAAGGCCTTCTTCCTTGTAGAAGGCGGCGATGCCTTTTTCTTCTCGTTCTGTAATCATGGCGCGAAAGTATTGTTCCAGTTCTTTGACTTGTAACCGGCCACGCTGACAGGCGGCGAAAATCGAATCGTAACGTTTGCTGATGGTGGCTGGTTTCTCTGCAAAGTTACTCATATTCTGCAAAATGTCAAACCATTCCTCAATCGGAGTCTTCGCTTCCTCCAGTGGTTTGACCCATCTGGGCAGTTCGCACAGGTAGATGGATAGCTGCTGACCATAGAGTTCACCGGAGTCTTGTTCACGGACCTGAAAACGATACACCAGTTGGTCCGTGTCATGCAATAGGCGGAAATTCATGAAACAGATAACGTAAACCGGAACCAACTTGTCATAGTTATCACCCGGATTCAACTGCCGGGCCAATGACGCTGCTCCGTAGTAAAGCATACGGTTACGGAACTCGTTGCTGCCGCACTTCTGCATCTCCACGATGAACTTACGGTCCTTAGTGTGACAGATGACATCCATGATGACCTGCTTGTCGTCACCCCGGAGCATGTCCCTCTCGTTGGGATCATACTCGATGTCGATAATCTCTTCCGGTAAGAAGTCATTCAAGAGCAGCATCAGATTATCCTTGTTGTGGCCGAAGACATGTTTGAAGGCCCAATCGCAGAGGAGGTCGATGTACGTGGTGGATGTGATCTGTACGATCAGGTTTTCCTTCTCTTCTTTCGAGAGGTTCCGGCACTTCTCGTACTCGTTCAAGAAGGCCATGAATTTTTGCTGCTGTTCTTTGGTCAGTTTGTTTTCTTGCATAGCATAAATAATTAAAAATTAGTCCGGTCCTCCACCGTGGAGAACCGGACTACAAGTATATGCGAAAATCCCCGAAGAATTGCAATCAAAACAGACAATAATTCGGTACAAACATGCTACAATCGGCTAAAACATAAAAAGTTATCAACAACCAGGCATTGAGATGCCCGATCAGGGTCGGGCATGACGCGGAATAGGTACGGCCGTGTTTGTGGTTACACGGGAGCCGGCGCGCAATACGCGGCGCGCCGGCTCCCGTGTATATGTTAACAAGGCACCGCAGCCCCTCAATACGAGGAGGGGCTGCTACGGACAGGGATTTCCCGGGATCCGTGGAAGGTCCCGGAAAATCCCTGCCGTTGCCTCCTAGGATGGGGAGTCAGCACGTGGCGGGGCAAGGAAAGGCTGTTTTTTTGCCCCGCCAGATGCTGGAGCACGTGCTCGGACATAAAACCGGCGTTTTTTTGACCGGCCAGGTGCTAGGGTGGGGAGATGCCCGGTCGGGGCCGGGCATGACGGAAACAAACCAATGGAAGGGGTATGGTTACACGGGAGCGGGGAGGAAAATGAGAGAAAAATGAGAGAAAAATGAATAATGAATATGTTTTTAAATTTTTTTCGTATATTAGCGAGTGGAAATGGTACACGTATGAATACGATCGGAAATGTGTTTTGGCTGCTGCTGGGCGGCATTGTGCTGGCCCTGTGGTATTTTGTGTACGGGATGCTCCTGTGCATTACCATCATCGGGATCCCGTTCGGGGTGCAGTTGATGAAGCTCGGGGCATTCGTCCTGTGGCCGTTCGGCCGTGATCTGGTGGACAAACCCTCGGAACCCGGATGCCTGTCCGTGCTGATGAACGTTATCTGGATCTTCACCGGTTGGTGGGAGATCGCAGTCGGGCACCTCTTCTTCGGCCTGCTGTGTTGCATCACTGTTATCGGCATACCCTTCGGCCTGCAGCACTTCAAACTGGCCAAGGCATCCCTGACCCCCTTTGGTAAGGAAATCAAATAACACGAAACTCAATATGAATCAACTCCCCGCCATGAGGGCCGACTTCGTAGGAAGTTTTCTTCGGCCCCAATCCATCAAACAGGCCAGGGCACAACTGGCCGCCGGTGAAATCACACCCCAGCAGCTCAAAGCCGTAGAAGACGCGGCCATCACAGACCTCGTCGCCAAGCAGAAAGCGCTCGGCTACAAAGTCGTCACCGACGGCGAGTTCCGCCGACAGGCCTGGCACCTGGACTTCATGTGGGGATTCAACGGCGTCGGCCATGCGCCTACCAAGACCGGCCTGCCCTTCCACGGCGAGCAAGCCATGATCGACGACACCTTCCTCACCGGGAAGATCTCCATAGGCGAGACACACCCCTTCGTGGAGCACTTCAAATTCGTGAACGCCCTTGCAGGGGCCGATGCCGAAGCCAAGCTCACCATCCCCGCCCCGGCCCAGTTCCTGGCCCAGATGATCATGCCCTTCGCCGAAGAAAACACCCGTAAATACTACGCCACCGACGAAGAAGTCTTCGAAGACATCGCGCAGGCCTACAAAGCCTTCATCAAGATGATCTACGACGCCGGATGCCGCCGTCTCCAGTTCGACGACTGCACCTGGGGCATGCTCGTGGATCCCGCCGCCGTCTATATGTGGGGCACCGACGAAGGCGGCCTCAGGAAAGTGGCCGAGACGAACCTCGCCCTGAACAACCTCGCCATCGAAGGAAAGCCGGCCGACATGTTCATCAACACCCACGTCTGCCGCGGCAACTACCATTCCACCTACGCCAACTCCGGCGCTTATGACAAAGTCGCTAAAGTCCTCTTCGCCCAAGAAAACGTGAACGCCCTCTTCCTGGAGTTCGATGACGAACGCTCCGGCGGCTTCGCACCCCTCCAGCACGTCTCCGACGACAAGATGGTCGTGCTGGGACTAATTACCACCAAGTCTCCCCGCCTTGAATTCCCGTCCCTCGTCAAGGAACGCATCGAGAAAGCCAGCCAGTACATCCCGCTGGAACGGCTGTGCCTGAGCCCCCAGTGCGGCTTCGCCTCCTGCGAAATCGGCAACCGGCTCACCGAAGACGAACAATGGGCCAAGCTCAAGCTGGTCCAGGACATCGCAAAAGAAGTTTGGAAATAAAAAAAGCGGCGGCCCAATGAAAGGGTCGCCGCTCTCCATCTAAATAGACTACAGCCGCTGCTTGATAGCCTTGGTAGCCTCTTCGTAGCCGGGTTTCTCCAGCAGGGCGAACATGTTCTTCTTGTAAGCCTCCACACCGGGCTGGTTGAAAGGATTCACACCCAGCAGGTAGGCGCTCACGCCGCAGGCGAACTCGAAGAAGTACAGCAGGGCGCCCAGGTTGAAGGCGTCGATCTTCTCCAGCACGACCTGCATCTGAGGTACGCCACCGTCGATGTGAGCCAGGACTGTACCGAGCTCGGCCATGTGGTTGCAGTGCTCCACGTGCTTGCCGGCCAGGTAGTTCAGCTGGTCCAGGTTCTGGTCATCGGCCTCGATCACCACGCTGCGCTGGGCGTTCTCCACGTGGAGAACCGTCTCGAACATCACGCGGGAACCCTCCTGGATGAACTGACCCATGGAGTGAAGGTCTGCGGTGTTGTTCACGCTGGCGGGGAAGATACCCTTGCCGTCCTTGCCCTCGGACTCGCCGTAGAGCTGCTTCCACCATTCGGCCACGTAAGTGAGCTTGGGGTTGTAGTTCACCAGGATCTCGGTGCTCTTGCCCAGCTCCGTGTGGAGGAAGTTACGCATGGCGGCGTAGATGACAGCGGGGTTCTTCTCGCTCTTGATCTCCAGACCCTTCTGGGCGTCCAGGGCACCGGCCACCAGGGCGTGGATGTCGAAGCCGGCCACGCAGATGGGCAGCAGACCAACCGGAGTGAGAACGGAGAAACGGCCGCCCACATTGTCCGGAACCACGAAGCTCACGTAGTTCTCCTGGGTGGCCAGGGTCTTGAGGGCGCCCTTCTTGGCGTCCGTGATGGCGACGATACGGTCTGCAGCTTCGGCCTTGCCGTAGTGGGTCTCCAGGTACTGCTTCACCACGCGGAAAGCCACGGCGGGCTCGGTGGTGGTGCCGCTCTTGGAGATGACGATGCAGGCGACGTTACGCTCGGCGGCGAGGTCCATCAGCTCGGCCAGATACTCCTCGGAGAGGTTGTTGCCGGCGAAGACCACCTCCGGGGCGTCCTTGCGCTTCAGCTGCTTAGCGAAGTTGTGGCTCAGGGCCTCCATGACGCACTTGGCGCCCAGGTAGGAACCGCCGATGCCGATGGCGATCACCAGGTCCACACCCTTCTTGACCCACTTGTCGCGAATAGCCTCATACTCGGCCAGCTCGCGCTCGTCGATCTGCTTGGGGAGTTTCTTCCAGCCCAGGAAGTCGTTACCGGCGCCGGTCTCATTCTTGAGCACGTCGAAGGCATCCAGGGCCTTGGCGACATAGCTTTCATACTTGGCTGCATCCACGAAAGAAGAGCAGCCTTTTACGTCAATTTTGATCATTGTTTATCGTTATTTGTGTTGTTTTTACAGCTAAAACAGGGGCCAAATTTAGCGATTATTCTTGATATATAAAAAAAGCCGGACGAAAACGTCCGGCTTTTGTCTTAATTATCACCGTTAATGGTAAAGCTTACCGATTTCGCTGCATACATAGGCGTCTCGGGGAAAGTGAGCGTTACTGTTCGGGCCATAAACATATTCCCCGTCTCAGGATGGATTGTCAAGGTCTTTGCTGACAGATTGTAGGTTATGGTATAAGCAACCTGCATAGGCGCATCACCCGACGTGGTAGTTTGAACAATCGAAGGTATTGTTCCGGCGCTGGAATAAACATTATTGATTACTTTGTCCCCACCACTCGTTATGCTGTAGTTACTGGGTAAGCCGTAAATCGTCTGCTGCGCCTTTGAGATGGTAGCGGGCGTGGGCCATGTTCCGGTTACTTCATTCAAGTTGTCATTTCCTACAATCATGTAGTGGATCGTGTAGGAACCCTGATCTTTTGCCTGGAGCAAGCCAGCGGTTTTCCAGTTTTCACCATCCAGTGAGAAATACCTGGTAGCGGTGACTTCGACATCGCCAACCTTTACCGTACCTATATTATTCAGCAGCGTCTGGTTCTGTCCGGTGTAAGTGAGGTTGTTAACTCCCAACCCGGTCAGCGTAGGCGTACCCTTGCTGATGGAGGCGATGAAAGGCGTCGTAGGCAGCTCAGATGCGTCCACATCCTCGTAGTCGTCGTTACCCTGAGCCTTGGCAAAGACATAGTATTGGCCAACGTTTGTGGCCGTTGCCGTGGTCTTCCACTCGGAGTCCTCAATGTCATCCAGCGTAGGGGTACCTCCGATTACGAACTTCCTCACGGCGAACATGAGCTGGCACTTCTTGTCATACTTGTCGGACTCTCCGTCAATGAAGACGCGCTGGCCGTTTACCTCGGCATAGAGATAACCCTCGGCCGGCTCTACCAGATTCTGGGCCTGTCCGTTGTACTTGACTTCTTCTACGGCCTTGAGACTGTCTGCGGCAAACTTGATGAGTTTTTTCATCTGGAGCTCACGGGTGTAGAATTCGCCTTCCTTGAGGCCGACGTTTGT
>JAEEXZ010000025.1 GCA_016288055.1 Bacteroidales bacterium
TGAGCTGGCTGGTGGAAGGCTGGCTGCTGCGGCCGTTGTAGAACAGGCGCACGTTGGCGTTGTCATTGAAGTCGTAGAAGACCATGGCGCGCGGAGCGAAGTTCCACACTTTGCTGTTGTATTCCCTGCCGTTGGTACTGTTATAGGTGTTGGTGGGGACGGCCGATATACCCAGCTGCGCCCGGCGTCCCTCGTCCTGGTACATGAAGGCCAGGCCGATGTTCTGGTTCAGATTGCGGTTGACGATGTCGTTGGTATAAGTCTCGTCCTTCACTTCCCCCACCGGATTGTACGGAAGGGCGCCGCCCATGCCCAGGCTGAAAGCTTCGGGGGCCCACTCGTAGGAACCGCTGTTATACACGTCCTTCCCGGTCTGGGAATAGGAATAGTTTACGCTGTAACTGCCCTCCATGTAGAAGTATCCGCCCAGAGGCTCGGTATAAACGAGGCGGGCGCCGACGGACTGGCTCCGGGTGAGCTGGTCCACCCGCTGGTTCACGAGGACGGACCTGTCGGTCGCGGTGAGGGACTGGTTGTAACTGTCCATCTTGTTATTGGACAGGTTCCAGTTGGCATTCAGGGAAATGGTACGGCCGGGGATACCCAGGCGCTGACGCAGGAGGAGCATGCCGGAAGCGGTCCAGTTCCGGTTTTCACCGGTATTGTTGGTGAAACCGCTGTTGGTCCTGCTCGTGGTCCCGTCGGCGGCTCTGGTATCGGTGTCAAAGAGACTCTGCTGGACGTAACTGCCGCCGCCGAAGTTGAACTGGGGCTGGAACAGAATGGACGTGTTTTCGGAGAACTTGTGCTCCAGGCGTACGCCGAAGCGGTGTCCGTCCGTATAGCGGCTGCTCAGACCGTCCGTATTAGACAGGAGGGCCGACCCGTCGTCGCGGTAAGTCTCCTTGTATGTCTTCTCGGTCACGTCCACCACCGAGCCGTTGTACAGGTAGTTGGCGCCCAGCTGCATCTTGTTGTCAAAAAGGTCCCAGTTGCCGTTGACGCCGCCCATCCAGGAGGTGGTGATGCCGTTGTTGTTGCCGAAGCCGCCGAAACCACCGCCTCGTCCCATCATACCGCCGCCGCCCATCATGCCGCCCATCATGTTGCCGGCAAGGTCATTGAAACCGCGGTTGTTGGTATTGTTGGCATTCGCAATGACGGAAATCTGGCTCTTCTCGGAGAAGCGGCCGCCCATGAAGGAGCCTTGCCAGCGCCAGTCATTCATGTTCTTTCCGGAAGAGGGAACGTCGTGGCCGCCTCCGGCCATGAGGTTGCCGAAAACGCCGTCCATCATGCCCCGCTGGACGCTGAGGTCGATGATGGTCTCTTCGTTGCCGTCGTCGATTCCGGTAAACTCCGCCTGTTCGCTCTTTTTCTTGACCACCTTCACCTTATCCACCAGCTTGGCAGGGATGTTCTTGGAGGCGAGCTGAGGGTCGTCCAGGAAGAAGGTTTTGCCGGCGATGGTAATCTTGGAGATGGTTTCTCCGTTGACGGTAATGGAACCGTCCTCGTTCACTTCCACGCCCGGAAGCTTCTTCAGAAGGTCTTCCAGCATGTTGTCGTCGGATATCTTGAAGGAGGAGGCGTTGTATTCCACCGTGTCTTTCTTGATGATGATGGGGTTACCCACCGCACTCACGGAGGCGGCCTCCAGCACCTGGCGGTCCTGTTCCATCTTGAGGACGCCCAGGTTCACATCGGCCTTTATTTCCACGGTTTTCTCAAGGGGCTTGT
Source organism: Bacteroidales bacterium (assembly GCA_016288055.1). Lineage (GTDB taxonomy): Bacteria > Bacteroidota > Bacteroidia > Bacteroidales > UBA932 > Cryptobacteroides. The sequence continues at coordinate 1,741 of JAEEXZ010000025.1, forward strand.
AGCCCATGATCTCGGCCTTAAGACTGTACTTGCCGGCCCTGAGTTTCTCGATGACGGCTTTTCCCTCGGCATCGGAGAGGGCATACTTGTGCTGGCCTTTTTCCGGGGCGACGGACACGGTGGCAAAACCCACGGCTTCGCCGGTGGTCGCATCTTGCAGCTGTAATGTAAGCCTGTACTGCTGGGCACTCAGGGTGAGGGCACTGAAAAAGGCCACAAGGGCCACAAGGAGTCTTTTTGCCATACTGATCTAAAACAAACATCTCCTTTGACACCTTGCCGGTCCCAAGGTTTAACGATGTTCTATGAAATTCTTTCGGGGTGGTCTTTGATAAACTGTTCCCATCCGCCCTTGCCTCTGGCGGCAGAAATCGGAGAGGAAGTCTCGTAATGGTGACAAAGTGCTATGGCCAGCGCATCCGTCGCATCCAGGTGACGGCTTTCCAGTTTCACTCCCAGAGTCTTTTCCAGCATCAGCTGGACCTGCTCCTTGGAGGCTGCGCCATTGCCCACAATCGCCTCCTTGGCCTTTCTGGGGGCATATTCCGTCACGCTTTCCACGCCATACTCCTTGGCGGCCAGAATCGCGGCGCCCTGTGCTCGGCCCAGTTTGAGCACCACCTGCGCATTCTTCCCATAGAAGGGGCTCTCGATGGCCAGTTCCGTCGGATGGTAGTTCCGGCACACCTCGCCGATACACTCGTAGATGGCCTGCAGCTTGGAATAGGCATCGGCCTCCTTGCGAAGGTCAAGCACGCCCATGTCCACATAGACGGCTTTCTTCCCCGCTACCTTGATAATGCCGAAACCCAGCAACTGTGTGCCCGGGTCGATACCCAATATGATGCGTTCTGCACTCATTTTCGCTCACAAATATAAGCTTTTTCCACCGCTGGTGCAAATGTCACTGACTGTCAACCCATTACGCAACCACGGGTGCACCTGGAGGTGCACCCGTGGGGTAGCATTTCGCTGAGTGTCAAGCGATTACGAACCAGCTAGTCAATGCGGTCAAAGCCGGTGTAAGGCCTCAGGCACTCCGGAATCTCGATGTAACCGTCTTTCTGGTTGTCCTCCAGCAGGGCGGCCACTACGCGAGGCAGGGCCAGGGAGCTTCCGTTGAGGGTGTGGGCCAGCTGCATCTTGCCGTCTTCGTCTTTGTAGCGGCACTTGAGACGGTTGGCCTGATAGCTTTCGAAGTTGGAAACGGAGGAAATCTCCAGCCAGCGTCCCTGAGCGGCGCTCCACAGCTCGAAGTCGTAGGTGATGGCGCTGGTGAAGCTCATGTCTCCGCCGCAAAGACGGAGGATGCGGTACTTCAGACCCAGTTCGTTCACCAGGCTTTCCACATGGGCAACCATCTCGTCCAGGGCGGCGTAGCTGTTCTCGGGCTTCTCCACGCGCACAATCTCCACCTTGTCAAACTGGTGCAGGCGGTTCAGGCCACGGACATCCTTTCCGTAGGAACCGGCCTCACGGCGGAAGCAGGGCGTGTATGCGGTAAGCTTCTGGGGGAACTGGTCCGCGCCGAGAATGACGTCACGGAAGATATTGGTAACGGGGACTTCAGCGGTAGGGACCATGTAGAAGTCGTCCAGGTTGGCGTGGTACATCTGGCCTTCCTTGTCGGGCAGCTGACCGGTACCGAAACCGGAAGCGGCATTGACCATCACGGGAGGCTCCACTTCCTTGTAGCCGGCTGCGGTATTGCGGTCCAGGAAGTAGTTGATGAGGGCGCGCTGCAGCTTGGCACCCTTACCTTTATATACAGGGAAACCGGCGCCGGTGATCTTCACACCCAGGTCGAAGTCAATGATGTCGTACTTCTTGGCCAGTTCCCAGTGCGGGAGGGCGTTTTCGGGGAGGTTCACCTCGGGACCGCCCATCTTCACCACCAGATTGTCCTCGGCGCCCTTTCCTTCCGGAACCAGGTCGCAGGGAATGTTGGGGAGGAGGACCAGCTGGTTCTGCAGCTGCTCGATGGTATCGTCGGCTTCTTTGAGGAGGGCGTTGGAGCGTTCCTTGAGGGAGGCGACTTCGGCCTTGGCGGCCTCGGCCTCGGCCTTCTTGCCTTCCTTCATGAGCTGGCCGATGGCGGCGGCAGCCTTCTTCTGCTGACCCAGGAGGGCGTCGCTCTCCGTCTGGAGGGCCTTGCGCTTGTCGTCCAGGGCGATTACGCTTTCTACGATGGCGCGGGCGTCAAAGTTCTTGACGGCCAGTTTCTTGATAACAAACTCCGGGTTTTCGCGGAGGAGTTTCAGTGTAAGCATATACCTTAGTATTAATGATAAAGGAGGACTGTCCCCTTGGGTACAGGTCCTCCTTTTACAATCTTTTGTACCTTCGGGTTTAGTTCTCGAAAGGAACTACTGAAACGAAGGACTTGTCTTCACGCTTGCGGGTGAACTTCACGGTGCCATCTACGAGAGCGTAGAGGGTGTGATCCTTACCCATACCCACGTTGAGACCAGGGTTGTGAACAGTACCGCGCTGACGCACGATGATGTTGCCGGCCTTTACGACTTCCTCGCCGAACTTCTTGATACCAAGACGTTTGGAATGCGACTCACGACCGTTCTTAGAACTGGATTGACCTTTCTTGTGTGCCATAATCTTTCAGTCTTTAAAAGTTAAGCGATAGCGTCGATGTGGATTTTGGTGAGCTTCTGGCGATGGCCATTCAGCGTCTGGAAACCCTTGCGACGAATTTTCTTGAATACGAGCACTTTCTTGGCTTTGGCGTCATCGTCCACGACGGTGGCGGTTACCTTTGCTCCCTTCACATAAGGAGTGCCGACCTTCACTTTGCCCTCATTGTCCACGAGGAGCACCTTGTCGAACTCCACGGATTCTCCGTTCTTGGCCGCAAGGCGGTTCACGAAGATATCCATGCCAGCTTCCACTTTAAACTGCTGGCTTGCAATGTCAACGATTGCGTACATTGTACAAAAACTTGTTAAAGTTTTGGGCCGTAAGCGCCCGCCCTTTGCGGCAGGTCTTGACTGAGCTTAGCGGTCATCTAAAAATTTTGGACTGCAAAGATACGGATTTTTCCTTGAATACCAAATATTTTTACAACATTTGGAGGAACTTCTCCATCCCCCGGGTTGCTACATCCTGGATGAAAGTGACGCGAGGATCGGCCAGGGGAACGGGTTTGGGATCGATCACATAGATGGGACAGCCGGACGGAGCATAGCGGTAGAGGCCGGCGGCGGGATAGACCTGCAGCGAAGACCCCACAATCAGCAGGATATCGGCCTTCATGACAAGGTCTATCGCCTTTTCGATATTGGGGACGGCCTCCCCGAAGAACACGATATGCGGCCGAAGCTGGCTGCCGCCGGGAGCGAGGTCCCCCAGCACCACAGGCTCGTATCCCACGTCTATCACCTCGGCCTCGGAACCGGTGCGGTCGTAGATGCCGTTCTCCGGGCGTACCTTGGTGAGTTCCCCGTGCAGATGCAGCACCCGCGTGGAACCGGCCCTCTCGTGCAGATTGTCCACGTTCTGGGTAATCACATCCACGTCGTAGGACCTTTCCAGCGCCGCGATGGCCTCATGGGCCGCATTGGGCCTGGCATCCTTCAGCTGGGCGCGCCGCTCGTTATAGAAATCCAGCACCAGCTTTCGGTTGCGGTACCAGCCCTCGATGGAAGCCACATCGTTCACATCGTACTGCTCCCACAGCCCTCCGGTATCCCGGAAAGTAGCGAAACCACTCTCGGCCGAAACGCCGGCGCCCGTCAAAACCACTATGTGTTTTTTCATGCGTCCTTGATTTCAAAATAATACTTCCGCAGCCAGTACTCGAACAGCGGGTCGATGATGACGGGCTTGTCGTCCTCGTCGAACAGCAGCACCTCCTTCTTCATAAGGGCATCCTTCACGCGCTTGACATTGGCCGACGAATTGAGCCCGTAGCGGCGGATGACATCCGCGCTGGAGAAGCGGCTGACGCCGTCCACCGTCGCACGCAGAAGGTTCACCTGGTGTGTGGTAAGGTTCCCGACGATGTCCGCGAAACGCGGCTCATGCACCGAGATGAGACACCCCAGCGCATCCACCAGACCGGGCTCCATGAGGTAACCCCTCGTCATCCCGTCGCAGATGGAAGCGAAGTGGTTGATATACCACAGATGCCCGCGGAAAAGGCGGCACGCCCCCTGCAGGAGCTCTTTCTCGACCACTTTACCGGCCGATGTAAACCCGCGCAGGATATAGTCCGACATCTCCAGCTCGTCTACCGGCGAAAGCTTCACCCGTTCCACCAGGCGGTTAAACAGGAGACTTCCGTGGAAGATTTCATGCATAGCATTGACACCCGACCCGCAGAAGATGTAAGAGAAACGACGGTTCTCGCGGTTCTCCTTCAGCGAATTGCTCAAGGGACGCAGAACGGAGTCCGGGTCCTCCAGCATGCTCAGGCAGTGGAATTCGTCGATAATCAGGATGAGCCGGTCTCCCCTCTCCTGCGCCATGCGGAAAGGCAGATTCATCAGGGCCGACACATCCGCCTCCTCCAGTTCCCAGCTCAGCGAGAGGATGGAGCCGTCGGCCTCGTAGGCGACGGGGTCAAAGACAAAGTGCGTCCCCTCCAGATAGCGCTGGGCGAGGTCTGCATACTCCGCCGGCGTGGAGCCCGCCATGCGCAGGAGCGTGGACCCCAGCCGCAGGAGGAACGCCTCCCTCGTGCGGATGTTCAGGGCCGAGAACTGCCCCACCGAGAAGGTGACATTCTTCACCCGCAGGGCATAGAGCGCCTGCTGGACCAGCGAGGTCTTTCCGGTCTTGGGAGGTTCGCTAAGCACGACGTGTTCGCTCTGGGTAAGAAGATTACCCAGGAGCGTCACGTCACTGCGCCGGCCCACGAAATTGCGGCCCGTCACATATTGGGAATAGGGGAAATAAGTATCCATTACCAGAGTTTAATGACTCCCAGGCCGACCAGCACGCCCAGCGTGACGGCCGCCAGCGCGAGAAGCCCGAACACCCACCGGCGGGTAACCTTGGCGCGTGCCTCGGGATCCACGGCGGTAAGTTTGGGGAACTTGGCCAGGGAAGTAAGGGTTTTACCGAATTTCACTCTCACCAGGGACTTGGCGTTGATGGCCCAGCCATTGGCATTCAGGACAGGACCCAGGTCACGCTTGCGCAATTTCCGCCAGGCGATGAACATGGACGGTCCGGAAATAAGGAGCATAATGCCGATGATTACCAGCACCAGCTGCCAGAACTTGAGGGCGGCGGCACCCTCGATGACCTTGACGATGAACTGGCCGATATAGCCGATAGCCAGGCCGATGGCGGCGAACACGCCGGCGAACTTGGCGATGTCGAAGCTGGAAGTGAAGGACTGGGCAGCCTCCTTGGGATCGCCCTCCACCTTCACGGAAGTGGCCTTGTCGGCGGCGTCCGTGAGACCCGCCATGGACTTCTCGTTCTTCTCGGCGGCAGCCTTGTCAATCTTGTCGTTGATCATGCGAGCCACCTTCTTGTACGGAGCCCAGAAAGCCTGCCGGATGGAGATGGGATTATCCACGATGGCCACCACCTTGGCGGTGTAGTCGTTTCCTTCACGGTCGTAGAAGACGGCGTTCTTCCCTTCCCGCAGGCCATCGACGTCACCGTCGGTAAGGACGGCCGCGATATCGAACGTCTTGCCCAGCTTCTCGCAGGTGCACACGCAGTAAAGGATGTACATTCCGCTCAGGGAAGAGATTTCAGCGGAAGGACCGGAGACCTTGATGCACAGCTCGGTGCAGCGCTGGTCGATGTAGAGCTTACCGGCCTGGAACATGGCCACATGTTCGGAGTCGTAGAAATCGGCCAGGACAACGTAGTTGTTCAGGAAACGGTAGAAGTATTTGTTCAGGCGCAGCACCTTGTCCACCTCTTCGATGGAGAGGGCGTTGGCTTCCTCGGCCTTGTCCTTTTCCATGAGGGAGAGCAGCTCCGCCTTCTTGTCTTCTTTCAGGATGGCCTTCACGGCATCCAGGCCAAGGGCTTCCACCTCGGCGCCCTTCTTGGCTTCCAGGTGGGCGCAGTACGGAGCGAACTTATCCAGCAGCGCGGCCCAGTCCTGCTCGGAAACGGGCTTTTCACCCACGCCGGTAAGGGCAGTGACGGCATCCATGGCCGCCTTCCAGGCAGGGTTCACGGCCTTGAAGTCCAGCGTGCACTCTGCAACGGGCTTGGCCAGCGGCTGCAGGGCAATCTGGTCCGCTGCGGCGGCAAGGTTGCCCTCGATGAGCGCAATCTGCTCCACATTCACGTCCACAGCCTCCGTCAGACCGGCCTCAAAGCCGATAAGTTTGCAGCGCATGAAGAAATCCGCCACCTTGTCTTTGACAGCATCCACGGCGGCGAGGGCATCGGCCGTCTTGTCCCCGAAGGGGAAGACCTCCTTGGTGGCGGCCTGCTGCCAATCGGCATAATCGGCACAGGCGGTGTAGAAGGCCTCTATCTGCTCGGTGGTGATGCCGGGTACGCCGCTGCGGTCCATGGCGCTGGCCACGCCTGCGATGGTCTCGATAAGCTTGGCGGTCTCCTCATTGGATGCGCTGGCGGGCGTGATGATGCCGTCGCCGTTGAATTTAGTGCCGGCGAATATCCTTACATTGTCGGCCGTGTCCTCCAGGGAAATCTCGTCCTTTTTAAGGCCGAGGTTCTTCAGAATCTGGCGGGCCGATGCCTGCAGGCGCGCGCCGTCGGGGTCATCGGCATTGAAATCCTCCAGCTTGAGGCTGTCTGCCTCTTTGAGCAGGAGATCGGGGTCCCTCACCACGCGGGTGAGCCACTGGGAGGTGCGGATGACCTCGTCCACACGGATGCGGCCGTCGCTGTCCAGATCGATCATCTTCAGGGCCTTCTCGTCAAACTCGAGGCCTTCGGTGGGGCAGCTCAGCACGGTCCACATCTTGCGGTCCAGCTGATACAGGTTGGCAATGTCTTTTCCGCTGAGAATTTTCACGCGGACTGTGCCACCTACGGAAGAGTACTTCCAGGGATAAACGTCGGCTTTCTTTTTCATCTTAGGCTTGTTAATGGTTAGTGGTAACATTTCTGTTAGAGCAAATTAACAAATAATTTTGTAGATTATCAAATAATTTCTAACTTTGCAGCCCAATTTAGAAAAAAGGAGGTGTAAAAGCATGATCATCGTACCCATCAAAGAAGGCGAAAACATCGAGAGAGCCCTGAAGAAATTCAAGCGCAAATTCGAAAAGACCGGTGCCGTCCGCGAGCTCCGTTCCCGCAAGAACTTCGAGAAGCCTTCCGTGAAGAAGCGCATGGCGCTCCAGAAGGCTATCTATGTTCAGCAGCTTCGTCTTCAGGAAGAGCAGTAAGCTTTTCTTACACCTTACAACAATAGAAAAACCGGATCTCTCACGAGGTCCGGTTTTCTTTTCTAACCTACTTATTAACTAAACCAATTAAACTAACCGGTTGTAGTTAAAGCAAGCACCGTGCCAAAGTCAAACGCGGTGTTCTCCCTCCACCTCCTTGCGGGCCCGTTCCACCGACTTGGAACGCTTCAGGACAAAGCCGGAACCGAGGTATTTGGTGCGCACGTCTTCGTCGGCCGCAAGGGCCTCCGGCGTGCCTGCCTGCAGGATTACGCCCTCATACAGAAGGTAGGCGCGGTCCGTGATGGCCAGGGTCTCACCCACATTGTGGTCGGTGATGATAACGCCGATATTACGGTACTTCAGTTTTGCGATAATGTACTGAATATCCTCCACGGCGATGGGATCCACGCCGGCAAAAGGTTCGTCCAGGAGGATGAACTTGGGATCTACGGCAAGGGCGCGGGCAATCTCGCAGCGGCGGCGCTCACCGCCACTGAGCTGGATTCCCAGAGACTTGCGCACCTTGGAGAGATTGAACTCGTCGATGAGCTGTTCCATACGGGCCACGCGCTGCTCCCGGGTCATGTTCTTCGTGCTCTCGGAGACCTCCATCACGGACATGATGTTGTCCTCCACGCTCATCTTGCGAAACACGGAGGCCTCCTGCGGGAGGTAGCCGATTCCGCGCTGGGCCCGCTGATACATGGGCAGCGTGGTAACTTCGACGGTGGTTCCGTCATCGTAATCAAGGAAGATCTGGCCTCCATTGGGCTTGACCTGTCCCGTAATCATATAGAAACTGGTGGTCTTGCCGGCACCGTTCGGGCCCAGGAAACCCACGATTTCTCCCTGCTGCACTTCCATGGAGACGCCCTTCACCACGGTGCGGACGCCATACTTTTTCACCAGTTTTTCTGCTCTTAATTTCATAAATACTTCGCTTTGCCCAGAATGTTACTTTGTGTCCAGCCCCATGGCGGCGACCAGTTCGCGCACCGCAGGTTCTTTATCCATTAAATCCTTCGCCTTCTCCTCCGGCATATAAGGGACTTTCTCCACCTCTTCCATAGGCGTTACGGACACTTCCACGTTAATGCGGCTGCATGCGGCCAGTTCGCGGAGACTGGATTCAAGTTCCCGCAGCATCTTCTCCACAATCCACTGCCGCTGGGATTCGTTGGTCACGAAGAATTCGACCACCTTGACGCCCTTCTCCTCTTTCACCTCTACCTTCCCGCTCTGCAGCATACTGGCGAGACGCGGCTTGGATCCATAATGTCCAGCCAGTTCCTTCCACTTCATCTTCAGGACTTCGTCCTCCGGAAGCGCGGCGGAATCCTGCACCGACGTATCCTGCTCCGTCTCCTTGGGTTTTTCCTCCATGATGGCGCTCATCGAAAGGGCCGATCCCGTCTTCGCCGCACGGCGCCGGGGTGCCGGGGCTGTTGCCTCCGGTTTCGGTTCTGCCTTCGGCTCCGGTTTCGGTTCTGCCTTCGGTTCCGGTTTCGGCTCTGCCTTCGGCATGGGAGCCGGGGTCTGAGGCTTGTCGGCCGGTTTACCCATCAGGTAGCTGAGCTTCATGAGGGCGAATTCAATATGGAGGCGAGGATTGACAGCCGCCTTGTAGCCGGTTTCACAGGCCGTGGTAGTAGCCAGTGCTTCAAAGAGGAACTGGTTGGAGCACTTGGCCGCCTGGGCGGCGTATTCTTTCTTGAGGGAGTCCGGCAGTTCCAGGAGGGGTTCCAGGCCACCGGTTTTGGCCACGACAAGGTTTCTCAGGTGTGTGGACAGGGAGCCCACGAAGTGAAGGGCGTTGAAACCCTTGGCCAGAATCTTGTCGAAGGTAAGGAACGCACTGGCGTAGTCTCCCGCGAGGAAATTCTCCACCAGCGAGAAGCAGAATTCGTAGTCCAGTACATTGAGGTTTCGGATGACGTCCTCGTATTTGACATCCTTACCGCAGAAGGCCACCGTCTGATCGAAGATGGTGAGAGCGTCGCGCATGGCACCATCGGCCTTGGAGGCTATCACGTGCAGGGACTTGTCGTCTATCTTTACGCCTTCCTTTTCCGCGATGCCCTGCAGGTTGCGAACCATGTCCGGGATGGAGATGCGGTTGAAGTCGTAGGTCTGGCAGCGGCTCAGGATGGTGGGAAGGATCTTATGCTTCTCGGTGGTTGCCAGGATGAAGATGGCGTGTGCCGGGGGCTCTTCCAGGGTTTTGAGGAAGGCGTTGAAGGCGGCCTGCGACAGCATGTGCACCTCGTCGATGATATACACGCTGTACTTTCCCACCTGCGGCGGCACCTGCACCTGCTCCATGAGCGCCTTGATATCTTCCACAGAGTTGTTGGACGCTGCATCCAGTTCGTGGATGCAGTAGCTCCGGCCCTCCTGGAAGCTCACGCAGGATTCGCACTCCCCGCAGGGTTCCATCCCGGGCCCCGGGTTGGCGCAGTTGATCATCTTGGCGAAGATACGCGCCGTTGTGGTTTTACCCACACCGCGCGGCCCGCAGAAAAGGTAGGCGTGCGCAAGCTGCCCCCTCCGGATGGAGTTGGACAGGGTGCGTGCAATGGTATCCTGGCCGATGAGCGTTTCAAAGGAGTCCGGCCGATACTTTCTGGCAGATACGATATAGTCACTCATAGACTACAAAGATACAAATTATTTCAACATCGTTCCCGCCCCAAGTGCTCCCAGCGTCCCAAACTCACGGACGCCAGGTGCAAAAAAAAGAAGCGCCCCGGAGTGCGGGGCGCTTCGATTAAGATTTTGCCGCAAAATAATTATTTGCGAACGCCATTAACGACGGCCTTCCGAGCTTTCAGAGAGTGGGACACAGCCTTCTTGGCAGGAGCGGAATCACTGGTCTTAAGAACGCGTGCTTTCTTCTCGAAGTTAACGGATTTTGCCACCGCATGGCCTCCCTTATGCGTATTGGAGGAAGTTACACTGAATACGGTAGGAGTAGCAGAAGTGGCGGGTTTGACCTCACTCAGAGCCACATCGTCAATGTTGATACGGAACCAGTCGGTGCAGTTGAAGTGACGGAAACCGAAGTAAACCTTTTCACCCTTCAATGAGGCGGGCACTTCAACAATCTGCTTTTTCCAAGCACCCATTGCCTCGGTAGCGGGAGCACCGTTGGCAGAAAGGACAGTCTCAGGAATGAGCACCTCACAACCGTCCTCAATCTTACCACTCGTAGGAATGCTCTTGGTCACATAGACAGCATAATGTTCCTTCGGATAACTTGCATCCTGGGCGCAAACCCAGAAGGACAGGAAGTTCGACTCGGAAGAAAGTTCAATCTGGGGAGTAAAGGCCCAGTTGTCCGGCTGGAGGGCCGTGCCAGAATACGAGGCACTGGTAATCATACCTGTAGAAGCATGGCCGCCCAAGGTGTTGATAAAGTACCATTTGTTGCCATCTCCGTCAGCGTCGATAAGCGTCCAGTCATCCAGGCAGGAAGCATCTTCAAAGTCTGCCTTAAAGAAATACTCGGTTGTATCAGGAATATACTTCTCGATACTACTCGGGATGTTATTCCTAACCATCGTAATGACACGACCGGCATACTGTCCGGCATCATCGCCAAGAATGCCCCAGACACCATAGTAAGTAAACGGCTCGGTACCGGTTTCACCGCTCTCATAGGTAACAAAGCAATCGCCGCCGGTCACGTCAAAGGACCCGTCATCGAGTTTTCCAACAGTCATGATAACATTGATCACATCGTCGCTCAGGTATTGATACCCCCAGTAATTGGTAGTACCCTCCGAGAAGCCACCGCCAATGATGACGTTCTCAACGGTTCCGTAGCTTGAGGTCAGCGTGTTCTCGTATGCGCTCTCGACAACCTCCATTGCACCATCTTTATAATTGGCGGTCATGATCAGACCCGTGGAGCCAAGGCCACCGGCAATCGAATAAGAAACACCGTTCTCCTTCTCTGTGACAGTCCACTTGGAAGAGCCCACGACCCAATCGCCAAGGAATTCATCATATGCGGCCGGCACGTGAGGATCTGCGTATTCAAACTCAAGGGTAGCATAGTTACCGGTAAGATTGAAGGTTCCATCCTCCATACCATAAGCGATGGCAATGTATTTCCCATAAGGGATATCAAAAGCCATAGAGCCGGTACCCTGCATAATGGAGTCCTCCAGGATATAATTAATAATCAGCGAGGTAGGATAACCAGCATACTCGCCATTGATTGTATACTGAATGTCGTCCGAAGAATAAGGGAGGGCATCCTGAATCATTTCTTCAATGGTAGCGTAGGAAGCCTCGGCCCCAACCATCTCGGCCTTGACTACGATGAAACCATACCACTCGTTCTCATCGCCGCCGGACACGGTATTGGTGATAGCCTGGGTGCCGGGATCAAAGGAAAGGGTCCAGTTAGGATTAACGGTATAGCTAAGCTCCTTGATACCAGTAAGCATGAAGGAATAAGCTTCAGACTCGTCCGTAACAACGCCACCGTTAGTATATCCCTCGATGGTCACAAGTTTGCCATCGAAAGCCTCTACATCATAGGAAGACATGGGATCCACCACGATGAAGGACTGTCCATAGAAAGGAGTGGCAATCATGGCGCCGGTTTCAGCATCCTTAGACATGTTGGCAACAAAAGTGGTATGAATGCTGGTTGATGCGTCCATCTGGGCCGCAAAACCATAGTACATCCACATCAGGTCGGGGATTTCGCCCTCATAGTCATCATCTTCAATGGATTCAACTTCCACATAAGTGATGGCAGGAGTTTCGGCAGTCTTCTTAACGCCGGAGAAGGAAACGACATCACCGCGAACAACGGCAAGATTGTCCTTCAGGGGAACATAAACATAACCGCCATTGGCATCACCAACTAGAACGCCGCTCTTGGTCGCAGCCAGAACAATAGCATCCTTTACAAAAACAGGAGCGCCATCTTCAAGTTCACGTACAGAAGCGATATCGGTGGCAACCTCAGCGGAAGGCTGCTGAACGACAGTGAATTCTTCAATCTTGTCGGCCGTGTTGCGGTCGTTGATAGTTACAGTACCCACGCGGTAAGCGCCGGTTTCGTTCTTGGCGGCGACAATCTTGAGTTTGTCGGTGTGGGTAGCCTTGGTCTCAACGACGGAGAGCCAGGAAGCAGCTTCGTCATTGACATTCACATTGTACTCCTTGTTGGTGGTCACGGTGAGTTCGAACTCGCCACCGGCGGCGGGAGCCTGAGCGGAGACATCGGCAACGGCGGCGATTTCACCCTTCTCGAGGGAGATCACCTTGATGTTGGACTTGCCCTTGTTGTTGTCGGCGAAGACAAAGATCTTGCCTTCGATCTTGGCGGGCTCGGTAGCCTCAGGATCGGCAGCGGGGACAGAAATCATAATATAACCGCTAACGGCATCGACAGCAGCAATCTTGGCGGTGATGCCAGCAGTTGCGCTGAGAATATCGACGGTCACCTCATCGGTAGAGGAAACACCCTGAACGGCATACTCGAGAGCGATGGTCTCACCGGCGTTGATACCCACGGAATTGAGTTTCCCATCGTACGTAATCTTCAGGGAGAAGGTCTTCTCCTTGGGGATCTGGACCTCGGTCTCACCCACAACCAGGACGATGTAATCCTCGGTGGACTTGTTCTCGTCAATATAAGCGGAGGTGAAGGCGGAGCCGTCGATTACGCTGAAGCCGAGGGGTTTCCAGGTTTCACCGTTATCGTAGGAAACGATGACCTTTCCTTCGGAGCTGGTGCCGAACAGAGGAGTGATACCATCCTCGCCCTTGTCACCTTTGTCACCATCTTCACCCTTATCACCAGTCTCGCCCTTGTCGCCCTTGTCACCCTTGGCGGTAACAGGCAGCGGGTTGCCGGCCTCGTCTTTCATGAGCTGGCCGTTGACGGTCCAGTAGTAGATACCGTCTTCACCCAGAGTGATGCTGATAACGGGAGCCTCGGCGTCGTCGCCGTCCTCGCCGTCGTTACCATTTTTGATAACGGCGGAGGTCCCGTCAGTGAAGTTAATGGTGTACTCACCATCCCCTTCAACAACAGACTGGATTGTGATCTTGTTGTTCACAGCATCCACCAGATTCTTCAAACCAGGGATTGTCTCCTTGTTGATTTCGTCGATTGCGTCCTCGAGGGCGGTGACCCGCTTGTCCAGATCGCTGACCTTATTCTTGAGGTCAGACAGATCGGCCTCCTTGGCGCAGCCTACCGCCAACAGCGCTACCAGCGCGGAGAGCAGTACAGTCCAAATGGATTTTTTCATAATGATTAATATTTTTGGGTTAATAAATTAATTGCAGTTAAAAACGATAGCTGATACCCGCGCAAATGGAATTGCCGATCTGCGCATTGGCTGTCAGGTAAGAGATGTCCAGGCCAAGGCCCTTCCATTTTGCCCCTACGCCAAGCGCGAGATGGGAAGGGAACGCGGCGCCGGCAGTAGCATAGCGGTAACCGGCACGCGCAAAAAGCATGTCCTTGAAAGCGTAGGCAACGCCGGCGGAAACGCCAATCTTGCCGCTGAAGTAGTAATCGGCGTCCAGAGCGCAGGTGAACGCGCCGGGGCCGGCGGGCAGCTCATAGGAAGCCGCCAGACGGGCCGATGCCGGCAGGGAAGAAACGCTCTCGTTCTCCGACTTGACACCGGCGCCCAGGTTGGCCAGGCCGGCTGCCACATTGAGGGCGTCCTTCCTGTACTGAACCATAGCCGTAATAGCCGTGGCGGAAAGCTGATAGTCCGCCATCACCTGCTGCTTGACCAGACGGGCCGATACGCCCACGCTCACGTGCTCCCCGAAGGAAACACCGGCGCCGAAGGCGACAACAAGGTCACGGGGTGTGAATGTCCCGGCCTCGCCGCCAAAATCGACCTCCGCGTGAGCCTGATTGATTACGGCTGCAGAAACGGCGAACCCCTTGCCCAGGCGGGCAGAAACGCCGCCTCCCAGGTTATTTGTGAGGGTGTTGGGATGGGCGGGAGCCCATCGGCCATAAACGACCGTCGCGTCCACGTGATTCAGCGCGAAGGGAAGCACGGCAGGATTGTCAAACGCAGCAAGGGCCGTTGACTCGGAGAGCAGCGTCTTGCCGGCACCCGCCATGCCCGTCTGAGCTACCCCGCGGGGGAAACTCAGGAACTCGAAGACCTCGTTGGCCGGCAGTTGCTCCTGGGCCTTGAGAGACCAGGTGAGCAGCAGCGCGGAAGCGAGAAGTATGCAATGACGGATTTTCATCGTTTGACAATGGTAAAGGTATAAACTTCGCCCTTGTAAGTAACTTCAAGGGTATAGTAACCGGGAGCCAGGCTGTCCACATTGAGGACAATCGGATTGTTCACGCTGTGGCTGCCGGAATGTTCGTACACGACAACACCGGAAGAAGAGATGAGGCGAACCGTAGTGGGAGCCTCCTCGACACCGGGAATGACGGTGAGATTGCCCTTCGTAAGGACGGTTTTTCCGGGGATGAAGACTTCACCGGCACCTTCGGGCTTTACAAGGACGGAGAACTCGGCCGTAACTTTCTTGTCGTCGTGGTCCACGCCCGCCACTTTCACCTTGCAGACACCGTCGGAAACGGATTTGACCGTAAGGACAGAGCCCTTCACATCAACAGAGGCGACTGCATTGTCAACGGAAACTGCCTTGTACGTAAGGACTTCCCCGTCGGGATCCTGTAGATACTCGGACAGATCCAGCGAGTATTCCTGTCCCTTCCCGTCCAAAAGGACAGCGGAAGGCTGCTTGAGCACTTTGGGCTCCGTATTGGGCTTCACGGTGTAGTTTACCGTCAATCTCTTCTGTGCGCCCAGTTCATCCGTCGCAGTAATGATGGCAGAATAATTACCCGGCTGGGAGAGCATGCAGATAAGCTGGAAGTTGTACAGGACGGAGGATCCGTTGTTGGATTCCAACTTAGCCCTTCCCGTGCCGGAATTGCGCATATCCACCGTGATGGCATCACCGTCAGGATCGGAGAAACTGACGGGAAGCGATATATTCTGGTAGTGATCGAACACAAAGCCCTGCGCCGGATAGTCCGGAATGTCAACGACGGGAGCCAGGTTCACAGCTGTGTGCACCTTCTGGATGCTTGCCTTTTCGGAGTACTTCCGGTCATAACTGTAAGCGACGATGGACACATAGTAGTCCTTGTCCGGCATAAGACCGGTGAGGACAATGCTCTGGTCGGAACCGGGTTCCGCATTCATCAGCACCTTGTTGGCGTAAGATACATCGCTGGCCGGATTGTCATAAGAGACCTTCTCAAGGGAAGAGGAAGAACGGGAGGCCAGGACCATGTATCCATAAGCCTGCACAGCCTTGAAATCCACCTTGAGGTTATGTCCCACGGGCGTTACCGTGAAACCCGAAACAGGGTCGGGTACGGCGCCCGTACCATTGATCTGGAAAGAGCCCATGGCGTCCACAAGCGGGCCGATAGGCTTGTTGCCGGTAGTTACGCCGATGGGTTTGGCTCCGCCGATGAGGCGGGTCCGGAGTTCCTCGGCCGTAAAGCCCTGTCCCCCGAAATGGGAGACGATGAGGGCGGCGACACCGCTGACATGCGGGCAAGCCATGGACGTTCCGCTATAGGAGATATATCCACCATTCAGGAAGGTGCTGTAAACTCCCACGCCGGGAGCGCAGATATCCACCCAATCACCGTAGTTGGAGAAGCTGGCGCGGGTACCATTCTTATTGATGGCGCCGACGGAAATACATCCGTCATAACTGCCCGGAGAACCATAGGGAATGTCCGCGTTGCCGGCAGAAAAGATAACCACGCCACCCTTCATGGGGGAATTCGGCAACTGGTTGCCCTGGTTGTCGCAACCGGCGAACTTGTTGAAGTACTCGACAGCCTGGACGAAAGACCCATCCGGATTCTCGTGCGCACTGCGGGCATACTCCAGTTCATAACCGATCACCTTGCCGTCATCATTGAAATCAAAATTGTTTCCCCAGCTGTTCTGGCAAATGATGGCTCCCCTGTCCGCCGCCTCTTTGATGGCTCTGGCAAAACTGGGAGCGGTGGCGTCATTCCCGTTCGGGAGCGTCTTGAACACCTGCAGGGAAAGAAGCTTCACGCCGGGCTTGCCGGCAGCAGCGTTTCCACCTGCTACGCCAATCACGCCGACTCCATTGTTGCCGACGGCAGCGATGGTCCCGGCCACATGCGTGCCGTGGTCGTGATCAACGATAGCGCTTGCGCCCTCCTTGTTATCGACATAGTTGTAGTGACCGGTCGATGCAATGTTGGCTTTCAGGTCGGGATGGGAGAGTGAGATACCTCCATCAACTACACCTACCGTCACCGAAGGGCTTCCCATGGTACCATAGTAATCCCACACCGCCTTGACATTGATGTCATATCCCGGATAATCGGTGTTGTTCACACCCCACATCTGAGCCCAATAAGGATCATTGACGCTTACCTCGGGTTTAATGACACGGCTGGGTTCCACCTTCTGGACACCGGGGACACCCTGCAGGGCCAGCATAGCATCGTCGGTGGATATGTTCCTGTCGAATTCAACGACATACCAGCGATGCAGGCCGGCAGCCCGGGTACGAGGCTCCCACTCCCCCGCATCGGGGAAAAGGCGCTTCATGGAGGTCACCTTCAACTGCTGAGGAAGAAGTTTTTGGGCGCCTCCTCTCTCGGCCTGGGCCGTGAAAGGCTTATCCAGATAGACAATGGCCACGCCGGGCTCTACCCCAAGACTAGCGCGCGGAGACGCCTCCATGGTGACCGTTCCCGTCCTAAGGGCGGGAGCGGATACATGCTGAGGCATTTCACGCGTGCAGGAAAAAGCGAGCGCCGTGCATACAATTATCCAACAGACTTTTCTCATTCAGTTAACGCGTCTGAAACTGTTTTATAGAAGAAATGCCATACTTGGGAGCAAGTACCAACGGGGTGTTTTTCACGGAAGTGGTTCCGGCCTTTATATATGCTGCGGGCAAATCAACCGGTTCCATATTGTTGAAGGAGTACCAGCCGACAGATTTATCACCCTCTTTCTCAGAAAGATATCCAGCAACAACAAGCTTGACGATAACCTCATCGTAGGGAGTCCCGTTGTAAACAGCCGTGTATTCGTTTCCTTTGATGGTGAAGGCCGTCTTGGCCGCATTCAGGGTAGCGGACGCCAGCATGATGTCATCGTTGGGGCCGCCCGTCTCAATATAATTTTCGGAGTCAACCGAACAGAACCAATAGGTCCAATTCCCTTCTGTTCCAATTTCATACGCATAGAACTCCAGTGCGCCGGTTTCCTCATTAAAGAATGCGGGGACATTCTGCTCTCCAAACTGTTCGAAAGACATGAGATAGATATGATCCGCCTCGCTCAATTCGGAAATCACCAGGGTTCCTGCCGAGGAACTCCAGCTGCCAATCCAGGAAGCATAAGTCACTTCACCCGGTTCGTCGCCACCGCCGCCGTTACCCTTGGCCTGGGTAATCACGATCTCACGGATATCCTCACCGGCCTGCCAGGTAACCTTGCCCGTACGCGCTTCGCCGGTTTCGTTTTTGGCGGCCAGGATTTTGAGTGTATTATCCGTCGCAGCTGCAGTAATCCACTCGCTTCCTTCCACCTTAAGTTTGATGGAGAGGGTAGTGGGAAGATACTTCAGGGCAACCTCTCCGCCGGCAGCGGCAAAGGAGTAGGATTCCTCCCAGAGGTATTCATTGGTAACGCCGTTCTGCTTCACCTGAATACTGCAGGATTTGCCAGATGACGAAATGGTAACCTGCGCATAACGGTAAGTCAAGGCAAAGTTTTCGTCGCAGGAGATAATCACATTCTGGTCGGAAGCCGAAACGTTCACCCACTCGGCGTCTGCCTTGACGGTAACGGCCTCGCTGTTGTGCAAAACAGAAAGGGACTGGCTGCCGCCGGCAGCTCCAAACTCCACATGAGCGCTTCCTTTGACGGAGAGCTCCTCTGCAACCTTATATTTTTCCGGAATCTCGTAACCGTTCTTTTTGCAGGAGAAAGCAAGAAGAAGCAGCGCGGCAACACTTATAATGGTAAAAACTTTTTTCATAGATCTATTCCTCCACTATTTTGGCAAGGGTGATGGGACCGGTAAGACGGTAGTTACCGCCGGGGAAGTACCAGGAGGTAGGCAATGTCTGATTGACGGTATTGCTCTGCTGATACTCGGTCAGGTCAAACATGATGTAGGAGTCAACCACGTTGCCCGAGAGGGTGCCGAAGTCCACCATACTCAGGACAAAGTCTTCTTTGTTGATGTCGTCGGCAACGGAACGCATTCCAACAGTATCCGACCATGTAAATGTTCCGTCCTGACCATTGAGCACCGCCCAGGCGCAGAGCCAGATTACGTGTCCCTGCTCTGTGGTTCCCACAACCTGGGACATCCAGTTCAAGGCGCCCTGGCCGGCATTATAATTCAAACTGATATCGTACTTGGGATTCACGCCCTTGAGCTTGTAACTGCGACCGACAACATCTTTAACAATCTCAACATTCAGAGGACCTACGCCGGCAGCGCCCACGGTCATCTTGTATTTTCCGAGGAAACGATTGTAAGCCATATATCCCTCGGGAACAATCATATTAAAGGTGATCCCGTTGGAAGTAAGGGACATCGCATCTGCATCATACACGAAGTCTTTAAACTTGACGCCCTGGAAATCCAGGGTCTCATACAGTTTGAAACCGGTAGGAGTGATGATGAAAGGGACATCGACAATTTCGCTCTGCTCGGAACCCTTGCGTCCGATGGAAATCGTACGCTTGTTGTAATCAATTGACATCTCCACAAGACCGCCGGTAATCTCCGTCTCAAGCAATCCTACAGAAAGGGATGCGGCCATGTCGTGAATCTTCTCGATATAGGCATCGGCCTTTTCCGCCAGCGGATACATCTTGTAGGTGTTGTGAGTTCTTTTTCCACGCATCACGACAGAATCTGCACAGGCGCTGACAATGCAGAACTCAAAGTCGCCGCCACGGGACTGGTAGAACTGACCGGAAGATGTGGCATAATAATGCATGGCCACATTGTAAGAATCGAACGAAAGTACGGGACCTTCATCGCGGGTCAGTTTGTACGTGCAAGTGTCTCCCCAACCTTCGGCAGGTTTTACCTCCTCATGAAAGATGGTGGCCTTGCCGGCACCCGGTTTATCAAACTGAATGGTGTAGATGCTTCCTGCACCAACAGTATTCTCGTGCTTTGTGTAATAAGCCATGTACCAGCCGTTCTCCGACTCAGAGATCACTTTCTGAACATTGTCCAGGAATTTCTCCATGCGCGTCGATGAGGGCTCATCGAAGACCTTTTCCGGCTTCTGGCAGGAAAAAACGGCAGCAAGTGCAGCAAAAACAAATAAGTATTTGGTTTTCATAGACATCATGTTCTAAAAAGTCAAATCGGTAAGGTTCACACGGCCGGCAAGGACATCGTCGGTGCGGCGAAGAACTACGTCGCGAAGCTCGTCAAGATCGATATCCCAGGCTTCCAGCATATAACTGCGGACCATCTCGAGCTTCTGTTCAATCTTCTTTGCGCCTTCCGTTCCTGCCTGGCTCATCCAGGCGTTCCACTGCTGAGGCGTGTTGATAACATAGGTAGAAAGCATCTCGGCGAAATCCTCCCGGTCGGAATGCTGCGAATACTGGCTGATGAAACCAAATTTCAGGTAAGTCGTACGATTCGTCTCATCCCACGCATTCAGCACATAATCAGTACCCGAGATCATCTTGTAGTCCGGAGTGAAATCCTTGGTCTGGTTCAGGATGTGGGTAAACTCGTGGTGGATGGTCTTGAAGTAAAATTCATTAAGTGTACCGGCGTCCTGCGCTTCCTGTGCTTCTTCAAGCACACCGCGAAGGTGATTCACGCCGCCCAGGAAAATCTTACGTCCACCTTCGGCAGTACCCAGAATCATCTGACCGTTGTTGTCATAATGGAAGGTTCCTTCCAGGAAGAACAACTTCGGGAAGTACTTGCAGGTAAAAGTGGTACCGGCAACCTCGTCATAGGTATCAACGCACAGGTACTTGACAAGATGGGCATAGATGATAGACTGCTCGTAGTCTGCCGGAGTTGTCCAATAGGAGAAGTTGGTCTCCATCAGCTCATAACGGTACTTAATCTGAATATTGTACGGATTGAGCAGATTGTTAGCCAGCCACTTGTCAAACTCCGTTTGTTCAGCACGGCTGTCCTTGATGACGCTCTCCTGG
The DNA here is from genome assembly GCA_016288055.1 of Bacteroidales bacterium. GTDB lineage: Bacteria > Bacteroidota > Bacteroidia > Bacteroidales > UBA932 > Cryptobacteroides. The sequence continues at coordinate 22,337 of JAEEXZ010000025.1, forward strand.
TTAAGCTGCTCCTGCTTGCAGGAGGCAAGGGCCAAAACAGAAGCGGCCGCGACAGCAAAATACTTGATATATTTTTTCATATTACTTTCCTCCTTGATTACTTGTTGCGGGGATTGGCTTCAAGACCTGCATCGATAACCTGCATGGGCAACTGAATGGCACGACGGGGATCATCCTTCAGAAGGACATCATCCAGACGCCCGGGAGTACCATTGGCATTCATGGTACGGCGCCAGATTTCGATGCCGTAGCGCTTGACATCCCACCAGCGCAGACCAAGGGCGAAGCCCTCGATGCGGCGGAAGCCCAGCACACACTGGATCATGCACTCACGAAGACCATTCTCGGCGCCGATATAGAAAGCGGGATTCAGATGCTTCTTGATGGTGGAATTATCCCAGGTTGCATAGGTGAAATCACCGTGGTCGGAGTAGAACGCCAGGATTTTCTCCGGCGTGAGGACCATCTCGGTTTTGATATTATTCTGCATCCAGAGAGTAAGGTCCTCGGCAGCCTCTTCATACTTGCCCTGAAGCACACGGGCCTCCGCACGGACCAGCAGGGTTTCATCAATGGTCAAGGCCGGGAAGAACATAAAAGGAGTAACTGTCTCGGCAACAGCATCTGCAATCTGTGCATGCTCGTTGATTCTCCAGGTGGTTACTTTGTCAAAGTTGTTTCCGCTGTACTGTGCCGGAGGCATATAGTACAGACTTGCGGAACCAAAACCTGCTGTATTGCCCCAGATATTGGCAGCAAAAAGGTCTTCATTATTGGCCGTATAGCGAGTATGAGAATATTTCTCACAATATCCCGCGGCCTTGCAATAAGACCGCCCGTAAATCGAGTTCGCGCCAAGCATGAGCAGATTGGCTTTCTCGGAGGGGCTGATGAACTGGTCGCACCACGCATCAAAGTCACGAGTGATGGTGCTGAATTTCTTCAAATCACGCAGCCGGGGCATAGCACCCAGTGCCGCATCGGCATACTTCTCGGCCTGTTCCCACTTTTCATAGAAGAGGTAGAAACGAGCAGCAAAAGCATTGGCTGCCTTCCTCGTGAAATGATACTGAGGGACTTTGTAATAAGAGTCCGACAGATAAGGCAGAGCGGCCTGGATATCCTCGTCGATATGCTGATAAACCTCGGCCACGGTTCCACGCTCATATTTCGGATTCAAGGTGGTCTCCGATCTTGTCATGTAGGGGATGCCCAGATCCGTGTCAGAGGTCTCCGGGTTATAGTTCATGCAGAACGTGTTGACAAGGATAAAATGAGAGAAGGCACGGCAGATGAGGGCTTCCGCCATTTCCGCCTGGCAGCCAATGGCTTCGGCGCCTCCCTTCTCTTCCATCGTCAGGAGAGCCTGGTTGGCAGAAGCAATGGCGCGATAGCAATTCTCCCACACCCATGCAGGGCAAGCGAACCAATCCTCCGTCACATCACTCCAAGAGTAAATCTGATCGTAGATAACATCCGTGTAGGGATTGTTATCGCCCAGATTCTCGTTGTTGTCGGACATCAGTTCGTTGAAGAAGAGATAATCAACAGAAGGATATGCAGTTACAAGCAGCCTGCGAATTTTGTCTGCGCTATCCAGCTCGGTGCGGTTATCGGGCATCACATCCAGGAACTTGTCGCAGGAAGCAAGGCCCAAGAGCATCAGGGACGCAGCGAAAATATATTTAGTTTTCATATTATTGAGCCAATTAAATTAAAGACCGATCTTAAGGGTGAAAGTGAACTGCTTTGCCATAGGCAGGGCGACACCACCGGTATTGAAGAACTCCGGATCCTGGCCGTTCAACTTACTGTCAGAGTACAGGAGGAAGAGGTTGGTGGCCTGCACTTTCATGCCCAGGCTTCCAACGCCCAGCTTCTTTGCCACCTGCTTGGGGAAATCATACGCCAGGGAAATCTCCTTGAGACGGATGAAGTCTCCCTTGGCCACACGATCGGTGGAATAGTTGTAAGCATTATAAGCACGGTCCAGATACTGATTCTTTTCTCTGTAATAGCGGTTCTGCCAGGAGCTGGGAATCACGGGAATGGTAGTGATCGCTTCATCGCCGGCCACAGTCCAACGGTCTGCAAACTCACGGGGCATGGAATCCAGGTCGCTATAGGAATTCTTGAAGACGCGATCCAGACGGACTACATTTCCGAAGGAATACGTAAAGAAGACGTTCAGCTTGAATCCCTTCCAGGCGAAGATGTTGCCGAAGGAACCCACATCGGTGGGATCGATGCTGCCGGAATACTCCAGATACTCCAGTTTCTCGGGCTCAGAAGCCTGGAAGTTGAATTCAGCAATCGTCGGCTGCTTGTTCTCATTGATGAAGGTGGGGAGACCTTCTTCATTCAGGCCAGTAAAGGGAATGGAGAAGAGGCTGCGCACAGGATAACCTTTCTTTGCAAAACCGGAACCACTCACCATGGAAAGAACACGGGAGGTGTTCTCCAGCTTGGTCACTTCATTGTAAGAGTGGGAGTAGATGAAGCTGGTGGTCCAGCTGAAGTCGCGCGTCTTGATATTGGTTGTGGAGAGGGAGAGTTCCATACCATCGGAGTGCATGGAAGCGGAGTTACCCATCTTTACGATACCACCGCCACCGATACCCTGCGTGTTAACGGGACCGATCAGGTCAAAGTTCTCACGGGTGTACCAGTCGGCGACGACATTGATGCGGTTGTCGAAGAAACCAGCCTCGAGCGTAACGTTGAACTCATGCTTCTTTTCGTAGGTGAGCTCATAGTTGGCCAAATCCTCAATCTCCAAACCGGTTTCCTGAACGGCGGTAAAAGGACGGTAGGGTGTAGCTGCCCGGATAACGACCTGCGAGTTAGTCACGGTGGAAGGGCCACGGTCACCCGTAAGGGAGTAGGAAGCCTTCAGGCTCAAGTGAGAGAACGTGGGATAAAGAGCCTTCATCCAATCTTCCTCATGAGCATTCCAGGAACCGGAGATGTTCCAGGTAGGGAGCCAACGGGCCTGGCGAGATTTACCCAGGCGGTTGGTACCCTCATAACGAACCGTGCCATTGAACGTGTACTTTCCCTTGTAGGAGTATGTGGCATTGGCGAAGAAGGCAGCACTGCGGTCGTGACGGTTATGCAGCTCAAAGTACTGCATGCCACCTTCCTGGAGTTTCTTGAAGTAGTTGTAGTCAAAAGCAGCAACCTCGCCCAGTTCGAACTGCATGCCGGCGCCGGTAAAGGTTGAGCCGTGACGGTCAATGCTGTTAACCTCCATACCGCCATACACGTTGACGATATGGTCGTTGTTGAAGGTGTTGCTGTAATTGGCGGACAGACGCAAATCCCATCCGTTCAGTTCGTTGGAATCTCTAGTAAAGAAACCACCCTCGGGAAGGACTGTCTTTTTAAGGTCGAACGGATGATCGGGGTCCTTGTAAAGGAAAGGGTTAGAATCACGGATAACGGACGTAGGCATCTGCCTGTAAGCGATTGCCTGGTTGGAGGCGTCATTTACAAGATGCTCACGGGAAGTACCGGTGTACTTATAGGAAGCCAGTGCGCCTAACTCCAGATGCTGAATGGGCTTGTATTTCACCTCTCCCTGGACACGGATATCCATCACGCTCAGATCCAGATAGTTGTTATTGAGCTCATGGATAATGTTAAAGGGAGAATAGTTACGGGTATAAAACTCATCGGGGTCCAGCGTACGGGACGTATTGAGGGCGTAGCTGTAAGGGTTGATATCAAAGTCACGCTTGACAGTTCCGTTCACCTCATCGGTGTCGCTGGAAAGAGTTCCGGGAGCGCGCTGCTTACGGTAGGAAGCATTGCTGATGAGACCGACGGAAACCTTATCGGAAACCTTGTAGGTAGTGTTGATATTGGCCGTGTAACGGGACACCTTGCTCTGCAAGGTCCAACCCGGATCCTGCATAATGGAGAGGGAGGCGTAGTAGTTACCCTTCTCGGTACCACCGGAAGCACTCAGGGAGTGGTTATGCTGGATACTGTTGTTGAACAGGATGTCAAACCAGTCGGTGTTACGGTATTCGGCGGCGCGAAGGTAAGCGTTGCGGGCAGCCTCCGTGTTCTCAAGACCGAACTTACCGGAAGTGGCGTCATACTGGGTGAGAAGCTGGTACATCTTGCCATAAACACCGCTCGCGGAAGCATTGGCCGTTTCTGCATAATTAAGGAAACCCTTCTGCTGCAACTCCTGGTAGATTTCCATCTGCTCCTGGGAGTTCATGATGTTGAAGGTGTTGTAGGAAGGTTTCAGGCGATAGGTATATTCACCGGTATAGCTCAGAT
>JAEEXZ010000075.1 GCA_016288055.1 Bacteroidales bacterium
GCGGTGCGGACGAGGCTCGAACTCGCGACCCCCGGCGTGACAGGCCGGTATTCTAAACCGACTGAACTACCGCACCAAAGTTTTCAGTGAACTTCCCTTTCGGGATTGCAAAGGTACATACTTTTTTTGAATCTGCAAGGGGTCACTGAAAATTTTTCAAAAAATTTATTCGACCGTAATCTGCTTCCTGGCTTTCTCTACCTCCGTTTTCTTTACCTTGGGCAGGTTGACGATGAGGACGCCATTTTCAACCTTGGCGGCAATCGCCTCACGGTCAGTGTCTTCCGGCAGCAGCATGGTCTGCTGGAACTTGGTGTAGGAGAATTCGCGGCGGACGTAATGGCCTTTTTCTTGCTCTTTCTTTTCGTCCACTTTCTTCTCCATGTTGATGACAAGGTCACCGTCTTCGTCCAGATGAATGTCGAAGTCGGCCTTGGTCATGCCGGGAGCGGCGAGCTCCAGGCGGTAGGCTTCGGGAGTTTCAAGTACATTGATGGCCGGGCAGGTGGCCTTCGGACGCTCCATCCAGGCGTTGTCAAAGAAATCGTTGAAGATGTCGGGCATCCAGGTCTGGTTGTTTCTTTTTGCAGGTAACATAATCAAGTCCTCCTATTAATTTTAATGTTTAACTTCTTTCTGGCCCAAGAAATCGCAAACCCGGGGCCAAATGCCAAAAATTCTCAAAAGGTGGACAAAACGGCAGTTTTACATGTCAAAATGACATCGTTTTGTGTCAAAATGTCGCTTTTTGGAAAATCTCATGCAAATATATACCTTTGCGTACTCTAATTATTACATGGAAGAATCGGCACTTCAGTGGTACGCCGTCAAGGTGTTTTATAACAAGGTCTTCGACATGGAGTCCGCCCTTCAGGAGCGGGGGTATTCCACGTACCTGGCCGTTGACCGGGTCCTTCTCAAGGGAGAGGCCCACATCCTTGCGCGCCGTCACATCGCCACCCTCAGGGCCGATGGAAAAGCCGACCCCAGATATATAGAGGAAGGCCCCGTCATCTTTCAGCGCGTCCCCATGGTGTCGTCACTCCTGTTTGTCCGCGCCGGCGCCAGTGATATAAAAGCCCTGGACGATCTCCTTAAGGATGCTTACGGCAACGCGAAAGGATTCATCTACAAAAAACGCAATCCAGAAGGGAGGTACGTCTGCGAAGCCATTCCGGACAAGCAGATGGAGGCCTTCCGTCTGGTTACCTCGCAGGGCTCCGAAGGGCTGGAATTCTTCTCGGCCGACGATATCTCCTGCTTCGCCGCAGGCTGCAAGGTCCGCGTGACCGACGGCCCTTTCAAGGGGGCCGAGGGCTACGTGAAACGCATCAGGCGCAACCGCCGTCTGCTGGTGGCAATCGAGGGCATCGTCGCGGTGGTGTCGGCCTACATCGACCCCCGTCTGCTGGAGGCTGTATAGCTTCCTATGCCCGAAAATAGGAGAAGGTTATTAACAAATAATTGTTGAAAACCGAAAATTTTTCCCTATCTTTGCATCATAGGATAATATTTATGGAGATTTTTCCCCTCGATAGTGAAAAAGTTTACTTCTCGTCCGATATGCTGACATTGGACTGTGAAAGTGGCCCGGTCACCCAGACTATGACGGAGTGGCTGCGTCAGGATCCCGTTCGTATCCATCGCATGATCGTGAAGGAAAAAGTGCTCCAGGTGGACCAGATGGAAGTCTTCGCCCCGCTTGTCTCCAAACTCCGCCGCGCAGACTACGAATACTATCGCCGGATTACCGGGCTCAAGATGCTCATCGATTTCCCCGGTTACACCTCCGAAATCGAGGCCCGCATTCCCTACGACACGGATCCTATCGCTTTCTATAAATGGTGGCGCAAGGGCAAAAACGAAAACAAGGTTTATCTCTCGCCCGCGTACCAGTTCAAACTGTTCCAGAAAGTCTCCAAGATGGAACCCAAAGTGATGCTCAAGAAAGACATCGACTTTGTTAAATCCTTCTGATCCCATGACCCTGGAAGAAATCATGGCCGTCCCCACCGTCCTGCCGAAAACGGAACTGGACCGGGATGTCTGGGACGACGAAAACCGCGTCGCCTATTCGGCCGACGGAAAATACCTCACCGACGCAGAGAATTTCCCCGAAGTAATCACTGTCCGGGAGGGCTGCGAGGTCATCTGTGACGACGTGTTCGCTTTTCAGGACTATATGGCGGGCCGGAAGATCGGCGAGGATATTCCCCTGGAGGAGCGCTCCTCCTATCTGGAGAAGATTCATCTTCCGAATTCCGTAACGCATATCGGGGACGCCGCTTTCGCCGAGTGCGGAGAGCTGGTGTCCATCAAGCTGCCCACCGGGCTGCTCAAAATCGGCCAGTCGGCCTTCATGGATTGCTGGCAGCTGGAGAAGATTTCCCTTCCCGCCAAGACGCGCATCATCGGCCCGCAGGCCTTCCAGGGGTGCGTCAACCTGTTCCAGGTGCGCCTGAACAAGGCGCTGGAGTATATCGGCGAGGATGCCTTCGACGACTGCGAATCCCTGGAAACCATCATCATCCCGCACGGTATGCTGGAGCATTTCATGCGCCTGCTGCCCCGGGAACTCCACCCTCTATTGGAAGAATTATGACCGGACAAAAGTTCAAGGTAGCCCATGAGGGCGGCCTGCTTCAATACCTTTTCGAAATTTTCCCGGGCCAGTCGCGCACCGGTGTCAAGAACCAGCTCTCCAAGGGACAGGTGCTGGTGAACGGCGAATGCCGTACCGCCTTCGACCACCCGCTGCGTCCCGGCGACACGATTACCATCCTCCCGAAAGGCATCTCCATCGCCCGTTCCGTGCGCGAGGACGCAAAGGATACGGTCCTCAAGGCCGGCGTCCAGATCCTGTTCGAGGACGAGAACTACATTGTCGTGGACAAACCCTCCGGCATGCTCACGGTGGCTACCGGAAAGGAAAAGAATACGCTGTACTCCCTCCTGAATGCATATGTCAAGGTGAATGCCCGCATGCAGCGCAAGGAGGACCTCATCTCCGGTGTACGTCCGGACCGTTCCACCGCCAAAATCTGGATTGTCCACCGTATCGACCGCGGTACGTCCGGCGTGCTGGTCTTCGCCAAGAACGAGCGTGCCAAGGATATCCTCCAGAGCAAGTGGAAAGACCTTGTGGCGGAGCGTAAATACGTCGCCTGGCTGGAAGGCTCCCTCGAAAAGGAGCAGGGCGCCGTCCAGAGCTGGCTTCTGGAGAACCCCAAGTCCCTCAAGATGAACTCTTTCGAGAACGAGGTGAAGGACGGACAGCTGGCCATCACCCACTACAGGGTATTAAGCCGTTCCAGGCATTACACCCAGGTGGAGTTCCAGTTGGAGACCGGCCGCAAGAACCAGATCCGCGTGCACGCCTCCTACGACCTGGGCCATCCCATCGCCGGCGACGAAAAGTATGGCGCTGAGACCAGCCCCGTCAAGCGTCTGGCCCTCCACGCCGCCACGCTCGTCTTCCGCAACCCCTTCTCCGGCAAGATGGTCCGTTGCTCATCCCCCCTTCCGGAGGCCTTCGAGCGTTTCGAACGTCTTTAGTCGGCCACGGGGCGCACAGACAGCGCCTCTCTGCCTCGAATCACCGATATCGCATGCCCGTTAGCCTGTACCCGCAGATAGCGGGCATTGTTGTCTCCGTCCACCTCGGCCCCCCAGAGGGCGGCATGCTGGGCGCCGTTGTTCGTCGTCAGGAGACCGGGGTAGTTGCTGCCGCCGGGATTGGACGTGCGCCGGTTGGTGAAAGGAATTACCAGCCCTTCCATCGAGGGAATGACTTCCAATTGGGCCGATGAAGGCACGTGATATCCTACGGGGGAAGGATCGTAGATGGTCTTGGTGGTACTGCTCCAGAAGGTACTGTGTTCTACGCTGGTCCAGTACCAGGCGTGCGAACCGCCCGTAGAGGCACCGTAGTAATTGGGATGCTGGATGGCTTCCCCGACGCCCAGCTGCGCCGCGACGCCGCTGGAACGGATGGCTGAGTTTTCCTCGTGCCGGGATGTGCGGCTGTTCTGGCCATAGACCGGCAAGTCGCTCAGGCTGCCTGCTACGCCCGGAATGAAGGGATCCTTCCGGCCATGCTGGAAATAAGGGTTGTAGGAACGCGTCATTTTCGTGCCCTCGCCGCCCGCCTTGACCAGCTTGATCACGCGGGAGACGGCGGCATTTCCGGCAGAAGAGAGCTTTACGTACACCGTATGTGACGGATACCGGTTCACATAACGGATCTCGCCGATGTTTCGGGGCATGAAACGCACCCCGCCGGCCGTCACGTCCCCCTCGCCGGGAACGTAATCCGTCACCCAGATGTGCCAGCTCCACATGAGGATGCCCTGGGTGTCGTACACGCCGATGATCGCGTTTCCCGCCATCCGCGACAGCGTAGCGGGAACCTGGAAAACCAGTTGATAAGTAGAATAACTGTTCTGCGGGTCGATACCCCCGATGACCGCGCTGCTGGTCCCCTGGATCAGCGCCGGGAGGTAGCCGTTGCCATCGGTGGCGATGAGCCCGTCCACGTCTTCCCAGAGGACTTTGGCCCAGCCGGGCGTGCCCGAAACGACACCCGACCACGTCCAGGGGTTCAGCGTCCATCCGCCCAGGCGGGCGTCGCCCTGGATGATATTCCCTTTATAATCAGTCTTGTTGTTATACGCATCATAGTTCCAGTTGCTGTTCTTGATAGCGTTGCCCATCACCAGCGGGAAAACATAGATGCCCGGGGCGTTCACGATGTAGCAGTTGGCTGTTTCTTTCGTGTAGCCCAGCGTTCCGTCGGGGGCCGACAGATTCCAGTAGTTTCTCGCGGCCGCGGAACGGAGGGCCTCGTCTCCCTGGATGATTTCTACGCCGCCTTCGTCGTTCTCGCTCGTGGAAATGGTGAGCGAAGAAGCCGTTCCGGGCTGCCCGGAGGCTGCATTGCCGGAAACGCTGAGCCAGGACGGCCGGTCAATGGGACGCGTACAGGCTTCGTCGGCATAATAACTTACCGTCCAGTCTTCCTGCACCTGGTTATAGCCGTCGGTCTTGTAACTGCTCAGAGGTACCACGCTCTCGGTGGCCCCGAAATCCAGGTTCAGCTGCGTCGGAGGGATATCAAGGACATACTCCCACACGCGGTCGTCCACCGTGTAGGTGAACAGCTGTCCCTGTTCCCATCGGCCGGAGAGCTGCGCCGTCACGGGTTTTCCGCCGGCGGTAAAGCGCAGCGTAACGCCGGAGAGGTCCTGCGGCAGCAGGAGGTATTTCGAAGAGGTCGCCCCGGCGGGGACATCGGCCAGGGAATATGTGGTAATGTGCGCCCGCAGCGACCAGGTCTTGTTCGAGAGGTAGTAGGCCAGCGCCCGGTCCTTCACGTCCACGAGCCGCACGTCCGTAAGCGTATGCGAGGTATGGTTGGTGATCTGGAGGGCGGCCAGAGGGTGTGAGAACACCAGCGGGATGCGCTGGTCGCTCACCGGCGGCATCGCGTCGCGGTCTGGGACATCGGCCACCAGGATATCGGCCTGCGTCGCGGGATCCTCTACCGTAAGGTCGGAAATCAGCGGCAGGGAATGTTCCCCGCTGGTGACGGGAAGGTCGAAGGGCGCAAAGGCGAAGA
>JAEEXZ010000026.1 GCA_016288055.1 Bacteroidales bacterium
ACCAGTACGAGACCATTCCGGTGCACGTGGACGTGAATATCGTTTACAATGACAAGCTGGACCTGGATGCCTTCCGCGCCTGGCGTCCGGATTACAAGGATGCGGAGTTCATCCTGGAGAACGGGGAATACATCTGCGGCTGGGCCATTGAGAAGATGTCCAAGAGCATGTACAACGTGGTGAATCCGGACAAGATTTGCGACACGTACGGTGCCGACACGCTCCGCCTCTATGAAATGTTCCTGGGCCCCATCGAGCAGGCCAAGCCCTGGGATACCAAGGGTATCGACGGCGTAAACCGTTTCCTCAAGAGACTGTGGCGCCTGTTCTGGGACCGCGAGAAGTGGCTGGTCACGGACGAGGAACCCACCCGGGAGGAGCTTAAGGCTCTGCACAAACTGATCGGCAAGGAGCAGGAGGATATTGAGAATTTCTCCTACAATACTACGATATCGGCCTTCATGATTGCGCTCAACGAGCTGGGCAACTGCTCCAAGCGCGCCATTCTGGAGCCGCTCACCATCCTGCTGAGCCCGTTCGCCCCGCACATCGCGGAGGAACTGTGGCATCAGCTGGGTCACGAGGATTCCGTGGTTTACGCCGCTTTCCCGGAGTACAAGGCGGAGTTTACGGTGGACAATTCCGTGAACTATCCGGTTTCCTTCAACGGAAAGACGCGCTTCTTCCTGGATGCGCCTGCATCGGCCACCCCGGCCGAGGTGGAGGCCCTCGTGCGCGCGCATGAAAAGACGCCCCAGTATGTGGGTGAGCTTTCCATTGCCAAGGTGATCGTGGTCCCCGGTCGCATTGTCAATGTCGTTCTAAAAAAATAATCTATGCCTAAACTTCAAAAAAGTGCATTCACGGTTGTCAAGGAGTGGCTTCTGGTCACCCTGGGCATCCTGCTGTATGTGACGGGTTGGTCGCTGTTCCTCATTCCCAACAACCTGGTGGGTGGCGGCGTGTCCGGTATCTCGTCCATGGTGCAGTATGCCACCAACGGTGCCATCCAGATGGGTTACACCTATTTTGTCCTCAATGCGGTGCTCATTATTGCAGCTATCGTCATCCTGGGCATGGGATTCGGCGCCAAGACCCTGTATGCCATCGTTCTGGCGTCCGTGGCGCTGCGCTTCCTGCCGGGGCTCATCCCGGTAGAGATTGTCAAGCACCTGGCGCTGGACAACGGCAAACTGCTGTCCGTCCTGATGGGCGGCCTCATGGCCGGTATCGGCATAGGCATGAGCATTTCCAACGGTGGTTCCACCGGCGGGACGGATATCATCGCGCTTATCTACACCAAGTACCACAACGTCTCTCCGGGCAAGGTAATCCTGTTCCTGGACTTCGTGATCATTCTGTCTTCCATGATTGTCCCCTCTTACGTGGCCGATATCGACCCCGTCACCGGACAGGCTATCGTGGATGCGCAGGGAAAGGCGGTCACGCACCTGATGCCCATCTATGACAAGATTACGACCGTCCTTTACGGCCTCATCCTTGTCACAGTGAACAGCTACGTGCTGGATATGTACATCTCCGGTTCCCAGCAGAGCGTCCAGCTGTTTATCCTTTCCCGTGAGTACGACAAGATTGCGGATTCCATCACGCAGGACCTGCACCGCGGCGTCACCGTGCTGGAAGGAAAGGGCTGGTACACCAAGAAGGACATGAAGGTCCTGATGGTCCTTACCCGCAAAACCGACTTAAACTTACTGCTTCGTTATATCAAGCAAATCGATCCGCACGCCTTCCTCTCCGTGAGTTCGGTGAACGGCGTGTACGGAAAGGGCTTCGATACAATTAAAAAGTAAGCTCTCTGACATAAAGGGGTAGGTTGAGCTGCAGATACAACTTCTTCCTTTACCCCATGATCCACCACTACTTATTGATACTGTGCCTTTGTGCTGCAGTAGCGACCTCCGTGGGCGTAATTAGACATAATCGTTCACAAAAAAAAGCCTCCGCCGGGGATACCTACAACCCGGCGGAAAACATTCCCTCTCCTTACGAGAGTGCCCCTGTCGATCAGTTTTTATATGACAGGTGCTGTAGGTTCATGACGGAGCGCCGCCCCTTTCTGGTAGAGACCTTTTCCCTCCAGGATCTGGCGAATGCAGTCTATACAAACAAGGTGTATCTTAGCAAAACCATTAATCGCTATTCCGGGAAGAACTTCCGGCAGTACGTGAATTACTATCGCGTAATGTACGCCATGGAGCTCTACAGAGAGAATATGGGTCTGCGGATTTCGGAACTCACCCAGCTGTCCGGTTTCCGCTCGACGACAGTTTTTCTTCGGAGTTTTAAATTTGTGATGGGTGAGCAGCCAAGCCATTGGTGCTCGCGTGTCCGAAAAAAGTACGGCAGAAAACGTTAATCCCCGCTGTGGTGAGACCTACCCCTGAATCCCCTTCCAACTGTCTGGAATAGGGGCTGTTACATCCACCTCGGTCTTTTTGACGGGGTGGATGAACTGTATATGGCGGGCCATCAGGGAGATGCCGCCGTCGGGGTTGGAGCGACGGGCTCCGTACTTGAGGTCTCCCTTGATGGGGCAGCCCATGTGGGCGAGCTGGCAGCGGATCTGGTGATGGCGGCCGGTGTACAGTTCGACCTCCAGGAGGAAGTAACGCTCCGTGGTCTGGATAAGGGTGTACTTGAGTCGGGATTCCTTCCCGTTTTTGGCCACGTAGGACTTGTTCTGGCTTTCGTTCCTTACCAGGAAGTCCGTGAGGGTGTCGCTCTCCTTCGGAGGCTTGTTGGCGACGAGGGCCCAGTAGGTCTTGTGGAGTTCACCCTTGCGAAGCATCTCGTTCAGCCGTTCCAGGGCTTTGGAAGTTTTGGCGAAGACACATACGCCGCTGACCGGCCTGTCCAGACGGTGGGGAACACCCATGAACACCTGCCCGGGCTTGCCGTCCCGCTGCGCAATGAAGGCTTTCAGCGTCTCTGAAAGCGGTTCGTCACCGGTCTTGTCTCCCTGCACAATTTCGCCCGTACGCTTGTTGAAAATGAGTAGGTGATTGTCTTCGTAGAGAATTCTGTCATTAATATCCCGGTATTCTTCCGGGCTCATTTCCCTGTAATTACCCATAGTTCAGCAAATATAGCAAAAAAGCAGAGCTTTGCGCTCTGCTTTTGTCTGGATGACTGGACTTGAACCAGCGACCTCCTGGTCCCTAACCAGGTGCGCTACCAACTGCGCTACATCCAGAATTTTGGATTGCAAAGATACGTCTTTTTTAAGAAATAGCAAATAAAATTTTAATAATTTTTTAAGAAAAGAGATGCCCGGTCGGGGCCGGTCATGACGAGGGGCCGGGCATGACGAGAGGCTATTCCGAGTAGTAGGCGGGGGCGAGGGGACGGCAGTTGTACTGGGAGGCCATGGACTGGCCGTAGGCGCCCGCGCTGCGGATGGCGAGAAGGTCGCCGCGGTGGCATTCGTTCAGGAAGACGTCTTTGCCGAAGACGTCGGAACTCTCGCAGCAGGGACCTACCACGTCGTAGGCGGTTTTGGGGCCGTCACTGGAAAGATTCTCGATGCGGTGCATGGAATGGTACATGGCCGGCCGGACGAGGTCGTTCATGCCGGCGTCCACAATGGCGAAACGCTTGGCCATGCCTTCCTTCACGAATAATACACGCGTGATGAGCGAGCCGCAGGGCGCGATGATGGCACGGCCCAGCTCGAAATGGACGGGCTTGTCGCCCAGCAGCCCGCGTTTATACGTATTGAAATAGGACGCAAAGTCGGCCTTGGGAAGGCTGTTCGGGTGGCCGTACTCGATACCCAGGCCGCCGCCCACATTGATGTCCCCGACGGGGATGCCTTCGCTTTCCAGACGCTCGGTGAGCTCGTTGATGCGGCCACACAGCGCGGCAAAGTCGTGCAGGTCCAGGATTTGTGAGCCGATGTGAAAGTGCAGGCCGCAGAAGCGGATGTGGGGGAGGGAGAGTGCTTCGCGAGCCACGTCGTCCACCATGCCGTGATAGATGCCGAACTTGTTCTCGGCGAGGCCGGTGGTGATGCCGGCGAGGGTATGCGCGCCGATGTCCGGGTTCACGCGAAGGCTCACGGGGGCAACCACGCCCTTGGATTCGGCCAGGGCGTCGATGACGCGCAGCTCGGCTGCGGATTCTACGTTGAAGCGGCCGATGCCGGCTTCCAGACCCAGGAGGATTTCCCAATCGGCCTTTCCTACACCTGCGAAGACGATGTCCTTTGCGCGGAAGCCCGCGTCCAGCGCCGCCTGCACCTCGCCGCCGCTCACACAGTCGGCGCCGAAGCCGGCCGCGGCAATCTGCTGCAGCAGTTCGGGGTTATGGTTGGCTTTCACGGCATAGTGCACCTGCCACGTGGGCTGGTCTTTCAGCTGCGCCTGGATGGCGTCCAGCGTTTCCTTCAAGAGGGCTATGTCGTAGTAATAGAAGGGCGTTTGACGGCCTTCGAAACTAAGGATAGGGAATGAATGGGTCATGTCTAATTATCGGACCGCAAACATAATGAATTCTTTGCACAAATCCTACAATTTGCGCAAAACGCCCATTCGCAAAACGCGACAAACGCCTCTGCGTCATTGCCTTTCGCCATTGCTGACCATCGTCATGCCCGACCAAAAATGACCTGACGAATAAAGGGGGTCTGGTACTGGTAAGCCAGTTTGGTGAGGTCCCAGCCGGGTGTGGTGAGGAGGAGAGCGGCTTTCTTTCCGCGGGTGATGGAGCCGTAGTCGGAGGAGACACCCATGGCATAGGCGCTGTTGAGGGTGACGGCATTGAAGGCTTCTACCGGGGTAAGACGCATCTTGATGCAGCCCTGCGCCATCACGAAACGCATGTCTCCGCAGGGGGAAGAGCCCGGGTTGTAGTCGGAGGCAAGGGCGATGCCCAGCCCCGCCTGGATGAACTCTTTGGCCCGGCCGTAGGGAAGGCCCAGGAAGAAGGACGAGCCGGGCAGCATGGTGGGCATGGTCCAGGTCCCCTTCAAGGCTTCGATTTCTGCATCCGTCGTGCGCTCCAGGTGATCCACGGAGAGGGCCTGGTGCTTGACGCCCACTTGTACGCCGCCGCTCACCGCCAGTTCGTTGGCGTGGATCTTCGGGGTGAGCAGGTGCTGCGCAGCAGTCAGGATGCGGTCGGTGTCCTCCACCGTGAAGAAGCCCTCGTCGCAGAAGACATCCACGAAGTCGGCGTATTCCGCCGCCCGGGGAAGGAGGCCGATGACCTCCTGCACGTAAGCTTCGTGCGAGTAGCCCCGGCCGATGGCATGGGCGCCCAGGAAGGTGGATTTGACGGCCGCGGGGATGCTCTTTTTGATGCGGTCGATCACCCGCAGCATCTTCAGCTCGCCTTCGGGATTGAGTCCGTAGCCGCTTTTGATCTCAAGGGCGACGGTCCCTTTGTCCATCATCTCCTTAACGCGCACCATAGACTGGGCGAAGAGTTCGTCTTCCGAGGTGCGGTGCAGAAGGTCGGCCGAGTTGAGGATGCCGCCGCCGCGGGCTGCAATCTCCTCGTAGGACAGGCCGTTGATCTTGTCCAGGAACTCGCCGTCCCGGCTTCCGGCATAAACAACGTGCGTGTGGCTGTCGCAGAAGCCGGGCATGACCATGCCGCCCTGCGCGTCGATAGATTCTTCGCTTCGCTCAGAATGACAGAAGGGGGAATCAGAATGACAAGGGGGCATCGGCCCAAAGTCCATGATGCGCCCGTCCTCGATGGCGAGCCATGCGTTTTCCAGGACGCCCGTGCGGCCCTGCGCGGCGCCCTCCACCCGAAGGACACCCTCCGGCTGGATACCCACCAGCAGGCCGATATTATAGATAAGCTTCATTCCTGATAAATTCCATCGACTTCATAATATACGGATGCATGTACGTGTCGGTATCGATGAACGGCACCTCCTTGCGGTAATCCGTGAAGATGCGCTCCAGCGTGGGGGAGGATTTGAGCGGGCGTCGGAACTCCAGCGCCTGGGCTGCGTTGAACAGCTCGATGGCCAGTACGGTTTCCACGTTGTCCACGATCCTCACCAGTTTGGTGGCGCTGTTGGAGCCCATGGAGACATGGTCCTCCTGTCCCTGCGAGGAAGGAATGGAGTCGCAGGAGGCGGGCCAGCATAGCCCCTTGTTCTGGGATACGATGCTGGCTGCGGTGTACTGCGGAATCATGAAGCCGCTGTTGAGGCCGGGAGAGGCGACAAGGTACTTCGGCAGGCCGCGCAGACCGTCTATGAGCTGGAAGGTGCGGCGCTCGGAGATGCTGGCCAGTTCGCTCATCGCGATGGCCAGCGAGTCCATGGGAATGGCGATGGGCTCTCCGTGGAAGTTACCGGCCGATATGACCATGTCCTCGTCGGGGAAGATATTGGGGTTGTCCGTGGCGGAGTTGATTTCATTCTCGATGACGGACTTCACATAGGCGATGTTGTCCTTGACGGCACCGTGCACCTGCGGGATGCAGCGGAAGCTGTATGGATCCTGCACATGCACTTTGGGCCGATTGATGAGCTCGCTGCCCTCCAGGATCTCCATGAAGGCCTTTCCGGTGAGGATTTGTCCGGTATGGGGCCGAAGCAGGTGCGTGAGAGGGAGGAAGGGCTCGATGCGGCCGTCGTAGGCGTCCAGGGACATGGCGCCGATACGGTCGGCCCAGGCGCTCAGCCGCATGCTCTTGAGGATGCACCAGATGGCGTGGGCGCTCATGAACTGCGTGCCGTTCAGAAGGGCCAGGCCCTCCTTGGACTGCAGTTTGATGGGCTTCCATCCCAGTTCTTTCCAGACATCGGCCGAAGGGCGCACCCGTCCTTTGTATAGCACTTCACCCATGCCGATGATGGGAAGGGTGAGGTGTGCCAGGGGGGCAAGGTCTCCGGAGGCTCCCAGGGAACCCTGCTGATACACAACGGGCAACACGTCCTCGTTGAACATGTCGATGATGCGCTGCAGGGTGCACAGCTGGACGCCGGAATGGCCGTAGGAGAGAGACTGCGCCTTCAGGAGCAGCATCAGTTTCACGATCTCCGGGCGGACGGTATCACCGGCCCCGCAGGCATGGGACATGACCAGGTTGTGCTGGAGCTGGCTCAGGTCCTCCTTGGGGATGGTGACATTGTACAGGGAACCGAAACCGGTGGTGATGCCATAGACGGGACGGCCGATGTCTTCCATCTTCCGGTCCAGGTATTCGCGGCATTTCACGACGGCCTGCGTGGCCTCCTCCGACAGGACCAGTTTCTCCTTCCTGTCAAGGATTTCCTTCACTCTCTCCAGGGAGAGATGTTCACTGGATATACTGTGCATTAGTCTAAAGCGTTTTGAATCAAAGTATCGTCGGCATTGGTGGGAAGGGTGACCCTGAGGCCGGGGGTGCGGGCCATTTCGCGCTCGATGGCGAAGCGGGCGGCCTCGTTGCGGGCCCAGCTGCGTCGGGCGATGCCATTGTTCACGTCCCAGAAGAGCATCTCGCGGATGTGGCGGTCGCTGTCGGGCGAGCCGTCGATGACCATGCCGAAGCCGCCGTTGATGACTTCTCCCCAGCCTACGCCGCCGCCGTTGTGGATGGATACCCAGGTGGCGCCGCGGAAGCCGTCACCAATCACGTTCTGGACGGCCATGTCGGCGGTAAAGCGGCTGCCGTCATAGATGTTGGAAGTCTCGCGGAAGGGGGAGTCCGTGCCGGAGACGTCGTGATGGTCCCGGCCCAGCACGATGGGGGCCGATATTTCGCCTTTCCGGATGGCCTCGTTGAAGGCCAGGGCTATCTTGGTGCGGCCTTCACAGTCGGCGTAGAGGATACGGGCCTGCGAGCCCACCACCAGGTGGTTGCGGCCGGCTTCTTCTATCCAGTGGATATTGTCCCGCATCTGGCCGGCAATTTCTGCAGGGGAAGATGCCGCTATTTCGGAGAGTACCTTTACGGCTATTTCGTCGGTCTTCTGAAGGTCTTCGGGTTTTTCGCTCATGCAAACCCAGCGGAACGGTCCGAATCCGTAGTCGAAATACAGCGGACCCATGATGTCCTGCACGTAGGACGGGTAGCGGAAGCTGCCGTCGGGCTTGAGGATGTCGGCTCCTGCACGGGAGCTTTCCAGGAGGAAGGCGTTGCCGTAGTCGAAGAAGTACATCCCCTTTGCCGCAAGTTTGTTGATGGCGGCCACGTGTCTTCTGAGGGAGGCCTGCACGGCTTCCTTGAATGCGGCGGGGTCGTCGGCCATCATCTTCTTGCTCTCTTCGAGGCTGTAGCCCACGGGGTAGTAGCCTCCGGCCCAGGGGTTGTGGAGGGAGGTCTGGTCGCTGCCCAGGTCCACGTGGATGTCTTCCGCAGCCAGGCGTTCCCACAGGTCCACCACGTTGCCTACATACGCCAGGGAGACGGGTTTGCGGGCAGCCACGGCCTGCCGGATACGCGGAACGAGTTCATCCAGGCTGGTGTGCAGTTCATCCACCCAGCCCTGCTCGTAACGTTTTTGGGCCGCTTTGGGATTGATTTCCGCTGTGACGCTCACCACGCCGGCGATGTTGCCGGCTTTCGGCTGCGCGCCGCTCATGCCGCCCAGGCCCGCGGTTACAAAGAGTTTCCCGGCCGGACTTCCGCCCTGCTTGCGGGCTGCATTCATCACCGTAATGGTGGTTCCGTGCACGATGCCCTGCGGCCCTATATACATGTAGCTGCCGGCGGTCATCTGCCCGTACTGGCTCACGCCCAGGGCGTTGAAACGCTCCCAGTCGTCGGGTTTGGAGTAGTTGGGGATGACCATGCCGTTGGTCACGATCACGCGCGGGGCGTCCTTGTGGCTGGGGAAGAGGCCCAGCGGATGCCCGGAATACATGACCAGCGTCTGTTCGTCCGTCATGGTGGCCAGATATTGCATGGTGAGCCGGTACTGGGCCCAGTTCTGGAAGATGGCTCCGTTTCCGCCGTAGATGATGAGCTCGTGCGGATGCTGGGCCACCCTCTCGTCCAGGTTGTTCTGGATCATGGCCATGATGGCGGCCGCCTGCCTGGACCTGGCGGGGTACTCGTCGATGGGACGGGCGTAGATCTTATAGGAAGGCCTGTAGCGGTACATGTAGATGCGGCCGTAGGTCTTGAGCTCTTCGGCGAATTCCGGCGCAAGGGCTTCGTGCAGTTCCTTCGGAAAATACCTCAGGGCATTTTTCAGGGCCAGCACCTTCTCTTCCGGGGTAAGGATATCCTTCCTCCTGGGTGCGTGGTTGATCTCTTTGTCATACGGCTTGGCCTCCGGTAATGTGCGCGGAATGCCGGCCAGTATTTCTTCTTGGAAGGTCATAGTTCTATGTGGTTGTTAACGGCTTCCAGTGTCTGCCTTTCCAGCTCGACGGCCTCGGCGACGATGGCGTCGGCCCTTTCCAGCAGGGGCTGGGCCGAGGCTTTGTCCTTGAGGCCGGCGGCGTTGATGCGCACGTTCAGGCGCGCGCCCTTGATGCCGGCGACGGCGGCGAGGGCGGCCACACCGGCGTCGGAGGCCGATGCAGGATTGCCTTTCTGTGCCATCTGCAGTGCCAGGGGTAGAGCCTTCAGCGAGGCTTCCATGGTCTTGAGGGGTACCTGGGCTGCATATAAAGTGGCTTCCTCAAGGGCCTTGGCCCGGGCTGCTTTCTCTTCGTCGGTGCCTTTGGGCATGGCAAAGCAGTCCATGATGCGGTTGAAGGCAGCGGTGTCTTCGTCAATGAGAAGGAGGAGTTCGTCCACCAGTTTCTGGCCTTTTTCGGCTACGTCGGAGAATTCCTTCCAGCAGGCGTCCCAGCCGCGTTTGTGCGCGCTCAGGTTGGCCACCATGGTGGCGAGGGCTGCCGCGAAGGCGCCCATTGAGGCCGATACCGACCCGCCGCCCGGCGCGGCGCTTTCCGACGCCGTCTCGCGCGTAAAGGCTTCGAGTGTCATCTGGGCCAGACCCTTGCGTTCATCGGCCATCAGGTACTCGATGACCTTCTCTTTGGGGTTGAAGGGCTTGAGGTCGTCGAGGGACATGCTCTTGACGGCAATCTTCAGGATTTCTTCCTCGCTGATGCCCAGCGAGCGCTGCTGTTTCTCCAGATAGTATTTTCCGGCTTCCAGGAGCACGCGCTTGGGGACGAGGCCCACGATTTCGGCGCCGGTGACGCGGAGGCCGCGGGCGGCGGCGCAGCGGGACACCTCGTCAAAGGCCGTGTGGAGAGGCGTGGCGTCGATGTCCGTAATATTCATGGACACCTGGGCGATGCCGTATTCGTCTATGTACCAGCCGATGGCCTTGGTGCCCTTGAGGGTGCCGGGGATCCAGCCTTCGCCGGAAGGGTTCTTGCGGCCTTTTTCGCGCACGTCGAAGGCGACGGCCATGGCGCGGCGGGTGCTGGTGGTGTTCAGGTTGAAGTTTACCGCTACCAGAAAGTTACGGGCTCCCACGTTGGAGGCGCCGGATTTTTGTGCGGTGAGGTCCCAGCTTCCGCAGAAGTCCGGACGGCGGGCGGGATCGGCCATCTTTTCCGGCAGGGCCTCGTATTCGCCCGCGCGGCAGACGGCCAGGTTCTTGCGCTCCGGCTGGAAAGCGGCGGCTTCGTAGCAGTAGCAGGGAATGCCCAGCTCCTCGAACATGCGTTTGGCGAGGGCACGGGCCAGCACCGCGCATTCTTCCAGGGTGATGCCGGCTACGGGAATGAGGGGGAGCACGTCGGTGGCGCCGCTACGGGGATGGGCCCCGTGGTGGAGGCGCATGTCGATGAGTTCCTGCGCCTTTGCGGCACCGCGGAAGGCGGCTTCGCAGACGGGTTCGGGTTCTCCCACAAAGGTGACCACGGTGCGGTTGGTGGCCTCGCCGGGATCTACGTCCAGCACTTTTACGCCTTCGACGGTGGCAATGGCCGCCACGATGGCGTCAATTACGGATTGATCACGTCCCTCGCTATAGTTGGGAACACATTCGACAATTTGCTTCATGACTATCTCTTGATTTCGGGATGCTCTTCGATGACTTTGTCGCACCAGGCGCGGAAGTCGCTCCAGCGGTAATAGTTACCTTCCACGGGGGTGAGAGACGGCAGGGTGGCGTCGTTCTCGTTCATTACCAGCTTGAAGATGATTTCTCCCTGCCTGTTCCTGTAGAAGACGAACAGCAGCGTGGCGGCCATGGGGATGTTGTAGTTCTGGAACCAGTATTTGGCCTCTTCGGACTTCTCCGGGATGACGCCCCAGTTGTTAACGTTGATCAGGGTGACCAGGGCCTCCAGGATGTAGTCGTGGCCGAAGCGCAGGTGCGCGGCGCGGTTGGGATCGTCGAAGGCTTCCTCGGACTTTTCGATGATGTCCTTGAGCAGCGGGATGACGTTGTAGCGGGCGTTGATGTCGCCGTAGAAGGAGAGGTAGTTGTCACACTCCCAGAACTTCAGGCGCTGCTCCGGGGTGAGGAGGTCGTCGAACAGGGGGCGGGGCTCGTAGTTATGGTAACCGCAGAGGTAGGTCCAGAGTTCGCGCACGACTTCGGGGGTGCCGCCCTTGAACTCCTCCAGGAAGGATGTGTCCGTGAAGAGTTTCCCCAGCACGTCCTGGTAACCGGAGTGGTTCAGGAAGAACTCGCCGATTCCTTCCAGGTTCTCGGGTTTGCCGACTCCTTTGTAGTAGCGGCGGATTTCGCGGGGGGCGCTGGGCGGAGCAATGATGCCCATGCCCACGTGATCCGAGTGCAGGCGCACCTGCAGCTTGGGGTTGCCGCTCATCAGGCCCACGGTGAAGCCGCCCATGCTCACGATGCAGCGCTGACCGGTAGAGGACAGGGCATCTACCTTCTTGCGGCCCTTGAACACCTGGGGGAACTGCCCATATACATACTGGCCGATGGCAAGGTGCTGGTCGTAGCCCATAGGCACCAGGTCGCCGGCGTTGATAAGGGGCTCCGTGTAAACGGATTCGTATTTGGCGGCGAATTCCTTTCCGTAAGGAGTGAGTACGTCCAGTTCCTCCGCTTTGGCGAATACGTCCTTGAGCAGCGTGTAGGTCCTGTCATCCCAGGCATAACGGGACCCGTGACGGCCGTAGTGGCTGATATAGAAAGGCTTGTATCCTTTGGGCGCCTTCGAAAGGGTTCCGAACTCGTCCAGACGGTGCGGACCTTCCATACCATAGACCTTGCGGATATCCGAATTCACGATATCCAGTACATCATATTGCTGTGCTTGGGCAAGCAGGCAGGAGAAAAAGATTCCTGCGGAAAGGTATATTAGTTTTCTCATAACAATCAAAGGTAGTGATTTTTTCGAAAAATCACTACCTCTGACGTTATGGAAGCCTGTTGTCTTACTTGGCCTGACGGGCGAGGAAGCAGGCGATGGTATTCTTCATGAGCATGGCGATGGTCATGGGACCTACGCCGCCGGGAACGGGCGTGATGTAGGAGGCGACGGGCTCGGCCGATGCGAAGTCCACGTCGCCGCAGAGCTTGCCATTCTCGTCACGGTTCATGCCAACGTCGATGATGACGGCGCCGGGTTTCACCATGTCGCCGGTTACAAGCTTGGCCTTGCCCACGGCGACCACCAGCACGTCGGCGGTGCGGCAGACGGCGCCCAGGTCGGCGGTGCGGGAATGGGCGATGGTGACGGTGGCATGACGGTCCAGCAGCAGCTTGGCCACGGGTTTGCCGACAATGTTGGAACGGCCCACGACGACGGCGTTCTTGCCCTTGAGCTCGATGCCTACACTGTCGATGAGGCGCATGATGCCGGCGGGGGTGCAGGGAACGATGCAGTCCTTGCCCAGCCACAGGCCGGCCACGTTGCCGGGGTGGAAACCGTCCACGTCCTTCTCGCGGGCGATGGTGTCGATGACCTTCTCCTCATTGATATGTTTGGGGAGGGGCAGCTGCACCAGAATGCCGTCCACGTGCGGGTCGTTGTTGAGGGAGACAATCTTTTCCAGAAGGGCTTCCTCGGAGATGTCGGCCGGCAGTTCCACCAGCACGGACTCCATGCCCGTGTAGGCGGCGGCCTTCACTTTGTTGCGGACATATACCTGGCTGGCGGGGTTTTCACCCACGATGATCACCACCAGGCAGGGCTTGCGGCCGTACTTTGCTTCAAGGACGGGCACTTCGGCCTTCACCTCGTCCTTGACTACCTGACTTAATGCTTTTCCGTCAATGATCATATTTACTCAAATGCTAAATGTGCAATGTCGTTTCTGTAAAACAGGTTGTCGCAGGAGATCTTGCGAACCTCGGCGTACACCTTCTCGCGGGCATCGGCGAGGTCCTTTCCGCTGGAGACGACCATCAGTACGCGGCCGCCGGCGGTGAGTACCTGCCCTTCCTTGACGGTGGTCCCCATGTGGTACACCTGCGCATCCACCTGGTCCAGGCCGCCGATGGCAAAGCCCTTCTCATAGTGGCCGGGATAACCCTTTGAGGCCAGCACTACGCCCAGCGTGACGCCGTCCGCCCAAACCGGGGATTCCAGTTTGCGTCCGGTGGCCACTCCTTCAAAGATATCGTAGATGTCGCTCTCCAGGCGGGGCAGTACGACCTCCGTCTCGGGGTCTCCGAAGCGGGCGTTGAACTCGATGACCTTGATCCCCTGCGGGGTCTTCATGAGACCGCCGTAGAGCACGCCGGAAAGGGGAAGGCCTTCGGCCACCATGGCCGATGCCGCCTTGCACAGGATCTCCCTGTATGCGAAATCCTCATCCTCCGGGGTGATGAAGGGAAGGCCGGTGTAGGCGCCCATACCGCCCGTGTTGGGACCTTTGTCGCCGTCGAAGGCACGCTTGTGGTCCTGCGAGAGGGGCATCGGGTACACACGCTCTCCATCTACAAAGCAAAGGAAGGAGAACTCCGGTCCGGTGAGGAAGTCTTCCACCACCACCTTGCCCTGGCCGAAGGAATGGTCCAGGAGCATGTCGGAAAGGGCTGCCCGGGCTTCTTCCAGGTCCTGCGCGATGACGACGCCCTTGCCGGCGGCCAGGCCGTCGTACTTGAGCACGGCAGGGAAAGGACGGGCCGATACGTAGGCGAGCGCCTCCTCATAGTCCGTGAAGCTGCGGTAGCCGGCGGTGGGAATGCCGTACTTGTCCATGAGCTTCTTGGCAAACTCCTTGGAGCTCTCGATGGCGGTAGCGGCCTGCGTGTGGCCGAAGATCTTGAGCCCGGCGGCGCGGAAGGCATCCACGATGCCTGCGGCCAGCGATGCCTCGGGGCCCACGACGGTGAGGTCCACGCTGTTCTCTATGGCAAAAGCCTTGAGACCTTCCACGTCGGTGTCCTTGATGGCCACGTTGAACGCCTGGCTGCCGATACCGGCATTGCCTGGGGCGCAGTAGATTTTGCTTACCTGCGGGCTGCGGGTGAGAGCATCCACAATGGCATGCTCCCGTCCGCCGCCGCCGATGACCAGAACGGTTTTCCCGAGAAGGTCCTCCAGCTGGATTTCCTTACCCTGGACCGTCTTGTTCTCTGAAGGGAGAGGATATACTAAACCCATTCTATTAATGTTTGAAATGTCTTACGCCGGTGAAGAGCATGCAGATGCCCAGCTCGTCGGCCTTCTTGATGGCATCCTCGTCGCGGATGCTGCCGCCGGGCTGCACGATGGTGGTTACGCCGTAATTGGCGGCGAGGGCCACGGTGTCGTCGAAGGGCAGGAAGCCGTCGGATGCGAGGACGAGACCCTCCGTGAAGCCGGCGTTCTTAGCCTCTTCCAGGGCGATGAGGGCCGATCCCACGCGGTTGGTCTGACCGGCGCCGATGCCGATGGTGTGGTTATCCTTCACAACGGCGATGGCGTTGGACTTGACGTGCTTGACGATCTTCCAGCCAAAGTTGGCGTCGGCGAGCTGGGCCTGGGTGGGCTCCACCTTGGTGACGCACATCTCGGGGGAGACGGTCTCTACCTGGGTGTCCAGCTGCTGGGCCAGCAGGCCGCCGTTCACGCTGATGTACTGGGCGACGGGAGCGCCGGTGCGGGTCATGTCCACCTTCATCACGCGGAGGTTCTTCTTGGCGGAGAGGATCTCCAGGGCTTCGGGGGTGTAGTCGGGAGCGATGACGATTTCCAGGAAGATGGGCTTCATACCCAGGGCTACCTCGGCGGTGAGGGTGCGGTTCACACCCACGATACCGCCGTAGATGCTCACCTTGTCGGCCTCATAGGCGGCCTGCCAGGCTTCCTCGATGGTTTTGCCCACGGCGGCGCCGCAGGGATTCATGTGCTTGAGGGCGACGCAGAAGGGCTCCTCGAAGTCACGCAGCACGTTGAGGGCGGCGTTGGCGTCCTGGATGTTGTTGTAGGAGAGTTCCTTGCCCTGGATCTGCTCGGCGAAGGCGAGGGAGAACGGGGCGGGTTCCAGGGTGGCGTAGAAATTGGCGCTCTGGTGGGGGTTCTCGCCGTAACGGAGGCCCTGCTTGAGGTCGTACTCCAGGAAGAGTTTCTCATTGAGGCCGGCGGCCTTGCGCATATAGGTGGCGATGCAGGCGTCGTATTCGGCTGTGTGGGTGTAAGCCTTGGCGGAAAGCTTCAGGCGGGTCTCGTCAGAGGTCTTGCCGTTGGCCTTAAGCTCGGCGAGGACGGTGTCGTAGTCGGCGGGGTCGCAGACGATGGTGACGTCCTTCCAGTTCTTTGCGGCGCTGCGTACCATGGAGGGACCGCCGATGTCGATGTTCTCGATGGCATCGGCCAGGGTGACACCTTCCTTGGCGATGGTCTGCTTGAAGGGGTAGAGGTTCACGCAGACGAGCTCGATGGTCTGGATGCCGTTCTCCTTAAGGGTCTCCATGTGGGCGGGGACGTCGCGGCGGGCCAGGATGCCGCCGTGCACCTTCGGGTGCAGGGTCTTCACACGGCCGTCGCAGATCTCCGGAAAGCCGGTCACTTCGCTGATGCCGATGGTCTTGACTCCTTCGGATTCCAGCAGTTTCTGGGTACCGCCCGTGGCGATAATCTCCCAACCCAGGTCCACGAGTCCCTTGACGAAGGGCACGAGACCATTCTTGTCGCTTACACTAACTAACGCTCTCATAATAGTTGTTTTATTGTTTGTACATATAATTCGTGCTCAATCTTCTGGCCAATCCGGTGGACCTCCGCGGGGTCGGATCCTTCGTAGGGGAAGGCGCGTTGGGCGATGATCTTTCCGCCGTCGAGGTCTGCGTTCACCCAATGGATGGTGATGCCGTACACCTTTACGCCGTAGGCGACGGCTTCTTCCACGGCATTGGCGCCTTTGAAGGCGGGAAGCAGGGAAGGGTGGACGTTGATGATCCTGCCGTCGTACGCGCCCAGAAGGGTTTCCCCGACGATGCGCATGTAACCGGCCAGGCACACCAGGTCGATGCCCTTGCTGTCCAGCCGGCGGACAATCTCGGCCTCATAGGCGGCCTTGTCGGGGTATTCCTTCGGGTTGAAGACGAAGGTCTCCACACCGAACTCCCGGGCCCGCTGAAGGACGGGTGCGCCGGGTTTGTCGCAGACCAGCAGCGCTACCTGCGCGTCCAGTTCCTTCCTGGCGCAGGCTGCTGCGATGGCCGTGAAATTGGTGCCGGTCCCGCTGGCGAAAATGGCTAGATTCTTCACTTCGTTCAGAATGACAGATTACTGAAGGATGATGTTGACGCCGGGTTTGTCGGTGACTTTGCCGATGACGGTGGCCTTTTCACCGTAGGATTCCAGGATGGAGATGGCCTTGGGGGCATCGGCCTGGTCCATGACGGCGATCATGCCCACGCCCATGTTGAAGATGTTGAACATCTCGCGGTGCGGGACGCCGCCCCACTTCTCCAGCATCTTGAATACGGGGAGGATTTCCCAGGTTCCTTCGTGGATTTCGAGGCCCTGTCCGGGCTGCAGCACGCGGGGGATGTTCTCGTCGAAACCGCCGCCGGTGATGTGGGCCACGCCGTGTACGTCGCAGTTGCGGATGACATCCAGCATCTGCTTCACGTAGATCTTGGTGGGGGTGAGCAGGACCTCGCCCAGCTTGCGGCCGCCGAATTCGGGGATTTCGTCGGTGTACTTGAGGCCGGCGTCGGCCACAATCTTGCGCACCAGGGAGAAGCCGTTGGAGTGGACGCCGCTGGAGGCGATGGCCACCAGCACGTCTCCCACTTTTACCTTGGAGCCGTCGATGAGCTTGGACTTCTCCACCACGCCCGTGGTGTAGCCGGCGATGTCGTATTCGCCGTCCTCATACATGCCGGGCATCTCGGCGGTCTCGCCGCCCACCAGCGCGCAGCCGGCCTGGCGGCAGCCCTCGGCCACGCCCGATACGATGGCCTCTACCTTGGCGGGGATGTTGTGCCCCACGGCCACATAGTCCAGGAAGATGAGGGGTTCGGCGCCCTGGGCCAGCACGTCGTTCACGCACATGGCCACGGCGTCGATGCCGATGGTGTCGTGCTTGTCCATGGCAAAGGCGATCTTGAGCTTGGTGCCCACGCCGTCGGTGCCGCTTACCAGAACCGGTTCTTTGATGTTCAGGGCCGACAGGTCGAACATGCCGCCAAAGGAGCCGATGTTGCCCATGGAACCCGTGCGGGAGGTGGATGCCACGTGCTGCTTGATGCGCCGCACTACTTCATATCCGGCTTCCAGATTCACGCCGGACTGTTCGTAAGATTTTGCCATATTTATTCTTCGGTATTTGATTCGTTGTAAAGGAGGGTGGGATATTCGCCCGTGAAGCATGCCTGGCACGGGTCGGCGCAGCCGAAGCAGGAGTCACGCGTGCTTTCGGGACTGAGGTAGCCGAGGGAATCGGCCCCGATGGCCTCGCGGGCTTCTTCCAGGGTACGGTGGGAACACAGGAGCTCCTCGGGGGTGGAGGTGTCCACTCCGTAGTGGCAGGTGTACTTCATCATGGGGCTGGCGATGCGCACGTGCACCTCGGTGGCGCCGGCTTCGCGCAGCAGCTTCACGATCTTGAGGGAGGTGGTGCCGCGCACGATGGAGTCGTCCACCAGGACGATGCGCTTGCCGTTCACGATGCTCTGCACGGGGGAGAGTTTCATCTTCACGCCCAGTTCGCGCATGCTCTGTACGGGCTGGATGAAGGTTCGGCCCACATATTTATGCTTTACCAGGCCCATCTCGTAGGGAATGCCGCTTTCTTCACTGTAACCCATGGCGGCGCTCAGGCTGGACTCGGGTACGCCGACGACGATATCGGCCTCCACGGGGCATTCGCGGGCCAGGCGACGGCCGGCCTCCTTGCGGTAGGCGTGTACGTTGCAGCCGTCGATGTCGCTGTCCGGACGGGCGAAGTAGATGTATTCCATGGCGCACATGCGCTTGCGGCTGAAGCGGGAGTACAGGGTGCTGCGGATGCCGTGGGTGTCCAGAGAGACGATTTCGCCGGGCTTGACGTCCCGCAGGAAGGTGGCGCCCATGATGTTGAAGGCGCAGGATTCGCTGCTCACGACGTATCCGCCGTCAAGCGTGCCGATGCACAACGGCTTGATGCCGTGCTTGTCGCGGCATGCGTAGATGCGGTTGGGGGTCATGATGACGAAGGCGAAGCCGCCTTCCATCATGTTGAGGGCTTTGACGATATGGACGATACGGTCTTCGCCCACGTTTTTCTTCACCAGATGGGCCAGCAGTTCGCTGTCGGTGCCGGTCTGGAAGATGGTGCCGCGCTTCTCGAGGAAGTCGGCGATCTGGCGGGAGTTGACGACGTTACCGTCGGCGGCTACGGCGAAGTCTCCGCTGCGGTGGTGGAAGAAAAGGGGCTCCACGTTGTCCAGGCCGCTGCGGGAGGCATTGGCGTATTTGACAGAGCCGATGCCCAGACGGCCTTTGAGGCTTTTGACTTCTCCGTCGGTGAACACTTCGCTCAGCAGGCCCATGCCGCGGTGGCGGTAGTACTGGCCTCCCTCGTCGAAGGTGGCGATACCACCGCCTTCCTGGCCGCGGTGCTGCAGGTTGTGCAGGCCGTAATAGATTCTTGTTGCGGCGTCATCGACGCCATATACTGCAAGAACTCCCATGTCTTATAAGGTTTCCAGTTTTTCGAGTACTTTGATATAGGCGGGAATGACGTCGCCCAGGTCCAGACGGAAGCGGTCCTTGTCCAGACGCTCGCCGGTGGCCTCGTCCCACATGCGGCAGGTGTCCGGGCTGATTTCGTCGGAGATGATGAGCTCCCCGGTACCGGCGGCGCGGCCGAACTCGAACTTGGCGTCAACCAGCTCGATGCCCACCTTGTGAAGGAGTTCGGTGAGCAGCTCTCCGGCCTTGCGGGCCATGGAGTACATCTTTTCCATCTCTTCGTAGGTGACGATGCCCAGGGCGACGGCGTGGTCCGTGTTCAGGAGCGGGTCTCCCAGCTCGTCGTTGTTGTAGCACAGGTCCACGATGGTGTTGGCCGGTTTGAAGCCGTCCTCTACGCCCAGTTTGTTGGCCAGCGTGCCGCACATGCGGTTGTGCACCACAACTTCCAGGGGGATGAGCTCAATCTTGCGGCACAGCTGCTCACGCTCGTCCAGGAGCTGGATGAAGTGGGTGGGAATGCCGCACTTGTTGAGGTATCCCAGCAGGCAGGCCGAGATTCGGTTGCTGTACTCGCCCTTTTTCTTGAGGCGGGCGCGCTTGACGTTGTTGTAGGCGACGGTGACATCCGTGTAGTGGACGATTACCTGGTCGGCCTGGTCGGTGGCGTAGATCTTTTTCTCCGTGCCTTCGAAAATAAGTTCGTTTTTCATCGGTCTTTTCTGAAATAGTGAACGGCGTTGTCAAACAGGGGCTGGCAGCAGTTGCCTGCGATATTCTTGAAGAGGTTTTCCTCGAAGCGCTCGGAGTGTCCCATCTTGCCCAGAATGTGTCCGTCGGGGCTCAGGCAGCCTTCGATGTCGTAGTAGGAGCCGTTGGGATTGTCCAGATAGCGGAAGGCCACCTGGCCCTTGGCGAAGAGTTCTTTTGCGAGTTCGGGGTTCACCACAAACTTACCTTCGCCGTGGCTGAAGGCGATGCTGTGCAGATCGCCCTTCTGCATGCCGGCAAGCCAGGGGGAATTGACGGAAGCCACCTGGGTGCGGGCGATGAGGGAAATGTGCCGGTTGATGTCGTTGCGGAAGAGGGTGGGGGAGTCCGGCGTGAGGCCGCCCACCTTGCCGTAGGGCAGCAGACCGCTCTTGACCAGGGCCTGGAAACCGTTGCAGATGCCCAGGATGAGTCCTCCGCGCTGCTGGAGACGGCCGATGGCGGCGCTCACCTTCGCGTTGCAGATGACGCTGGCGATGAACTTGCCGCTGCCGTCCGGCTCGTCGCCGGAGGAGAAGCCGCCGCAGAAGGCCAGGATATGGGCTTCGTCGATTTGCCGGGACAGCTGGTCGATGGAACGGAGCACGTCTTCGCCGGTGAGGTTGCGGAAGACGAAGGGGCGCACCTCGGCGCCGGCCTTGCGGAAGGCCTTGGCCGTGTCGTAGTCGCAGTTGGAACCGGGGAAGACGGGGAGGCACACCACGGGGTGCTCCACCGGGGCGCCGGGATAGACGAGGTTGGCCTTGTCAAAGGTCTTCTCTTCCACCTGGGGTGCGGGCTCGTCGAAGGCGGGTTTCACGCGCGGCGGGTAGATGCCGGCGTATCGGCCCTCATAGGCGGCTTCCAGTTTCTCCAGGGAGACGGTGACGCCGTTGATGCAGATGCCTTCCGCGGTTACTTCGCCGATGAGCCGGGCGCCCTCCAGGGCCTCGGTGGCCTCGAAGAGGATGGAACCGTAGCCCAGGGAGAAGAGCTCTTCCTCGGGGATGTTCACTTTTACGCCCAGGGCGTTGCCCATGGACATTTTGACGAGGGCTTCGGCCACGCCGCCGTAGCTGAGGGACCATGCGCTCACGACCTTGCCGGCCTCAATTTGGCCGCGGAGCCAGTTCCAGTTGGACTTGAGCTGGTCGGTGTCGGGCATGTAGTCTGCGTGGGGCGTATGCCCAAGGAGATAAATCTTGTTGCCGGCTTTCTTGAATTCCGGGGAGATGACCGTGCGGGCATTGACGGTGGTGATGCCGAATGCGACGAGGGTCGGGGGCACGTGGATGTGCTCGAAGGTGCCGCTCATGGAGTCTTTGCCACCGATGGAGGGAAGTCCCAGGGCCTCCTGCATCTTGATGGTGCCCAGCAGGGCGGCGAGGGGTTTGCCCCAGGTGTGGGGGTCGGAGGTCATGCGCTCGAAGTATTCCTGGTAGGAGAAGCGCATGCCGGACCAGTCGGCTCCGGCGCAGACGGCCTTTGTGCAGGCCTCCACGACGGCGTACGCGGCGCTGTGGTAGGGGCTCCAGAGGGCGAGGTCCGGGTTGTAGCCGAAGGTGAGGATGCTGGCGGTGTCCGTGTAGCCGTCCACCGGAAGCTTCTGGACGGAAACCTGCGTCTCCGTTGCCTGGCGTGCACCGCCGTAGGGCATCAGGACGGTGGAACGGCCGATGGTGGAGTCGAACATTTCCACCATGCCCTTCTGGGAAGCCACGTTCGGAGCGGCCATGGTGGAGAGGAGTTTCTCCTCCAGGGTGGCTCCTTCGGGCTTGCGGGCGAAGGGATCCGTGTGTTCGACCGGGCCGATGGCGGCCTTGGCGTAGTGGGCGGCGCCGGCGCTGTCGATGAACTCGCGGGAGAGGTCGCACACTTTCTCCCCGTGGAAGAACATGCGCATGCGGCCGGTTCCGGTGACATCGGCCACGTGGGTGACCTCTATATTGTCAAGCGCGCAGAGCTGCTTGAAAGATTCCATGTCTTTGGCCTCCACCACCACGGCCATACGCTCCTGGGATTCGCTGATGGCGAGTTCCGTGGCGTTGAGGCCGGCGTATTTGACGGGTACGCGGTCCAGGTAGATGTCCAGGCCGGGGGCCAGTTCGCCGATGGCGACGCTCACGCCGCCGGCGCCGAAGTCGTTGGACTTCTTGATGAGGCGGGTGACTGCGGGACGGCGGAACAGGCGCTGCAGCTGGCGTTCCTCCGGGGGATTACCCTTCTGCACTTCGGAGCCGCAGGTCTCCAGGGATGCCTCGGTGTGCTGTTTGGAGGAACCGGTGGCTCCGCCGATTCCGTCCCGGCCGGTACGGCCGCCCAGCAGGAGGATGACGTCTCCCTCGGCGGGGGACTCGCGGCGGACGGCATCGGCCTTTACGGCTCCCACGACGGCGCCGATCTCCATGCGCTTGGCGGTATAGCCTTCGGAATAGACCTCGCGCACGTGCGTGGTGGCCAGGCCGATCTGGTTGCCGTAGCTGGAATAGCCCTCGGCGGCCTTGTGGGAGATTTTGCGCTGGGGAAGTTTGCCCGGGATGGCTTCGGATACTTTGGCGGTGATGTTTCCGGCGCCGGTCACGCGCATGGCCTGATAGACGTAGGCACGGCCGGACAAGGGGTCACGGATGGCTCCGCCCAGACAGGTGGCGGCACCGCCGAAAGGCTCGATTTCCGTGGGGTGATTGTGGGTTTCGTTCTTGAACTGCAGGAGCCACTTCTCGGGCTTTCCGTCCACCTCCACGGTGACGAAGATGCTGCAGGCGTTATTCTCTTCGCTCTGCTCCATGTCGTCGAGCAGGCCTTTGGATTTGAGGTAGCGGGCGCCCACCGTGGCCAGTTCCATGAGGCAGAGGGGCTTGGCCTCGCGGCCCAGGTCCTTTCTCATTTTGGCCAGGAGCGCCAGGGATGCTTCAATGTCCTCGCGGATGAAGGAATCGTCCACCTTGATTTCCTCCAGGGTGGAGGTGAAGGTGGTGTGGCGGCAGTGGTCGCTCCAGTAGGTGTCCAGGATGCGGAGCTCGGTGCCGGAGGGGTCGCGCCCCTCTTTCTGGAAATAGGCGGCGACGCAGGCAAGGTCGTCCTCGTTCATGGCAAGGCCCTTCTCCTTGCAGAAGGCGGTGTAGGCCGATGAAGGCATCTTGCAGAAACCGGTGAGGTCCTCGACGGGCTTCACGCTGGCCTGCTCGCTCTCCTGGATGACGGAGAGGTCCTTGCGGCGGCATTCCACGGGGTTGATGTAGTAGGCGGCGATGCGCTGGAGCGTCTCTTCTGTGGTGTCGGGGTCGAAGACCAGCATGCGGGCGCTCTTGATGCGGATATCGGCCTCCGGCTCGATGAGGTGCACGCAGTCGCGGGCACTGGAGGCGCGCTGGTCAAACTGGCCGGGCAGGAATTCCACCGCCAGGATCTTTCCGTCGGTGGGGAAGGAATCGGTGACCAGGTCCGTGACCGTTTCCCCGAAGACGCTGTAGCGGCTCTTTTCCACCAGCTCGTCGGTGAAACCGAAGAGGTCATAGACATTGACGAGGCGCAGGCTGCGCAGGGACAGGGAGAGATTCTCGTTGAAATCCCTCAGCAGGCTGGAAGCCTCCACGCGGAAGCCTTCACGCTTTTCTACAAATAATCTCCTTGCTTTTTCCATTAAAAATAAAAAAGGATGCCCACCAGCGCGTGTGCGTGGTGGGCATGATGTTATAAGGTAGTATTGAGTACTTTGTCGGACTGGTCTTTGCGGAACTGCTGGAGTTGCTGCGACAGACTCTGGTCATGGAGGGCCAGGATGGAGACCGCATAGAGGGCCGCGTTCTTGGCACCGTCGATGGCCATGGTGGCGACGGGGATGCCGGAGGGCATCTGGACGATGGACAGGAGGGAATCCATGCCCATGAGCGCTTTTGACTTGACGGGAATGCCGATGACCGGGAGCGTCGTGTAGGCCGCGATGACACCGGGCAGATGTGCAGCCCCGCCGGCACCGGCGATGATGATCTCGCATCCTTGTTCGGGGAGGGACTTCACGTAGTCTGCAAGGGGGCCCGGATTGCGGTGCGCACTGAGTACGCGCTTTTCGTAAGGAATGCCGAAATCTTCCAGCGTCGTGCAGCAGGGGGACATTACATCCCAGTCGCTGGCGCTGCCCATAATGACTGCTACTTTCATTGTGAATGAACCCGGTTAAGAACCCACTAAAATTGATGTGCAAAGTTACAACTAAGACGCGACACTTACAAGATGCGCCCGCGAAAATTTTGTCAACATTTTCGTGTTAATAAAATATTTTAGGAAAAATTTGCACAATTGAGGAGACGGGCGTAACTTTGCGAAGATATCGGAATTCTCTATATCAATCCTCATATTCAATGAAAGCCGTTGTCAAAACCGATTTCAGTCTTCCCGGTCAAGAATCCAAGTACACGGGAAAAGTCCGCGATGTTTACTCTCTGAACAGTGGTTACCTTGTGATGGTCGCCACCGACCGTATTTCCGCCTTCGACGTGGTACTCCCGGAAGGCATCCCCTGCAAGGGCCAGGTCCTCAACCAGCTGGCCGCACAGTTCCTGGATCTGACTGCAGACATCCTGCCCAACTGGAAGGTCGCCGTGCCGGACCCCATGGTCACCATCGGCTACCGCTGCGAACCCTACAAGGTGGAGATGGTGGTCCGCGGTTATCTGGCCGGTCACGCCTGGCGTGAGTACAAGGCCGGCAACCGTACCCTCTGCGGTGTCACCCTGCCCGAGGGCCTCAAGGAAAACCAGAAGCTTCCCCAGCCCATCATCACCCCTACCACCAAGGCGGCCGAGGGCCACGACGAAGACATCAGCAAGGAAGAGATCATCGCCCGCGGCATCGTTCCCGCCGACGAATACGAGCAGCTCGAGAAATACACCCTCGCGCTCTATCAGAGGGGAACCGAGATTGCCGCCAAAAAGGGTCTCATCCTGGTGGACACCAAGTATGAGTTCGGCAAGAAGGACGGCAAGATCATCCTGATGGACGAGATCCACACCCCGGACTCCTCCCGTTACTTCTATAAGGAAGGTTACGAGGAGCGCCTCGCCAAGGGTGAGCACCAGAAGCAGCTGTCCAAAGAGTTCGTCCGCGAATGGCTCATGGCCAATGGCTTCCAGGGCCAGACGGGCCAGAAAGTCCCCGAGATGACCCCCGAGGTGGTCGGCGGCATCACGGACCGCTACATCGAGCTCTACGAAAAGCTGAGCGATACTCCCTTCCAGAAAGCGGAGTGCGACGACATAGCCGCCCGTATCGAAAAGAATATCCTCAACTTCCTTAATAAATAAAGCATGATCGAGCGCTATTCCCGGAAAGTAATGCGGGACGTCTGGACGGAAGAAAACAAGTTCGGCGCCTACCTGGAAGTGGAAACCCTTTCCTGCGAGGCCTGGAGCAAACTGGGCGTCATTCCCGCCGCCGACGTTGAGAAGATCCGTGCCAATGCCCGCTTCGAAGTCTCCCGCATCCGCGAAATCGAGGAGCAGACCCGCCACGACGTGGTGGCTTTCACCCGCGCCGTCAGCGAGAGCCTGGGCGAGGAACGCAAGTGGGTTCACTACGGTCTCACCTCCACCGACGTGGTGGACACCGCCAACGGTTATCTTCTGAAGCAGGCGAACGGCATCCTCCTGAAGGACCTGGAGGAGTTCATGGAAGTTCTGCGCAAGCGCGCCGTCGAGTTCAAGGCTACGCCCTGCATCGGCCGCACGCATGGTATCCATGCAGATATTACCTGCTTCGGCCTCAAGTGGGCCCTCTGGTATGAAGAGATGAAGCGCAATGTGGAGCGTTTCAAATATGCCGCCGCCGGTGTGGAAGCCGGTAAGATGAGCGGTGCCGTGGGCAACTTCGCCAACATTCCTCCGTTCATCCAGGACTACGTGTGCGGGAAGCTGGGCATCGCATCGGCCAATATCTCCACGCAGGTGCTGCAGCGGGACCGCCATGCCTGCTATGTGGGCGCCCTGGCCCTCATCGCCGCCACCCTGGAGCAGATGGCCTTCGAGGTGCGCAACCTCCAGCGTACGGAAGTGCGCGAGGTGGAGGAAGCCTTCCGCAAGGGTCAGAAAGGCTCCAGCGCCATGCCTCACAAGCGCAACCCCATCTCCTCCGAGAATATCTGCGGGTGCGCGCGCGTGATGCGCGGTTATATGGCCACCGCTTATGAGAACGTAGCCCTTTGGCACGAAAGAGACATATCCCACTCCAGCACCGAGCGCATCGTCCTCCCGGACGCCACCGAGCTCCTGGACTACATGCTCACCCGTTTCAAGGGCATCCTGGAAAACCTAGTGGTGTATCCGGAAACCATGCTTGCCAACATCTGGCGCACCCGCGGCGTCATCTTCGCCCAGCGTGTAATGAATGCCCTTATCTCCAAGGGACTCTCCCGCGAGCAGGCCTACGATACCGTGCAGCCCATCGCCATGGATGCGTGGACGAATAACAAGGACTATAAGACCTTGCTGGAAGCATCGGCCGACGTAATGGGCAAGCTTTCCCAGGAAGAACTGGACGGCTGCTTCACGCTCGACTACTACTTCAAGAACGTGGACGAAATCTTCTCCCGCGTGGGAATCTAGTTTTTTAT
>JAEEXZ010000003.1 GCA_016288055.1 Bacteroidales bacterium
TGGAGAAAGCCCTGGAGCAGGCCCGTCAGGGTCGTCTGCACATCATGGGTGAAATGCTCAAGACCATCCCCGAGCCCCGCGAGGACTTCAAGCCCTTCGTGCCCCGCATGGTCCAGATCGAGGTGGCTTCCGAGTTCATCGGCGCCATCATCGGCAAGGGCGGCGAAACCATCCAGGGTATGCAGAAGGAATTCGGCACCACCATCACCATCGACGAGGTGGACAACGGCGACGGCACCACGAAGGGTGTCGTGGATATCTTCGGCACCGACAAGGCTGCCATGGATGCCACGCTCGAGCGCATCAAGGGTATCTGCGCCGTTCCCGAGGCCGGTACCGTTTACCACGGCAAGGTGGTGAGCATCCTGGAATTCGGCGCCTTCATCGAGATCCTGCCCGGTAAGGAAGGCCTGCTCCACGTGAGCGAGATTGCCTGGGGCAAGACCGAAAAGGTGGAAGATGTCCTGAAGGTGGGCGACGAAGTGGATGTCAAACTCCTCGAAATCGACGCCAAGACCGGCAAGATGCGCCTCTCCATGCGCGCCCTCACCGAGAAGCCCGAAGGCTATGTGGAGCCCAAGCGTGAGCCCCGCGGCCCTCGTCGCGAAGGCGACCGTGGCCCGCGTCGCGAAGGCGGTGACCGCCGTGAAGGCCGCGGCCCTCGCCGCGAAGGAGACCGTGGTCCCCGTCACGAGGGTGAAAAGCCCCGCAAGCCCCGCTTCGAAAACAACGAAGAGCCCAAGAACAACGAGCCCGACACCTTCTAATCAAGGTTAGCATAAAATGAAAGGAGATATCGCAGGATGTCTCCTTTTTTTATTATATTTGGGGTTATGAAACGTATAACCGCCTTCCTTGCCGCCCTTCTCCTCTGCACATCTGTCTTCTCCCAGGAGTACGGCGTTGTCAATATCTCCGTCTGTAACCTCCGCAGAACCGCAGACTTCGATGCCGAGATGGTTTCCCAGGCCCTCCTGGGAACGCCCGTACATGTGCTCGAGACAAGCACGAACGGAAATCCCTGGCCGCAGGTCCAGACTCCGGACAACTATACGGGCTGGGTACACTACGCCGGCATCACCCGCATGAGCTTTGAACAGTATCATGCCTGGAACGCTGCCCCGAAGGTGGTGGTGACGGCCCTCTTCGGCCTCGTAAAGGAGAAGGCCGATGGAAAGAGCGCCACCCTCTCCGACGTCGTGGCGGGAGACCGCCTCAAATACCTTGGGAAGAAGGGTTGCTGGCTCAAGGTGGAATTCCCCGACGGCCGCACGGGCTTCATCCACAAAAGCGAGGCAAAGACCGAGGCCGATTGGCGGAGGTCCCTGGACCAGAGCCCGGAAGCCATTCTGGCATCGGCCAAAAGCATGCTCGGCTTCCCCTACCTTTGGGCCGGCATGTCCCCCAAGGGAATGGACTGCAGCGGCTTTGTGCGCACGGCCCTTTTCATGCACGACATCATCATCCCCCGGGACTGCAGCCAGATCTACCTCACCGGCGAGCGCATCACGGACCGCGCGCAGCTTGTCCCCGGAGACCTCATCTTCTTTGGCCGATATCGCGAGGACGGCTCTCCCCGGCCCACGCACGTGGGCTTTTATATCGGCAACGGCCGGTTCCTGCATTCCATGGGGCTGGTCCAGATTGGCAGCTTTGAGCCTTCAGACCCTTACTACGACGCCTACAACACGGGACGGTATCTGTTCGGAGACCGTATTCTACCCTATATTAACCAACACGAAGGACTAAACACCACTCTAACCAATCCCTATTATGCAGAATAGACGCGACTTCCTCAGGACAGCCGCCCTTGCGACCGCCGGCGTGGCGCTGGTGGGCTGCAAAAGCGGCGGCCCGCAGAAGTTCAACATCATCAAAGGGGACGGAAAACTTCACCTGAAGTTCTTCCCCTACGAGCTCAAACTGGCCCATGTCTTCACCGTTGCCAGTTACAGCCGCACCACCACCCCGGACGTGCAGGTGGAAATCGAATACGAAGGCATTACCGGTTACGGAGAAGCCTCTATGCCGCCTTACCTGGGGCAGAGCGTAGAGACCGTCACCGCCTTCCTGAGCAAGGTGGACCTCTCTCAGTTCACCGATCCCTTCCGGATGGAAGACATCCTCGCCTACGTGGACAGCCTCTCGGAAGGAGACGCCGCCGCGAAAGCCGCCATCGACATCGCCCTGCACGATCTGGTCGGGAAGCTTATGGGACAGCCCTGGTACCGTATCTGGGGACTGGATCCCGCGAAGGCTCCGTCCACTACGTTCACGATCGGCATCGACACGCCGGAAGTGGTGAAGGAAAAGACGCTGGAGGCTGTTGGCAAGTTCAATATCCTCAAGGTCAAAGTGGGCCTGCACACGGACGAAGCCATGATCAAGGCCATCCGCGAGGTGACGGACGTTCCGCTGGCAGTGGACGCCAACCAGGGTTGGCAGGACCGTTCCCAGGCCCTCGAAGAAATCTTCTGGCTAAAGGAGAACGGAATCGTGATGGTGGAACAGCCTATGGCCAAGGAACGCCTGGACGACATAGCCTGGCTTACGGCCCACAGTCCCCTGCCCATCTTTGCCGATGAAAGTATCCAGCGCCTGAAGGACATCCCTTCGCTGGTAGGGGCCTACAACGGCATTAATATCAAGCTGATGAAGTGCACAGGCATGCGCGAAGGCTGGAAAATGGCGAACATGGCCCGCGCCCTGGGAATGAAAGTGATGGTGGGCTGCATGACGGAAACCTCCTGCGCCGTATCGGCCGCCGCACAGTTCTCCCCCTTCGTCGATTTCGCGGACCTGGATGGAAATCTTCTCATCGCCAACGACCGCTTCGACGGCGTGAAGGTGGTTAATGGAAAGCTCTCCCTGCCGGACCGGCCGGGAATCGGGGTTATTCCGCTGTAACGGCGTTGTCTATCTGGTCTTTATAGACCACATACTTTTGATAGAGAAACTCGGTAACCAGGTTCAGCACCATGTTGAGCCCGGTTACCAGGTATTCGTTCCAGCCCAGATCCTCGGCCAGGTAATTGCCCAGGATGGTGGTGACAGGCGTGAATACACAGTAATAGGCGAAGACCAGCAGCATGGCCCGGGGAACATCGGCACAACTGCGGAAGGTAAACTTCCGGTTCAACGTGAAGTTCCATAATACGCTGAGAGTAAGCGCAATCAGGTAAGAGGGCCAGTAGGGCCAGTCAAGAAGTTCGTTCAGCAGGGCGAAGCTGCCCATCTCGATGAGACCGGCACTGGCGCTGAACAGCACGAATTTCAGAAAACGCCAAGTTTCTTTCATTCGGCAAAGTTACTCAATTTTGACATGTTTGGAAAAAATTACTACCTTTGATTTTGTCAAAACCAAAAACTAAACTGTATTATGGGATTCATCATCTACATTGCCGGCCTGGTACTGTCCATCCTCGCCGTTCTTGACATTCTCAAGAAACCTATCTCCGGAATCGGAAAGATCATCACCGCCGTCCTGGTCCTCCTCACCAGCTGGATTGGCCTGGCCGTGTACTTCCTCTACGCCAAAGACCATCTTACCGAATGGTTCAAATAACTCCCTGCGGTTGCAAAGTCCGAAAATATTCGTAACTTTGCAACCCCCAACCGGTGAGTTGTCCGAGTGGTTGAAGGAGCCTGCCTCGAAAACAGGTTTGCGTGCGAGCGCAACGGGGGTTCGAATCCCTCACTCACCGCAAAGATTAGCAAAAAAGCGCAACGAGCCTGCTCGATTGCGCTTTTTTGGTAAGCTTTGCAAAGCCCGCCGCAGGCGGACTGGGATGAGTGAGATACTTTAGTCCTGCTTGACCCAGGTGACACTTTCGCCGATGCCCAGCACTGTGCCGCGGACAACGAGCGTACCCGGCTTCTCGAACTTGGCCGTCATCTTGACGCGGAGGCCACGGTTGGGATCGTAGATTTTAGTGCCGCTCCACTGCTGCTTCCTGGCATCATACTGCAGGCCGGAGAAAACCACCACCTTGTCCATCGGAACATTGCGGAGGGACTTGTCAGGGTTCTTCACGTCGGTTCTCACCTTGCCATTGTCATCATAAAGATGGGCCGTCCAGCACACTGCGCCTTTGTAAGTGCCATCTTCCAACTTTACAATCTGGACCTTGTAGGCGTCCTTTCCACTGCCGCAGAGGAACGTTCCTACGATATTATCGGCCTTGTCATTCTGGGCGAAAGCCCCCAGGGAGACGAACAGCGCGAAGAGCGCAACAATGATTTTCTTCATGATAAATAAAGGTTTAAGGTTTTTAGCGGGGCGAAGATAAAGAAAATCCCGCAAGTCCGGACCTCCCAAAAGAAAAAACGAAAACTATCTGCGACATTTTCCATAATATATTATCTTTGTAGAAATTGTAACCTAAAAAGAGCACCTTAGAATGAAACGTATTGTATCCTCACTTCTGCTATGCCTCGTGTCTGCATTCCTCTGCCTGGCGCAAAATGACGTTACTGCCTCTGTTGATATCGTTGGCGTGGCTGGTGCCGGCTCCCTCCCCAAGCCCTCCTATCATTCGGAGGCTACCGGAGTCGTGGTTGTAAAAGTGCTTGTGACCCCGCAGGGAAAAGTCACCGAAGCCATTCCCGGCTTCACGGGTTCCACCACGGATAACAAGGTGCTGCTGGCCGCCGCAAAAGAAGCCGCGCTCAAGGCCCGCTTCAAGATGGCCGATAATGTCAATGGCCTCTGCACCGGAACCATCATCTATGGATTCGGGACAACTCTCAAGGCCGACAATATCCATGGCAAGGGCGTTTTGCGCAATGGATACATCTCCATTGGGGACTTGATTGATTACCACACAGACGGAAGCTATAAGATTCAGGCCTTCTACTTCGGAATTGAAAATGCGGACAGCCTTCGTTTTTACGTAAACGAGAAAGAGGACGAAATCCTTCCTGTTCAGTTGTCCGATACGCCTCAAGCCCGCGAACAAATCCAAAAGATGCTTTTTTTTGAAGGCGGAGAGCCTCTCAATGTTGAAGGCGAACTGACATATATGGAAATAAGTGGCCAAACTCTCAAAGGCCTCATCAACGCCACCATCCTGACTATGCCGCATAAGCCGCATAGGGAGGTCATCGAGGTCAAGCCCAAGTTCAAAGGGAAAGACCCCAACACCTTCGCCAATTGGGTTAATCGGCACCTGAAATATCCGGCTTCGGCAAAGCAGAAATACCTGGAAGGGATTGTCAAGGTCAAGTTCACGATTGACAGAGACGGAACAGTCACCGATGTCCATGTCGTAAAAGGCGTTTCTCCCGCTCTTGACGCCGAAGCAGTCAGGGTTGTATCGAGTTCCCCGAAATGGGAGCCGGGCATGTTGGACGGAGAACCCGTCCGTGTCACATTCACCTTCCCCGTCGTTTTCCAACACGGTCATTAGGACGGCGGCAACGCTTCTAAGAAACCCGAAGGTACGCCACGCCGAACGCGGCCAGACTCACCAGCAGGATGATGCCGACATACAGCAGCCCGTAGTACCAGCCGATGGCCAGAGAACGGCCGAAACACTTCTTCCAGCCAATCCCCAGCAGCTGTCTCAGATCCACCATCATCACAATCAGGAAGATGAGGATGTTCACCGAAGTGCTCTGCCCCCAGGTGAAGACTACATAGAAAAGCATGAAGAAACTGGTCTGGCAAAGGTAGTACGCCGCCATCGCAGCCCAGGCCGACATCCGCAACCGGAACTTGCGAAGCGCTATGGCCAGGGCCAGCCACAGCACGAAGAATTCCCCCAGGAACAGCGTAAAGCCCTGAGAACGCAGCGTCCCCTCCAGCGTGGCGAGCGCCGCCTCCTGCCGGGTGGTCACAATTTCCGGATACTCGTCCAGATACAGGTACTGATAGCCGGTCTTCAACAGCCTGCGCGCCTCTGCAAACAGGTCCCGTTCCAACGGTGAGTCCGCCATTTCCGCCTCAACCTCAACGTCGTCAAAGTTGATATTTCTCTTCCGAGGCTCCGTGTCCAGCGGTTTGAGAAGCGCGGCAACCAGTGCGAAGAACGAAAAGAAGATGATGAGCGAGGTGAGCGGGGAAAGGTAGCGTTCATGGTCTCCCCGGATGTAGTCACGGATCATGTAGCCCGGCCGGAGCAGCAGATGCACGAACGTGCGCTTGGCGTCATCGTTCAGGAAGGGGATGCTGTCGAAGGCCCCAGTGTAGAAGCCGCCATCGGCCTTTTTCTTTTTCTTCCGGGCCACGGCCCAGGGGTTCTCCCCCAGCACCTGCCAGATATGGAAAGCACGCATCCGGGCGCGCAGAGAATGCTTGTGCGCCATGGATTAATGCTTGAAAACCTGATTGATCAAAGACTCGAACTCCTGAAAGGCAAATGTGTCCGACAGCTCGCGGAGGGAATCGGCCAGGCCGCGGTAATGCCATTCGTGGTCCGAGGGATGCGGGGCATGGAAAATCTTCCACAGCTCGTCCCCCATCATGGCATAATCCCGCGCGATGGCGCGCATGTTGGACAGTTTGTCGCCCAGAGCAACAATCTTGGCATCTCGCGGGGCGGCGGCCAGCCGGTCGATGGCCGCCTGTTTGCGGGCACGCCAGCTGTCCTCCTCGCTCAGTCCCTGAATCATCACGTCACTTTCCGATGCCACCAGACCGGCAACACGCTCGCCGAACTCCTCCCGGATCTGCTCCACGGTGACATCCGTGTCCTCCACCGTATCGTGCAGGGCGGCGGCTGCCAGGAGTTCCTGGTCCGGAGAAATCGTAGCCACAATCTCCATGGCTTCCATGGGATGCACTATGTAAGGAAAACCCTTTCCGCGCCTTTCGGTTCCGGCATGGGCCTTCACCGCAAACAAGATGGCGCGGTCGAGCAGTTCGGTGTTCAGGGGTTTATTTGCCATACTGATGAGATATTGAATATCACAAAAGTACGGTATTTTTTCTTTTCAGCAAACGGTTCTCGGCAAAAATAGCCGCGCACGACAGGAAGTAATAGACCGCAGTCTGGATGGTCATTGCCTCAATCTCCGGCGCAATGGCACTGAGACTGCCCGTCTGGGTGAGCGTCATGTAGGCCCGGCACCCGAAGGTGGTCGGGAACACATAGGAAACCAGCCGCCACACCAGCGGGAAGTTCTCCGTGGGCCAGGTGAATCCCGTAAGGAAGACCGCTATGGGCGACACGAACAGCAGCAGCACCAGTACCGTCTCTCGCTTCGTGATGCCGGAAGACCAGGTAAAGCTGAAGAAGACAATATCGGCCACAAAGAAAGCCAGCAGGATCATCAGGTCCCACCAGTCGGCATGCTGGGGAAGATGGAACAGATACGGCACCAGCACGGCGCCATAAGCTCCCAGGAACAGGAAGATGAGGAAATACGCCGATCCCCTGCCCAGCACGACGCGTCCCACGCCATGTCCGCCGCACAGCT
This sequence comes from Bacteroidales bacterium, assembly GCA_016288055.1. Lineage (GTDB taxonomy): Bacteria > Bacteroidota > Bacteroidia > Bacteroidales > UBA932 > Cryptobacteroides. The sequence continues at coordinate 7,420 of JAEEXZ010000003.1, forward strand.
GGGCGAAGCTCCGGCCCTCCTCCCGCATCGTTCCGGCCAGGGTACTGGACCCGTAGAACATCACCTGCTGGAGAATCATCATCAGCGCCATGTAAATGAAGAACATGGTAAAGGAGATATTGGGATTGTACAGACGGGTATCCTCGTAGCGGACGAGTTTGGAGGCCGGCATCTCATCCAGCATGACCAGGTTGGAGGCAATGGTCATGTTCTTGTAGTAGAGGAAGGTGGACATGTCGGCATAGGTGCCCAGCGTGGCCTGTTCTCCCCGTTCCAGGCGCGCGTCGAAGTCGGAGGGAATGTACAGGATGCCATGCACCTTCTGCTCTTTCATCAGCTGCTCGGCCTCGGCCATCGAGACGCAGTCGTAGGCGACGGCGCACTCCCGTGTCGCGTCAAATTTCTGCACATAGCGGCGGCTGTAGCTGCCATGGGAAAGATCCACCACGGCGACGCTCATATCGTCCACCACGCCGTCGCGGTAGATGTAGTTATAAAGCACGGGATAGACCAGGCCGGCGAAGCAGAAAATGAGCATGACGCCATTGTCGCGGCCGATGAGCCTGAGTTCCTGTGTGAAGATGTTCCACAAGTCGTGGAACCATTTCCTTACATAAGTCATAGCTAATTTCTGGGATAATTCTGATAGCTGTAGGCATGATGGAGCCGCCTGGCCCCGGCCAGGGGAAGCAGCAGAAACAGCAGCAAATACACCAGGAAGGGCCACCAGCCCGCAAAACCGGTTCCATACAGCACCTCCCGCACGTACAGCTGATAATAGAAGCGCAGCGGGAAAATGGCCGACATTCCCTGCAGGGCCGCCGGAAGCGAGCTCACCGGAAGCGTAAAGCCCGCGAAGGAGAAGCCCAGCACGCTATAAAGGGCCGATATGCACACGCCCAGACGGAGCGTAGGGACCATGGAGACGATGAACACGCCCACGGCCTCATACGCCATCACGAAGACGAGCGTCGCAAGGGCCATCCAGCCGATGCTCCCGTTCATGGGATAATGCATGGGGCCATAGAGGAACAGCTGCAGCGCGACGCCCAGCACGCAGAAAATGAGCGTGTGGGGCGCCATCTTGCCCAGGATGGCCGTCACGATGGAATCGCCGGAACGGTCCAGCAGCTCCCGCGAGGTGGCATACTTCAGTTCGGCGCCGACAGTATAGGCCGTGATCAGGGTCACGCACATGGCGAGGACGCCCATCAGAATCATGTTCACCAGATAGTAGCTGTAGTTGGCAGGACCGTTCCCCACTGTATGGGCATCGATGACCAGAGGCTGGATACGCGCCATGATGTCATGGTCGCTCATTCCTTTGGCACGCAGCACCTCCCGCTGCACGGCACCGTTCGTCAGATTCACCATGAAGAGGATGTCCCTGTAGGCCAGCGCGCCGCCGATGACCGGATACATCGTATTGACATACACCTGCATCTTGGGGGCACGGAAGCTCTGCACATCCTCGTCAAAGTGCCGGGGAACAATCACGTAACCGTAGATACGGCCGGTTTCCAGTTCGCGGCTGGCCGCACTCACCGACTCGAATTCCACCACGCTGCCCATCTGGGTAGCGTCCAACTGCTGGCGGAAGTTCCGGGAAGTGGAACTTTGGTCCAGGTCCACCACGCCGATGCGCAGCTTTTCGGGCAGTCCCTCCCCCATGAACGTGAGGAAGAACAGGGCCGATGCCACCATCACGCCCACCGAACCCAGCAGGTAGATAGGACGGCCGCGCATGATATGCAGCTCCCGCCGGACAACCTGGAACCACTGATTCATCGCACTCATTTTTCCCTGGAAACCATTATGACACTCATGCCGGGACGGAGGCCTTCCACACGGCTGTCGGGCCGGGCACGGACTTCGAAGGTACGGGTATCGAACTCACCCATCTCCCTGGTGGCACGCCAGGTGGCATACGACTCGCGGACGGCGATGTAATAGACGGTAGCCGTCACCTCGGCGTTGTCCAGGGCAGGGATACGGAGCGTCACCTTGCTGCCGGAGGACATCTTATGCAGGCGGTCTTCACGGATGTTGAACGTGAACCACATGTCGTCCAGGTCCTGGATGGTCATGATCGGGGAACCCTGTCCCACCAGCTCGCCCACTTTGGGATAACGGGCAGAGATGACACCGCCGGACGGTGCCGTAAGGGTAATCTCGTCCAGATAGGAGTTCACAAGATCCACGGCGGCATTGGCACGTTCCACAAGCGCGACGGCCGCGTCCTTGTCCTCCTGACGAGCTCCCTTCACTGCCATATCGTACTGGCTTTGGGCAGCCTTCGCGGTTGCAACGGCGGCATTGTACTGGGCTTCCACCTCATCGTATTTCTGGTCGGAGACGACTTTCTGTCCATGCAGGGTCTTGATTCGTTCAAAACTCTTGCGCATCACTTCTTCACCCACCAGCGCTTTCTGCCACATCTCGTAGGCGCCGGTAATCTGTTCCTGCCGGGCGCCGTTGTAAGCCTTGTCGCGCTGGGCCACGGCGGCAGCCCTGGCCGCGTTGGCCTCGGCCATCTTTGAGCGGATTTCCGGGGAGTCGATGAGCACGAGGGTGTCGCCCTTGCGGACGATGTCGCCTTCCTGCGCACGGAACTCTTCGATTCGTCCCGGCACCTTGCCGGAAACACGGTACTCCGTGGCCTCCGCCTCGCCCTGAATCACCACATCCTTCGGGCGGGAGACGATATAGCCGATAACGGATACAGCCAGGATGATGCCCAAAAGGGCGAATACTCCGACGAGGAGATTGTAGTTTTTCTTCTTTTCCATATTGTTATGCTTTTTTTGTTATTTCAGGGAGCCTTCGGCCTTGCGAAGGTTGGCATCGGCCATTTGCAGCTCGATGCCGGCATCGATATATTCGCTGTGGGCGCTCAGCCAGGCGGTTTGCGCGGCCAGGACGGTGTTTGTGGGGATGACGCCCGCCTCAAAGCCGACGGTGGCTTTGCGCAGGTTCTCCTCCGCGCTGTCCAGGTTCGAACGGCTCATGGCCAGTTTTTCCCGGGCTTCGGTAAAAAGCTTGCGCTGCTGGGTCACCTGCAGGCGGATCAGATCCCGGGCATCGTCGTACTGATGCCGGTACAGGGATGCCTCGGCCTTGGCTTTCTTATAGCGGTTCACGTTCTCCATCCCGTGGAACAGGGGCACGTTCACCGTAACGCCGACAGTGAAGAGACCACCGTCCCAGTTATTCTGGATACCGTTGAAGGCGTTGGGGTTGGAAATCAGGTAATTGGCAGCCACGGCCACTTGCGGAAGCATATCGGCCCGCACGACCTTGGCCTTCTTGTCGTAGATTTTTCCGGCCAGCTCCAGGCTACGCGTTTCGGGCCGGCTGGCATAGATATCCTCGAGGGACTTGTCCTCCGGAAGCTGCGGTTCGGGGATTGCCTCCCGGTTTTCGTCGGACAGGACCGGCTCCGCATCAAGGGGAAGGCCGATCCGCTTGCACAGCAGCATCTTGGCCAGCGCCAGGCCGTTTTCGGCCTTGGTGAGCATCATGTCGGCCTCGTTTACCTTCACTTTCACCTGGAGGGCGTCGGATTCCGTGGCGGTGCCGGCGGCGATGGCGCATTCCATGTCGCGCTCCATCTGATGCAGAAGGGCGGAATAGTTCTGCGCGAGCTTGCGTTTGTTAGCGATGGAGACAATCTGCCAGTAAGCCTGGTCCACATCCACGATGATGTCCGCGTACTTCATGTCATACTGGGACGCGGCCAGGTCCTGGGCCAGGGCTGCCATCTGGTTGGAGTAGATGATCTTTCCGCCGACAAAGACAGGCTGCTGCACCGTGATGGCCCCTACCCAGATGTTGTGCAGGTCCGGGTGCATGGAGTCGTCTATGCTTTTGCCGATGGCATTGATGGGGTCGGCCACATTGGGCATCAGTCCGGCCAGGGAAGCGGGATCGGTTTCTTTCAGCATACCCAGGATGGTCTGCCACATGGGGCTGCCCATGTACTCGGCGGCGAGCGCCGGATTCGTCTGGATGGCCGTCATCAGCTGCGTCATCTTCTGCTGCATGGCAGCGCTCAGCCGGCCGGCAGCCTGTGACATGGCGGCATTCATCCGGGCCTGCATGAGGGTGCCGGCATTCTGCAGCAGCATACTCTGGTCCGAGTTGGTGAGGGCGATATCCCTGTCATTATAGAGGTATGCACCGCTTGCGCTCACTTTAGGGAAATAGTTGGCCAGGGCAATCTTGCGGTCATAGCCGGCCATCTCCATCTTGATGCGGGCCTGTTCCAGGTCCTGGCTCTGGCGGACAGCCATGTCGCGGCAGTCCTCCAGCGTTAAAACCTCCTGCGCGGGGGCTGCAAGGGCCACAAGGGAGAGGAGGGATACAAGGATTTGTTTCTTCATATGAGTATATTTTGTCATCTTGTCAGTGTTTACTTGCGATTGTCCTTTTGTACAACAAAAATGCCCACAAACAGCCGTTTTGAACTCATTTTGGAGCCGAAATTATTCTTTTGGTAGAATATTGCGAAAAAATGACTATCTTTGCAGCAAATCTATTATCTGCATCATGGAAGAGAAAGCACTGCAAACCATTGACATCCGGCGCATTCTGTCGCTGGCCCCCGTCGTGGACGAATATGCCCTGGGGACAGAGTTCATCCTGGGTGCCGTGAGCGGCAAGCGGGTAGAGAAGAGCGAAGCCATCCTGCACATGCTCAAATACCCCGTCCGCTTTGACGGATACATCCTTTTCTTCCTCAAGAGCGGACATTTCACCCTGGATGTCAACCTGAGCAGCTATGACATCCACCCCAATTCCCTGCTCATGGTCACGCCCGGCAACATCGTAAAACTGTCGGCCTACAACGAGCAGCACATCGGCGACGCGGAACTGCTTTTCGCCCTGGTTTCCAGGGAATTCCTGAGCAGTATCCGCTTCGACTTCAACAAGGTATTCCAGGACACGCTGCGTGTTTGGAAGACTCCTTGCATCACGTTGCAGGGAGACGATCTGGACCTTGCCGAGGACTACTTCCGCCTCACGCGGAAAATCCTGTCCTCGCGGCAGTCCAACAAGCGGGAGATCGTGGGATCGCTGCTGACCTCCTTCACCTATGTCACGCTGGACGTTTGGATGCGCCAGCTGGAGGAGTCACGCGCTGCGGAAAGCGCTTCATCGGCCCGCGCCACACAGCTGTTCGAGCGTTTCCTCGCGCTGGTCACCGAGCATCATAACGAGGAACGCGGCATGGCTTTCTACGCCGACAAGCTCTGCCTGACGCCGAAGTACCTTTCCCGTCTGGTGAAACTCTCCAGCGGACGAAGCGCCCCGGACTGGATTGACTCGTTCGTCATCCTGGAGGCGAAAAACATGCTGAAATACTCCGACAAGCCCATCAAGGAAATCGTGTACATGCTGCACTTTCCCAACCAGGGCGTATTCTACAAGTTCTTCAAAGCCCACACGGGAATGACCCCTTCCGAGTACCGGAAAGGGTAGTTCTTGAATCCAGCGCCCTAAGTGCCGGGAGGCTTGTGCCGCGCTAACCCATGGCCGCCCCCGGCCGTGTGAGGGGGAGGGGCCCATGCGATGCGCGCCAGCGCGAGCATCTGGGAGGGACGAGGAGCGAAGCGACGAAGGGTTAGCGCGGTACAAGCCTCCCGGCGCTTCTTAGACGTCGAGGAGGGTACGGCAGATTTGTTCGGCCTCGGGGAGGGTGTCTATCTTGCCGACGTCCACCAGCCGGAGGTCCGGTGCGAGGGCGCCGTAGATGGGATAGCGGTCGCAGGCCGATAAATAGAAGTCGATGATGGGAAAACGTTCCGGTACCTGCAGCGCCCCGAAGGCCTGGAAGATAAGCGGGGCTATGTCGTGGATGCCGGCGAAGGCGTACTTCAGGCACTTCGAGGGGTCCAGATCCGGATACGGTGAACGCACCTCTCCCGTAGCGATGTTGGTCCAGCCTACCAGCCGCATGTCCTCCGGACGGAAGAGCAGGTAACGCTGGGTTTCCCGCTCACTGACAAGGAGTGTAGCCAGGGCGCCGGGCCGCATCTGCGACCGAAACCAGGCTATATCCAGATTGGAAACGATATCCACGTTGTGCACCAGGAAGGGCTCTTCCAGGGGCAGCAGCAGGTCCCGGGCCTTAAGGATGGCCCCGCCGGTTTCCAGAAGCCGGGAAGTTTCGTCGGAAATGCTTACGGACAGGCCGAAGTCATGGGATGCGAGGTATTCCCGTATCATGTCCGGGAAATGATGGATATTCACGACGACGTCCGTATAGCCGGCCGCCTTGAGTTTGTGCAGCGTATGGTACAACAGGGGTTCCCCGCACACGGGGACGAGTGCTTTGGGAAGACTGTCCGTAATGGGGCGCAGGCGCGTTCCCAGACCTGCCGCAAAGACCATCGCTTTCATCGGCCTACAGCATTTTCTCTATATTGAGCTCGCGGTGCGTGATGGTGACCTTGATGTCGAACTTGTCCATCAGGTGGCGGGCCAGATGCTCGGCGCAATACACGGAACGGTGCTGGCCGCCGGTGCAGCCGAAGCACACCTGCAGATTGGTGAACTTGCGCTCGATGAAACGCTTGGCATGGGCGTCCACCAGCTTGTAAACGCTGTCCAGGAAGGTGGTTACCTCACCGTCGTCCTCCAGGAACTTGATCACCTCGGGGTCCGTTCCGTTGAACTGGCGGTAATACTCGTACTTACCGGGGTTGTTCACGCTGCGGCAGTCGAATACATAGCCGCCACCGTTGCCGGTGGTGTCGGTGGGGATGCCTTTCTTATAGGCAAAACTGTAGATATGGACAGACAGACGGTGGTCCTGGGGATTCTCGTTCAGTTCCGGCATGGAAGCCAGCTGCTCCAGCAAGGAGTTCAGGTAAGGGTAATCGGAGAAGGGAATCTCCAGCAGTTTGCGAAGATTGCTCAGGGCGTAGGGAACGCTGGCCAGGAAGTGAGGCTTCTTCTCGAAGTATCCGCGGAAACCATAGGCGCCCAGGACCTGCAGCGTACGGAAGAGCACGAACAGGCGCAGACGGCTGCGGAACTCGGTTTCATCGACCTGCTTGAACTGCTGCAGGGCACGCAGATAGGTGCGGATGAGTTCCTGCTTCAAATCCTCCGGGAAGCGGGAACGGGCCTGCCAGATGAAGGAGGCCACATCATAGTAGATGGGACCGCGACGGCCACCCTGGAAATCGATAAACCAGGGTTCTCCGTCCTTGATCATGACATTGCGCGCCTGGAAATCCCTGTACAGAAAGGTGTTATCATCTTCCTGAAGGAGGTCCGACTTAAACTTTTCGAAGTCTTCCTGCAACTGGATTTCATTGAACTCCAGTCCGGTAGCCTTCAGGAAACAGTATTTGAAGTAGTTCAGGTCGAAATCGATCATGCGGGCGTCGAAAGCCTCCTGCGGGTAGCAGTTTTTCCAGTCCAGCCCTTTGGCCCCCAGGAACTGCAGACGCGGCAGCTGTTCGATGGTGCGGCGCAGAAGATCCGTCTCCACGGAGCTGTACAGGCCACTTTCACGCCCCTGTGCCACCATGGAGAAGAGCACCTGGTCTCCCAGGTCCTCCTGGATGTAGGCGCCACCGTCTTCGCTCACGGCCAGCACGGCCGGCACGCGAAGCCCCTTCTCCCGGAAATGCCTTGCCAGGTAGATGAAGCTGTGGTTCTCCTCATGATTGGTTCCGATGGCTCCGATGAGAGAGACATTGCCGCCTTTGAGGCGGAAGTAACGGCGGTTGCTGCCCGACGCGGGAAGCTCCGTGATTTCGGCGAGCTTCTGCCCGGTATAGGATTCGAATAAGGGTCTGAGGGTTTCTGCGGCCATGATTTTATACATTTACGCAAAGATACAAAAAAAGAGTCAACCGCGATGGTTGACTCTGAAAATCTTGGTAGGGACGATCGGATTCGAACCGATGACCTCTTCAATGTGACTGAAGCGCTCTAAACCAGCTGAGCTACGCCCCTGTTCGGGGAATGCAAAGGTAGCAACTTTTGCCGAATCTGCAAAATAAATTTTCTTTATTTTACGATGATGACATTGGGGACCGCCCGCTCGCCCGCATGGTCGAACTGTTTGTTGTCGTACGGATGGTTCACCACGCCCGTTTCACGGGTCCAGAGAGTGGTGGAACCGCCGCCGTCCAGGTTCAGTGCTTCAAACAGGCCCAGGGACTCGCACAGCACCTGGAGTTCATCCACCGTCATGCCGATACCCTGGGGGAAACGGCCGTCCACGGCGATGAAGTACATCCATCCGTCGGCCGTATAGCCCATGAGCGTACGCGGATGGCGCTGCGCGTAGAAGCCGGCATAGCTGCGGGAACCGTCGTCCTCATACGGGACCGTCACCCCTTCTTCGATAAGGATGGGACCGGAGACGACAGCCTCCCTCCAGCCTTTTGCGGCCGATGCCGTACCCAGCGAATCCACGGACACGATATCCACCTTCTTTCCCTTTCTGTCCTTGATGCGCAACATACCGTTGCAGCGGTAGGCGCCGTCGGTGGTGGCCCCGCAGAGGACCTTGCCCTCATCCTTTACATAAGTGACGGGCTCCAGGGTTTTCATGTTGAAGTAACTGCCGTTGATAGCCGCCAGGGCACTGCTACGGGCCCCCAGCGAGCTGGTAACGTCCGCATCCGGTCCGTCGGATTCCAGCACAGAGATGCCGTGCACCCACATCGGGAAGCGGACAAGGGAAATGTTCTGCGTAGAGCCGAAAACCTCCACCGAAGCGTTTCCCACCTCTACCTGCGTTCCATCGACGGCCTTCCATCCCCAGTCCACCTGCTTCAAGGCGGCAAGGGGTTCGGCGGTTTCGATACGGCGCCGGGCCTCGCGGACTATGGGCCGATAATAAGCCTTGAAGGCCTCCCAGCTATAGTAGGGGCCCTCCACTGCCTCCAGGGGAAGGGTGGCTTCCTGTTCGTTCACAAGGACCTTCACAAGGATGTCGGAACGGGAATTCCGGTAGAAGACCATCTGGACCGAGGCCGCCATGGGAACATTGTAATTGGGGAAAATCTCCAGGCTTTCCTCAAAGGAAGAGGCCGTACGGCCGAAGCCATTCGCGTCCAGCAGCACCATCAGCGGCGCGATGCCGGAATCGTGGCCGAAACGCAACCGCAGCTGCGTGGCGCCCGAGGCGATATCGGCATCGGCCGATTCGATCATCTGGCCGAGAGTAAAGGCCGCATAATCCACACGGTGATTCTGCGAACCCTTAAAGCGGGCCACATCCAGGAAGTAGCGGGCCGACAGTCCCCTCCAGATCTGTTCCACATCCTCCGGGGAAAGCACACCGTCAAACGGCGCGCTCACCACAACGGCAACGAGCGCGTCCAGAAAGCGTTCCGGGGAATCCACGCAGGCGGCGGAAGTAAAGAACTTCCCGATGATGTCCTTCCACGGAACTGTTTGATCGAAATAGACGCTGAATGCCTCCTCGGCCACCTTTCCATTGTTAAACGCATCTTTTATCAGGTACGGGTTGGATGACAGACTGGGCTGCAACCACGCCGCATACTTGGCCGAGGCATCGGCATTCATGTCTATTTCTTTATCCAGCGACTGCAGGCTCGAAAGGAAGTTCCACATGCTCATGATGACGCGGGCCGACTCGGTGGAGACGGCTTCCACGTGCGTGGGGCCTTCGAACACTTCGGGGAAACGCTGGAACAGCCTGGCGGCGATGCCGCGCTGCTGCTCCTTTCCCGTCTGGTTCAGATTGCCCTTGCAGAGCTTCACCTTCTGGTAGAACGGCTCATAACGCTTGAAAAATGCCTTACCTTCTTCGGTAAGGAGGCCTTCCGCAGAGGCCTTGGAGAACCATCCATAGACCGCATCGTACTCGCTGGTGCAATACCGCGCCCCGTGCCGGCCGAAGTGGCTGATGTAAACGGGCCGATAACCTTCCGGGGCAGGAGTCACAGCCGGCAGGGCCGCCTGGTCATACACGTAAAACGTACCTGCATTCTGGTTCTGGCCCTGCGCGAGGCCGCAAACAAGTATCAGTACAAGCGAAACAATGGCTTTGAAGTGGTTCATATCGGATTGGTGTTACATACAAATGTAAGTATTAGCCGGGGATACACACAAAACTCGCCCCGTTTTCGCTAACTACTTGATTATAAAACAGAAACAAATTCTCCTCCCTGCTCTACGGCAGGGAGGAGAATCGACAATTCGCTCACAGTGAGCGCTTTAACAAAAACGCCTTATTTCAGAGTAGGCACGTCTCCGGTCAAGTCCCAGACATTGGTATCCCACCCCAGGGTGGCAGCATGGGCCGAGATGGTCCCTTCCGTGCCCAGGTAGTTACCGTTAGTTGGCACCGCATTACCATTGCCGGCCATTTTTGTAATGGTTGTCCAGCCGACAAAACCGGAGCAGGTTATATCCGTGCTCGAATTGTTGCCGACAATGGCACCTTCGAGGTTAGGGTTGGCCGAAACAATCGTACAAGTCGAGTAGCAATTCGTAATGGTGGCTTTTGATCCTGCTGCAGGACTTCCAAGAATACCGCTGCACCAACGACGCGTTTTGTAAGTATCGGTTCCAATCTGACCGGTCGAATAGGAATTCCTGATCGTCAAATCACCCGTAGCAGACACACACGCAATAAGTCCGCCATGGTTTGCCATGTTGGTGACAGTAAGAGCGATATCACAGGTGGAATAACATCTGTCCACCAGAATGACACCCGTAGCATGGCCGATAAAGCCTGCTGCATAATGTGCCCCGGAATTAACTTTCCCCGTAGCCGCGCAGTGGATGAAGGAAACATTGTTGGCCACTCCGACAAAGCCGCCCGTATAATAACCTGTTCCCGTCACATCTACCTCAGCGGAACAGTTAGTCAGCGTGCACGTTTCAGTAGCGCTGATTCTTCCAATCAAACCGCCGGAAGAGCCACCTGCCGTAACAGTGCTGTTGGTCACGGAAACGTTCGTGAGGACACATTGCTTATCAGATTCCACAGCTCTGGCCAATACGCCATAATAATTGCCGGTTGAGCTGACTTCGGCATTGGTGATATTCAGATTCGATACTTCTCCGTCCAGGAAAGAGAAAAGAGGCGCTTTGAGGCCGGAGATCGTTTTGTTGTTGCCATCCAGCACAATGGCACCCTTGGCATTGCAATCAATGCTGGACCAGCTTGTGACAGTGATATCATCCACAAACTTGAAGTACTTCTTGCTCGCCGTGGACAACAGATTCGAAATCTCCGCCATCTGGTACTTATCACCGATCAGGTAGGCATTGGCGGAGGTGGTGCCGTCGCAGGTGGGGGCACCGGCGTGCCGGGCGGACTGGGTGGCGTTGACGTTGATGGTGTTGAGTTTACCGGCGGTGAAGGAACCGACGGGCAGTTCAATGTAGCGGGTGTACACGTCGTGAGACTCGCCGGGGGCGTTGAACTGGAGCAGGAGGGAGGTCCCGTTCGGGAGGGCCGTGGCGCCCACGGGCAGGGTGGCGAAGAAGTGCAGGACGCCGTCGGCGTCGGCATCGCCTACCGTGTCAAAGGTGATGGAAAGGGTATTTCCTCCATTGAAAATGTCCGCATTGGCAGTGACATCCACCGACTTGATGACGGCGGCAACCTCCGTCGAAGGCATCTTCGCCGTGATGGCCAGGACGCTGGAGTAGCTGTCGAAGACGATGGTGGCGAGGTCGGCCACATCGCCGGCGGAGGCCAGGTACTTCAGGCCAGAAGTGACGCCGTCGGACGGCTGGGTCTGGGTGCCATAGGCCACCGCGCCGTTGATGATCTCCACATCGTAGGAGGTGGCGGTGACGGGCGTGCCGGTGAAGACGCCGGTCTTCTGGCCGATGCTGCCGGCGGCAAGGGTGAAGTCCGAATACTGGGTATGGTCGGCGTGGTTATAGACGCGGAGCTGGTCGCCATCGGCCCAGGTGAGGGCCATGGACGTCGGCTTCAGGGACTCGTAGGTGGGGTCGAAGGAGACCTTCGTGGCGAGGTCGGCGATGGAGGCCTGGATGGTCACGGGAGCAACCTCGGCGGGGATGTAAACTTCCTTGGAGCAGGAGAGCACGGAGACCGCTGCGAAAGCGGCAAAAATCAAGTTCTTTTTCATGGCGCTTTCGGGGTTAGAGGAGACTGGTGAATGATTCGTCGAAGATGGAATTTTCATTCATTTCCTGGAGGGCATCGGTAGTGCTTGCGGCGATGCACTGCTCCATAACGAGGGGGATGATCGCCATTTCAGGCGCCTCGTACACGTTCTTGGTCATAATAAATAGTGTTATTTGTGAGTAGTTTATTCAAGGCTAAAATCCTTGAGGAGACCGAAGTCTCCGTCGGTGCCGGTGATGTAAATCTCCAGCGTGTTGGTGCCGGGACTCAGGTATGGGCCGACATCCATTTTAAATCTTTCGCGGGTAACGTCGGCCACTTTGATGCCGTTCACCTGTACCACACAGGACGTACCTTTCCAGACAGGAATGCGGAGGATATGCTTCCCCCCATCCCCGGAGAGTTCATAATCGCGTCTGTAACAGACTTCCCCAGAGTAAAAAGACAGGCCCTGAGGAGCCAGCCGGCCCGGGGCGGGCACTTTCGCGCTGCGGACGATCCAGCTTTGTCCGTCTCCGGCGCGGATTACGTTGAATTCGCCCACCAGCGACAGCGGCGGCACTTCCCCGCTTCCGCGCAGCTCGATGACGTTCTCTCCTTCCTGCACCACGCCGGAGACGGCCACGGAGCGGCCCATCGGCGTTCCGTTCACTGTTACGTCCCAGTCTCGCGACCTGTCGAAGAACAGGACAGGACCGGCGCTGCAGAGGCAGTCTTCGGAATAGAACCGGTAACGGGCCGTGACCGTGCTGTCAGTGCGGCTGAGGCTGCACACTTCCAGCGGGAAGTCGCTATTGCCCAGCAAGTCCACGAAAAGAGGTGACACAGGGGTTAAATTGCCAAACCGGCTCCCGCCCTGAGGGCAGGAGCACGATAAGGCTAACAACACAAATAAATAACCGAATGCGTATCTCTTACGCGACATGCCGCGTTACTTTTTCAGATCGCTCTTGATATAGACGGCGTTGCCGGTAGGACGGAGTTGGGTACCGTCCCAGTCCCAAATCCAGGTTTTGCCGGTAGCGTAGTCGGTGCGGTTCTCGCTCACGCGGTTCACGATGTTGCGGGCGTTGCCCTCGCCGTAAACCCACATGGCGGTTCCGCCGCCTCCGTCGAAGTTCATGGCCTTGTAGCAGCCCAGGGCACGCATCAGCTTGCCCAGCAGGTCGGTGGACATGCCGATGGCACGCTGGTCGGCATACTTGGTCCAGCGGCCGTCAACAGTTACCTGGAATACGGTCTTCCCGTCCTTGGAAAGGCCGATGGCCGTACGGGGATGCGTATCCCCCAGCCAGTTGTCCGTATCGGCCTTCTTCCACTCATCCGTGGCCTTCTGGACTTCGCCTTTCCATACCAGGAGCGGTCCGGCGCAGCCAACCGTACTGTTGGTAAGTTTCTTGGCGGCAAAATTATCCTTCACCTGAACGATATCCACCACGTCACCGTCAATGGTGATGGCGCAGTTGGCGACCCAGGGGCTTGTCTCGGTGGGAGTCCTCATGATGTCACCGTTCACACGGACGAAATGGCAGCAGGCCATGGGACCGTTGGTACCGATGAGGGCATCCAGGTAGATGCACTTCTTGTCCAGGTCACGGGGATCCTCTGTTTCAGAATTCCATGTAGGATACCCCTCCGGATACGTCTTGTCGTAATAGCTGAAGTAGATACCCAGTTTATTGTGCTCGTTGAGCGTAGACTTGACAATATTGATGTTACGTACCTGGCCTTCCCACTTGCCATGGAAGGTGGTCCATTCCACACCGTCCACGATGGTCTTCTTCGTTCCGCCCAGTTCCACAAAGTCCACCGTAGGCGTAGGATCCCAGGGCTTCTCAGGCTCCGGTTCTTCTATGTATTCCAGAACCACCGAATTGGACTCCTTCCCCTTGGTGGAAACACGTACGCTCAACTTAGTACCCTGTATCTCAGGAGCGATGAACGACAAGTGGTCTTCGGCCGCTTCATTGACCGCAATAGACTTTGCATCCCAGCCCAGACCGTATACCACTTTGTTCTCCGCGGCTACGGCGCTGAAGTTGCTGCCGTTCAGGGTTACAGGTTTACCAGCCACCACCTTGTTGCCCTCATAGTCCGTCGAGACACTGCTGATAACGGGGGTAGGGGCAGAATCACCACCGCTCTCGCCCTTGCCACAAGCGGCAAGGGTAAGAGCAGTCAGCGATATAAGAAGCAATAACTTCCCTTTCATTTTATTTTACATTCTTCAGTTTAGGAAGGTCACCGGTGAGATCCCAGATGCTTTCGCTCCAGCCAAGAGCCTTGGCCTGCTGGGAAACGGTACCCTCTTTGCCATCATAGTTGCCTTCCACAGACACGGCGTCATTGTAGCTGAAAGGCCAGTCACCAGTGTTCCAGGAAACGAAACCGGTGCACTCCACCGTACCGGCATCCTTCAGGCCCAGCACCATGCCGCAACGCTCCTGGAGACCGATGCCGCTGAGGTCGGAAGTGGAATAGCAGTTGGTAATCTTGAGCAGTTTGCAAGGCTTGTCGGACTGGAAGAGGGAGCCCACGAAGCCACCACTATAACGACGGACGGTAATGGAGCCGGTCGCATAGCAGTTTTCGATGGTGACGGTAGCGTCTTTGGCGTTCACCGTACCCAGGAGACCGCCGCCATGGCCGAAGTTTCCGCTGGTGGGCAGGGAAATGTTGCCGGTAGCATAGCACTCGCTGATGGAAACGGTCACACCCTCGGCACCAATGACACCGACCAGACCGCCACCCATGTGGCTAACACCGGTCACATTACCGGTAGCATAGCTCTTCTCGATGGTAACGTTACCGTCAATCTGGCCGATGAGGCCACCGCCACGGGTATAGCTGGTGGTGGTGTGTTCGACATTGCCGGTAGCGTGGCAACCCTTGATGGTGGCGTTGACCACGATACCCACGAGACCACCGGAATAAGCAGAGGCATTGGTGACATTACCGCTTGCGCTACAGTTGATGAGGGAGCCGTTGGAAACACGGCCGGCTAAACCACCCACCTGGGCTTCACTGCCTTTCACTTCGCACTCCACGGTAGCATTCTCGATGGAACCGCCCTTCAGCCAGCTGATGAGGCCGCCGGAACGCTTACGATCATTTTCAACCTTGGAATTCTTGATGGTCACGTTCTTGATATTGGCCTCACCGGTAATGCCGGTATCTTCCTGGCCTGCACCGCCGACACCCACAAGCACGGCGCCGGCATTAGCCACCTCTGCGTCGATCTCGGCATTCTCAATGGTGAGATTCTCTACGCTGCCCACCAGGATGTAGAACAGCGGAGCACCAGCCTTGAAGTTGCTGATCTTATGATTGTTGCCATCAAAGACAATACCTCTCTTCTCGGCCACGGCGATGGCGTCATCATCGGCGCCATAGTTGATTCCCCTCCAAGGATTCTCTTCACCGAATTCCACATCCTTGAAGTCGAGATCCTCGGTGAGCTTGAAGTAAACGGTAGCGTCATCCTTCAGCAGACCGTCGATGAGGAAGAAGGTGTCCAGGGAGTTGATCAGATAAGGACTGGCCTGGGTACCGGCACCCTCGGCGGCAGCTTCACCCATTTTGAAGAGGATGTAAGCGGCCTTCTCGGCGGGAGAGGTGAAGTTGGTGCCGCCCTGTACGCTTTCGATGGCGATGGGAAGCACATAGGTCTGGTCCTGCACGCAACCTTCACCCTTGAGACGGAGCTCGCAGGAAGAAGAGGTGGCGTTGTATTTGGGCAGGGTTACCGTATTGGTAACGAAAGAGAAAGCACTGACAGGCAGCATCTCGTAATCGGTGCCGTTGGCCGTATTGTAGGTAGCAACCAGGCTCTGGCTGGCGGCCAAGCTGATATTATAGGCTTCGGCCGAGGTAGGATCGGCCACTACGGTGAGTTCGATGCTCTTGCTCTGGCTCTTGGGGATTTCGTAGATTGCCTCTGCATTCTTGACCTGAACACCCAGCTGGGCGGGGCTGGCAGGTACATCCTCGCCACCCTTCTTGCAGGAGAAGGTGAAAAGGCAGGGAACGAGTACCAGTGCTAAACTGAAAAAACGTTTCATGATAGTTTTGATAATAATGTTGTTAATTAGTGAGTTTTAAAAAACAAGTCCGTCATTCCAACCAGGGTTCTGCGTAAGGGCCCCCTGGGTAAGGCTACGCTCCTCGATCGGAATGGGATAGAAATAGTCCTTTTCCTCATCCCAGGTCCGGCGGATGTTCTGGTAATAATCCACGCAACCGGAATTTCCGTTCGTCAGGAGGACGCCACCTTCGCTCAAACCAATCTTAAGGGCTTCGGGAGCGCTTCCGGCAGGAGCCTCCTTGCCCGTGTAGAGCGTGACATCGGCCACGCCGTCCTCGTCCAGGTCATAGCTTCCTTCGCCGGGGAAATACATGCCCAGGATGGGCTGCTCGAAGGCGCGGCCCTCGGCCCAACGGATGATGTCGTAGTAGCGGAAGCCCTCGCCCAGGAGCTCGATGGTGCGCTCGCGGCGGATTTCCAGGATAAGGCCCACGTTGCTGCTGTTCTTCTCTGCGACCTTCGGATAGCCCGTTTCCGGGGCCATCAGGTACGGATCCGGATTGGCGTTAGCCGCAGCCATATCGAGGTTGGGCATGCCTACACGATCACGGAGGGGCTTGATGGAGGCATTGATGTCGGCCTGGGTAATGGTACCCAGTTCGGCCTTGGCCTCGGCATAGTTCAGGAACACCTCGGCGGCACGGAAGAGGATGAAGTCGCAGTAGGCCTGCTGATACACGTCATCCTGGGGGCCCATGAAATACTTGATGGGGCAGTAACCGGTGGCCGAAGTCTTGAGGCTGGGGGCAATTCGGGTCTCGGTGCCCAGACGGCAGTAGCCGGGGGTACGGATGCTCTGAGCCAGACGGGGATCGCGGTTCTTCACTTCCTCCACGAAGGGCATGGTCTCCCAATCCGCCTTGTCCGTGAACCGGCTGCCATCCTTCATCAAGTAGCTGGCTACGATCTTGCGGGTAATGCTCCACATGTTCAAGGTCGTGGACAGATAATCGGAGTTGGCGGTATGGACCACGTTGTACTTGATATTGTAGTCCCTTCCCAGGATCACTTCCTTGTTGATACCCTCGGAGACATTGTACTTGGTGAACAGGCCGATGTAACTCTTTTCGGGGCCTTCATTGTTATAGATGGAATAGCCGCTGGAGGTCATAAACTGCTGGGCAGCTTCGACGGCCAATTCCAGGTAATAGGTGTAGGGCTTGGCATCGGACGGCAGGGTCTGGAGGGTGGGGTCACCGGCGTGATACTTGCGGAACGTGCCCTCATACAGGCAGAAGCGGGATTTAAAGGCCAGAGCCGTCCACTTGGTCACCTGGTAATCCGAATGGGCCGCAGGGAGCTTGGCAATGGCATAATCAATATCCTCAATCATCCGCTGCATCACGTATTCGCGGCTGTCGCGGGGTTTGTACAGGTCGGGGTCATCGGAACCCAGCGTATGGTCGTACCACGGCACGTCGCCGTACTGCTTCACTTTTTCAAAGTAGAAGAAGGCACGGAAGAAACGGGCCAGGCCGATGTACTGGTTGCGGAGTTCCTCGTTCTTGCAGTTTCCGGAATACTCCAGGAACGTGTTAATGGTACGCAGCCGGCTCCAGGACCAACCGCTGTCACCGGAATCGATAGCACGGGCTCCCTTCATCTCGTTGGAAAGGATTCGGCCCGTTACGGCATCGGTCTGTCCGTCACTGTAGTATCCGGTGGGGAAAATCGGATAAAAGGTATTGGTATAGGCCTTGATCTCCGATTCCGTGGCAAGATAGGTCTCCGGGGAAAGTTTATCCTGCGGGAAGCGGTCCAGCACCCCTTCCAGTTTATTACAGGACGCCAGACACAAGGAAGCGCCCAATAAGATACCAATATATTTAATGGCTTTCATTTCGCTGATCATTAGAAGGTTATATCAAGTCCGAACATAAAGGTCTTCTGCCAAGGATAGACCGGGTATTTTCCGGAGGTCTTGGCGGCGGCTTCAGGGTCAATGTAGTCGCTGTGCAGGCCGGGAGCGATATAAGCAAGGTTCTCACCGGAGAAGTACACGCGTACGGACTCAATCTGTACTTTCTTGGTCCATCCCTCCGGCAGGGTATAACCCACGGTGAGGTTCTTCAGACGGCAGTACGCGAGGTTCTGCAGATAGCGGTCATTGACGGCAGCCAGCGAACGCTTTCCTTTGCTGTCGAAGGCGATGTAGGCACGGGGACGCGGGAAGTAGGCGTCGGGATTCTCTTCACTCCAACAGTTGTCCAGGAAGTCCCTCTGGATCCAGGAGGTGAAAGGACGGGCATACAGACCCCAGAAGTAACGGGCGTCGGAACTGGGATACCAGTTCTGCCGTCCCACACCCTGGAAGAAAGCGGAGAAGTCGAAGCCGTTCCAATTGAAGCCCAGGGTAAGGCCATACTGGAAACGGGGCTGGGAGTTGCCGATGATGCGGCGGTCGCCAGGCTTATCCACCGTGTTGGCACCGGTGCTGATCACATTGTCCCCGTCCAGGTCCACGTATTTGAGGTCACCGGCCCTGAGGCCGCCGTTACCGGCGATGATGGTGTTGATGGGCGACTGGTCCACGACATAATTGGCGGCCTCATCATCCGAGGCAAAGAGACCGTCGGTGATGTAACCCCAGATTTCGCCGTAGCGCATTCCCACATAATAGGTATCCAGATTCTTGGTGGGGTTGTCGAACTTGGTGATATAACCGATATAATCGTTGAAGGTACCGGTGATGCTGTAGTCGAAGGGCTTGCCCATCAGCTTGAAGCTGTTGCGGTAAGTCAGGGATAGCTCGTAACCAAGCGTGCGGAGGTCGGCATTGTTGGTTTTGGGTGCGGAGGCACCGTAAACGGCCGGAAGGGGGTTGCCATCGGTGAGCATGTCCTTGGTGTCACGGATGTAGCCCTCACCGGTGAAGGTAATCTTGTTATTCAGGAAGGCCAGGTCCAGACCCAGGTTCTTCTGTTGCACGGTTTCCCAGGTGAGGTCGCCGGCCACAGGATTGCCGAAGGTGGCGGCAGCCGATCTTTCACCGCCGAACAAATAACTCTGCGTACCCAGGGACACCGTACGGATATAATCGTAATAGCCTACCTGCTGGTTGCCCAGGCTACCGTAGGAGAAACGGATCTTGGCGTCGTTCCACCAGCTCTTGAGCGGAGAGAAGAACTCTTCCTGGGAGATTCTCCAGCCGATGGAGCCGGAAGGGAAGAAACCGTAGCGCTGGCCCCACGGGAAACGGGAGGTACCGTCGTAACGGCCGCTCAGCTCTATCAGGTACTTGCCCTTGTAATCGTAGTTGATACGGCCGAAGAAGCCCAGCAAAGCATAGGAATTTTGGCCGCCGGCGGCATCACGGCGCTTGGAATTGATCAGGATGGTGGCCGTCTCGCCTGTCTGCACATGGCCCACGACCACGGGGCCGGTAATCTCCTGGTCCGTAGCGTCCACCAGGTTCTGGTCGTTCAGTTCCTGGGAAGAGAGATCGTAGCCCACGACCGAGAGTTTCTTGTGATAATAGGTCTCATACTGTCCGCCCACCATCACCTTGAGGTTGTGAGCCTCGGCGAAAGTATCTGAATAGGTCGCGAACAAGTTGGCGGAATGCTGATTCACCGTCTGTATGCCCTCACTAAGCTTGTCCACGTTGTCGCCCGCCGTTACCTCGACGGTTTTCATCCGCGTGGGGGAGGCGAAGGTTCCGCTCACGCTGCGGTTCAGGGAGGTGGATGTATTATGGGTGTAGGTGTAATTACCCTTGATCACCAGCTGCTTGATGGGCGTAACGGTCACCTCAAACGTGTTGGTGAAATTATTGTTCTTGTTCTGGTTTTTAAAATTCGGGTTGTTGAGGTTGCCCAGAATAGTCTGGCCGCCACCGCCGTGGTTAGTCTGATAGATGAAGCTGCCTTCCGGCGTCTGGGGCATCAGGAAAGGGAAATAACCCGCCGTACATTTGTAGAAAGAATCTTCCATGTCGGACAAACCGGGATAGGTGTAACTGGAAGCGTAGTAGGCGGTGTTGTTGCTGATATTCAGCCAGGGATTGGCGTCAAAGGAAAAACGGGCACGGAGATTATACTTATTGAAATCATCCGGATTGGCCCGAAAGATACCCTGCTCGTTGTTATAATTGGCCGACAGGAAATACTTGATGGTCTTGGTGCCGCCGCGGAAGGACAGGCTCTGGTTCTGCGAGGGCTTGATATCGTTGAAGAAATAGTGCCACCAGTCGGTGTTGGCATAGTACTTATAGCCGTTGTTGGCATCGTCCAGGACAACCCAGGGACGCTCCGGGTTCTCCACCACGTCGTCGCGGCGGATCCAGAGCTGATGCATGTCTTCCTCTGTGTACTTTATCTGTTGAGAGCCGTCGTAATTCCTGGAGAAGACGTTGGCGGTATATACAGCGTCATAGCCGCGGGTCTCCCAATCCGTAGAGGTCGTAGGAGAAGAGAAGCCCCATCGGCCGCTGTAACTCACTTTGGCACGGCCCTCGTTGTCACTACCGGACTTGGTGGTGATGAGCACAACGCCGAATGCCGCCTTGGCACCATACACGGCCGCGGAGGAGGCATCCTTCAAAACGGAGATGCTTTCTACATCATTGGGGTTTACCCTGTCCATGGAACCCACCACGCCATCGACCAGCACCAGCGGAGATCCTCCGGAGCTGATGGAGTTCCAACCGCGGATGTTCAGTTCCACACTCGCACCGGGACGACCGGTGGGCGTAGTAACGGTAAGGCCGGGGACCGTACCCTGCAGGATGCCGCCGAGGCTTGCGTTGGAGCGCTTGCCGATGGATTCGGAATCGATTACAGAAACGGCTCCGGTAAGGTTTTCTTTCTTCTGGACACCGTAGCCCACGACCACGGCGTCATCCAAAAAAAGCGTGTCTTCCTCCAGGGTCACGTTCAGGACACTACGCTTTCCGACGGTGACTTCCACCGTCTTGTAACCCAGCGAAGTGAACACCAGGACTGCGTCGCCGTCGGCGCTGATGGTGTAATTGCCGTCGATATCGGTGACAGTACCGTTGCCGGTTCCTTTCACCACAACGCCAACGCCCATCACAGGAATGCCCGTGTTGTCCACCACGGTGCCGCTCACCTTACCGCCTTGCTTTTGGGATGCTTCCTTGGCTTTGATGATAATATGCTGCTTGTTGATGGTGTAGATGTAGCCGGCACCATCCAGCGTAGCGTCCAGCAGGGCCTTTACGGTTGCAGCCCCGGCCGGGACAGTCACTTCCCGGGAAAGGTTTACTTCCTGCGCATCATAGTCCACAGACATGCCTGTCTGGGATTCAATCTGACGGAATACCTGTCCCAGTGTTGCCTTTCCCTCGTGCATGTTCAGCTTTTGCGACTGCGCAAAAAGACCTCCGCACAAAAGAAGGCAGACAAACGTTAGAATAATAGGTTTTCTCATACTTGAAGAATGTGTTAATTCATGGGTCCACACTATAGTAAGCGTAAGCCCATGAAACGCACAAAAGAAATTACACTATAATAGGAAATAAACCCTGTTCCCTTCCACTTTGTAACGGGACCCGGGAATCAGGAGCGTAAGCACATCCAGAGCGTCCTCCAGCGACTCGTCCGGCATGAAGCGCACGTTGAGCGCGTTGCGGTGTACCTGCTGCGAGCTGTAGCTTACAGAGACATCGAAGCGTCTTTCCAGGGCGGTGATGATTTCGGAGAAGGAGGCGTTGCTGAAGGACAGGAAGCCCTCCTCCCAGCTCATCACTTTCTCGGCGTCCACCCGCGCCAGTGCCACGGATTTCCCGGAAGGCCGATATATCAGCTGCATGCCGGGCTCCAGGATATAGGACTTCTCCCCGGCAGCAGGGACGCTCACTTTCACCTTACCTTCCTTCAGGGTGGCACGCACGGTATGTTCACCCGTGTAAGACTGGACACAGAAGGATGTGCCTAGTGCCTGCACGTCCATATAGGCTGTTTTCACGATAAAGGGCCGGGAAGGATCCTTGGCCACGTTGAAGTTGCCCTCGCCGCTCAGATAGACGATACGGCTTTTCTTCCTGTTGAAAGATTCCGGATAAAGGAGGGAGGAACCGGCGTTCAGGGATACCCTGGTACCGTCCTCCAGCGTGACGGAAGAGGTCTGGCCATAATCGGCCACCAGATTGCAGGTGCCGTCGAGGGGCGCGGCAGAATACTTGCTGCGCGCGAGCGAGAAAGTGAGCAGTGCGACGACCGCCACCGACGCAGCTGCGGCAAAGACCGTCCAGACGGTCCTGCCCAGGCGCCTGCGGGCCTCGGCTGCATCGATTCTCCTGCCCAGACGGACCAGCTCCCGGAAAGTCGCGGAGCTTGTTTCGGCCTTGCTCCCTTCCCAGATTTCCTCCAGGGATTGTTTCCCTTCCAGGCAGTCTTCTATGTTGAACTTTTTCTCCATTTCACCTAATTAGTAAATTTCCAGGCCCGACACACACAAGACTACTACAAACTTGATCACTTTTCTGAGCGTGGCGAGGACACTGGTAATATGGTTTTCCACGGTGCGCTTGTCAATGCCCAGCTCCGTGGCAATCTCGTCGTTGGACTTTCCCAGGAAGCGGCTCATCAGGAACACGCGGCGTCGTTTTTCGGGCAGAGCGTCCAGCGTACGGCGGATCAGGGCCTCCGTCTCGGACGCATACAGGGCCGATTCTCCCGAAGGCGTGAGCTCGGAACCCGTAGCGACCGCCTCGCTTTTAAACCGCGCCTTCACAGCCGTTCTGTCATAGTGATTATATACCTTGAAACGCGCCATCTGGAACAGATAGGCCGAGAAGGATTTCACCGTCGAAAATTTTTCCCGTGACATCCAGATATCGAAGAAGACATCCTGGGCATAGTCGTAAGCAGTTTCCTCGCATCCGGGTCCCAGCAGGCGCATCAGGAACTCCACCAGACGGGGATGCCACTCCAGGAACAGCCATTCAAACGCCTGCCTGCTCCCCTCGGAAAGTGCTCTTAAACAATATATTTCGTCCTCCTTCGTCATATTAAATGTGCCGGCCGCAAAGTTACTAAACTTTACCCACATTCCCATTCCTCAAACGAAAGATCAGGCGACACATTTAACGTATTCTGGGAAAATGACTACGAATTCGCCTCGCAACAGTTGGTAACGGGGCCGTGAGCCTACTTCCTCAGGCGTTTGATGGCGTGCTCCAGGCTCTCGGAGGGCTCGATGATGTTATAATCGGCCCAGAAGGCGGGGTCGTAAAAGTGGGCGGCCATTTCCGGTAGGAAATCGCGTGAGCGGAAGCGCTCCTTGCGCGGGATGGGGACGGCCTCGGGGCATACGTCGGTAACCACCAGTTCGTTCACGGCCGTGTAGTGCGTGCGGAACAGGCGCTTGCGCCAGTCGCAGGCGAAGCGGATGGTGGTGCGGCAATACTCCAGGCGCGACTTCCCGTTTTCCAGCTTATAGTTCAACACGAGAGAACTTTCCTCCGGGAAGAAACGGAGGGAGAAAGGCTTGGATACCAGCATGGCGCGCGTTGCCTTGGACTTATCGGCCATATCCAGCGAAGCTTCCACGCGGGTAAAGGTGAGCAGTTCGCGGTCTATGTACACCACGCAGTGATACAGGGCATAATCGGCCATGGCGTTCGGCGACATCTTCACCACAAACTGAAGGCGGTCGCCGATGTAAGCGGCCGGAAGCATTTCAAAACGGTACAGGTTGAGTTCCTGTGAGTCAAACAGCACTTCCCTGTTTTTCAGCAGATCCATGGCAATGGCCATGTTGGGGCCGCCCTGGAACTTGACGCTCAGAGTGTCTGACCTGCGCTGGCTCACCAGAACACGGCTCTTGACAAGGGCGGCGGCATCATTGTCGATATAGCCGCTATAGGACGACTTGTAAAGTTTGGCCACAGCCTCCGCCACATAGGTGTAACGGCTACGCTTCCGGAGGGTTTCCCGATAGAAGCACTCCAGCAACTGCGGCTCCTTGCAATACGTGTCCTGAAGACGCTCGACCGCGGTTTCGACAATACTCCGGGGATCTCCGGAGATGATGGAAGCCTCGTCAAGCTGTACGCTTTCCCGCTGCAGGGAAATGTTTACCATGTCCCCCGCTTTGACACGACGGGTGCGATACCCCAGGTATGAGCAGATGATTTCCCGGATGGGCTGGTCGCTCTTAAGCGTGAAGAAACCGTCGGCGTTGGTGACGGTGGCCTGGTGCCGGCCAGGAATGGAGATGTGTACAGACTCAAGTGCACGTCCTGTGGCTTGATCAACCACAGTTCCCTGCACCATAAATCCCAGACGCAAACTGTCTGTCTGCGCCGTTGCCGCCTGCCAGGTAAGTAGGAGGCAAATGATAAACAGCAACTTACGCATAACACCACAAAGATATGCATTTTTTCAAAAATGCAAAGAGACTGGTAGTCGCGCCAGTATAACAATATAACATAAGTTGAGCGTAGCCGATAACTCTAACATATATGCCAAACTTGGCAGAATAGAATGAGATTCTATTATTTAAGCCGAACAATCACGACATAAAGTTTTGATATATTATTAATTATCCTTATATTTCGCCCACATTATTAACTCTAATCAAAAAAAATTTATGAAAAAAACTATTTTAATTGGGGCTATAGCCCTTATTTGCCTGCCTTTTTCCTGTGACAAGGGCAAAACCTGCAAGCACCACGCTTGCGAAGCAGACGGTTTTTCTTCCCTAAAAGAACAACTTCTTTCCTTAAACGAAAGTATCCCTCAAAAAACGATTGAGCCAACTAAGGCAAAGTGGTGGTCCTATCTTCTCACTGGATTAGCAGATGTCGGAGGTTTCTTTGGAGCCGGCGGTGCCGGTCTTGAAAAGGGTAAAGCATCTCCTATTTCTGCTGCCGTTGGAGCATCAACCCTAATTTGGAATTTAACTAAAGACGCAGGATACGCATCTTCAAATTCTGATCCAGCGTATTCAATCATTAATGATGCCCAAATTGCTCTTTCTCAAGTTGACGGGGAAGGCTATATCCACAATAAAGCCATTCTTGACCTTTATGAAGAAAACGGAGACAGTTTATTCTTCTTTAGCATAGAAAAGCTTCTACCACTCATTTACGAGAAGGTTGCCATCGAATCACGTTCGTCTGAAGGCACCTATGCCACTTCCAAAGAGGACACTCGCATAGTTAACGATGTATTAAGTGCCTATTCATCATCAACAACTATCGACGAGTATTTTGAAAAACTAAAGACTATATCTCCAGGAAATGATGAGGTGCTTGATGTTTTAAGTATTATTATGGCTGGATTTGATTCAATTGACGCAGTTGCTAATGATGGAGTATATTATAACGAGGTTCGTAAAATAGTCTCTCATTCTGCTGTCTCCGAAGAAACCAAGGAAATCATTATTTCATCACTCTCAATCGCAAATGCAAGTTCACGACTATGGAAAGAAAACTAGCTTATATTTTCACCTTCGCATTTTTAGCATTATTAAGTGTTAACGACGAAACTGTTTTTGCTCAGGAGAGTTCTCAACACTTTATCGCATCGGTATCTGAGTACTATTCACCAAATACAAATGCTAGCACATATGAGATAGGCTTCGGATACCAGTTCCCTAAGGTTGGATTAAAGATTAATTTTAGCGAAGTCGGACTATCCGAAGGAAATTGCGTCTACGGAGAATACATCACAATTAGTATTCCGGCCTTATCAATGCATTCATTTGAAATGATTCCAGAAGTATCGACGGGTATTCTTCATGGTCGTTTCTCCACAAATGAAGACCAAGCAATAAAAGGGCAAATTCAAATAGGTGTGGCTATTAATTATAACTTATCCAACTCGATGTCCTGCGGTCTACAATATAAGACGCTGCATTATGGCCATAATACATTGTCACTAATTGGTTGGAATTATTCACTTCACTTCTAGCATTCGCAATTAAAGACAGACAAGAATCACCCAAACAACGCCTCTTTTGAACGTTTTTGCCTTTAGTAGCGCGCACACATCTAACGGTCACGCCGATGCGAATTGTTTTACTCGCATCGGCGTTGATTTGTGTGAGTTAAAGGATAACGCCACCCTTCAACAAAGAAAAAGGGCATCCGCGCATAAGGCGAACTAGCCCCAATAAATCGCCCCGTGGCCCTGCCTCCGCCCATGAAGCGCCTGCTTACGCAGACGCTTCATGGGCGGAGGCGGAGGGATTCCGTCGCTGCGCTCCGGCATCCCTTGTGAGGGGAGGCTTAAACGGAAACGGCATCACGGGCCGGGGGCCCTTGTGCTTTTTCGCTGGCCCACCGGATGTGAGCAAGCTCCCACCGGCGGGCCATCAAAAAAGCACCGCAGCTTGCGCTGCGATGCCGTTTCCGTTTGCGGAGGCGGAGGGATTCGAACCCCCGGTACGTCGCCGTACAACAGTTTTCAAGACTGCCGCCATCGACCACTCGGCCACACCTCCGGAAAGGACTGCAAAGATAGTAAAAAAAACTATTCTTTCGAGAAGAACTTCCAGTGGAAGAGAATCAGATAAATAGCGCCGCAGGTTACACAACTGTCGGCAAAATTAAACACGGGTTCAAAGAATACATGACCGCCCAGGCCGGGAACCCATTCCGGCCAGGTCCAGAGCGGGAAGTAGAACATATCTACCACCTTGCCCTGCATGATGGGAGCATAGGAACCCAGCGTCGCTACTGTCTGGTAGGTGGATTCGCTGAAAATGACGCCGTAGCACAGGCAGTCCACGATGTTGCCGAAGGCACCGGCCGTAATGAGCGTAAGTCCCACCAGCACGCCCGTGGGAACACCGCCCCGCTTTTGAAGCTTATTGATCCACCAGATGAGAACGACAAACAGCACCAGACGGAAAGCCGTGAGAAGATACTTGCCCACAACACCGCCGAACGCCATTCCGAAGGCCATTCCCTTGTTCTCGACGAACAGAAGCTGAAACCAGTTCCCCAGCACGGGAATGCTCTCCCCCAGGGTCATATGCGTCTTGACCAGGACTTTGATGACCTGGTCAATGACCACTAGCAAGACACCCAGAATAAGAAGGAATCTTCCCCTGTTTTTCATGGAACTAGTTCTTTCCCGTTTTCTCCAGGATGGCCTTACCCTCTACCGTAGTGGTAGCATGCGGAACCAGACGCAGGCGCTCCTTGGGGATGAGCTTGCCCGTTACGCGGCAGATTCCGTAGGTTTTGTTTTCAATACGTACCAGAGCAGCTTCCAGGTTCTGGATGAACTTGTACTGACGCTGGGCCAACTGGCCGGCCTCCTCCTTGGAGAGCTGGAAAGCACCGTCGTCTTCCACGGTCTTGAACGTGGGGGCGGTATCGAGAATATCGTTGCCGCCTGCATGAGTCATGGCCTCACGCAGGGTGTTATACTCTGCACGAGCTTTGTCCAACATCTCGTTGATAATGACACGGAACTCTTCCAGTTCCTCGTCAGAATAGCGGGTTTTGTTCTCTTCCATAACGTTAACGTTTAACGGTTATCTTGATGCTTCCCTCCATCCATTCAACCTCGGCGGCGTCGGCGGGAGCCTCCGCAGCGGGTTTAAGGCCGATGGAAAGGGAAAGGGTTTGGGCCTTCACATAATCCCCGAAGGCCGAAAGGGCATCGGCAAGGTCTGCATCATCGGCGTAAACAACCGTGCTGATACGGTCTGTCACCTCGAAGCCGGAGCTCTTGCGCAGGTTCTGAATACGGTTCACCAGTTCGCGGGAAAGGCCTTCACGGCGCAGTTCAGGCGTAACTTCGATATCAAGAGCAACGGTGAGCGAACCCTCGGAGGCAACCTGCCAGCCGGGAACATCCTCGGAAGCGACGGAGTAGTCGCCGGGGTTGAGCACCACCTCGCCGCCGGGAAGGGCCAGCTTGTAGCTCTCCCCTGCTCCCTCGGCTTTCTGGATGGCTGCAATCACGGGCTGCTCCAGCGTAGCGAAAGCGGCGGCAATCTCCTTCATCCGGGCGCCGTAAGTCTTGCCCAACACCTTGAAGTTGGGTTTGATCTTGAGGCTCATGATACCGGTGGTATCCGCAATGAATTCCATTTCTTTTACATTCACCTCTGCCAGGACGATGGTCTTCACAGCCTCCATCTGGGCGCGCACTTTCTCGGAGATGACAGGGATGATCACCTTCTGCAGCGGCTGACGGACGGGAATGTTCACTTTCTTACGGAGCGCCAGCATCATGGACGTAGCCTGCTGGGCCAGAGCCATGCGCTCTTCAAGCGCTGCGTCAATGACACCCTCGCAGGTTTCGGGCATGAGGGTGAAGTGGACGGATTCCTTCTCCGAATGACCGGTCAGGTCCAGATAGAGCTGGTCCATGTAGAAGGGAGCGATGGGCGCGGCCAGCACGGAAACGGTCTTGAGGACCTGGTACAGCGTGCTGTAAGCAGCATTCTTATCCTCCGTCATTTCGCCGGCCCAGAAACGGGAACGGTTCAGGCGGACGTACCAGTTGGAAACGTCGTCGCAGACAAAAGTCTCCAGGATACGGCCGGCCGATTTTACGTCGTAATCCTCGTAGGCTGCGCGTACGTCCTTGATTACGGTGTTCAAGCGGGAAACAATCCAGCGGTCCAGCTCGGTAACGGGCTTGACGACAGCGGGCTGCCACTTGTCGATGTTGGCGTAACGCGCGAAGAAGGCGTATGTATTATACAGCGTGCCGAAGAACTTGCGGCGTACTTCGTCCACGCCCTTTTCGTCGAATTTCAGGTTGTCCCAGGGCTCCGCGTTGGTGAGCATGTACCAGCGCAGGGCGTCTGCGCCATAGGTGTCAAGGGCCCAGAACGGATCCACGGCATTGCCCAGGCGTTTACTCATCTTGTTGCCGTTCTTATCCAGCACCAGACCGTTGGAAATCACCCTCTTGAATGCAGGCGTTCCGGAAATCATGGTGTGAATGGCATGCAGGGTATAGAACCAGCCACGGGTCTGGTCCACACCCTCGGCGATGAAATCGGCGGTGGCACCGAACCCGGGGGTATCCAGGCCGCGAAGGCCTTCCTGGGCATACGGCATAGCGCCGGAGTCGAACCAGACGTCGATGAGGTCTGTCTCGCGGGTCATCTTCTTGCCGGAAGCAGACACCAGGTAGATGCCGTCCACATAGGGCCGATGAAGATCAATCCTGTTGTAGTTCTCCAGGGACATATCCTCGGGATTGAAGCCCTTGTCCTTGAAGGGATTGGAAGCCATGATGCCGGCGGCAACGGCTTTCTCGATCTCACTGTAGAGCTCCTTGACGGAGCCGATGCAGATTTCCTCCTTGCCATCCTCGGTGCGCCAGATGGGCAGCGGAGTGCCCCAGTAGCGGGAACGGGAGAGGTTCCAGTCCTGGATGTTCTCCAGCCACTGGCCGAAGCGGCCGGTACCGGTAGAGGCAGGCTTCCAGGTGATCTCCTTGTTGAGCGCCACCATCTGGTCCTTCACGGCCGATGCCTTGATGAACCAGCTGTCCAGCGGGTAGTACAGCACGGGAAGGTCCGTGCGCCAGCTGTGGGGATAGCTGTGCACGTGCTTCTGAACCTTGAAAGCGCGGCCATCGGCCTTCATCATCACGCAGAGGTCGATGTCCAGCGTGCCTTCTTCGTCTTCCTTCTCGAAGTATTTCTTGTAGCCGGCCTTGACATAGCGGCCGGAATATTCCTTGTAGGAGGGGTCCACGGTGGCGGCGTAGGCGGGATCCATATCCTCCAGGCGCATGAAGCGGCCCTGGCGGTCCACCTGGGCCTGGGGATTGCCGTCCTTGTCAAGCGGCATGATGGCGCCGATGCCCGCAGCGGCGGCAACGCGCTTGTCGTCGGCGCCGAAAGTAGGGGCGATGTGCACGATGCCGGTACCGTCACTGGTGGTCACATAATCTCCGGTGATGACACGGAAAGCATCTCCGTCCGGTTTGAACCAGGGAATGAGCTGCTTGTAGCGGATACCTGCGAGCTGGGAGCCTTTCCAGCTGCCCTCCAGCACCTGGAAGGGTACCTTGGGGCCGAACCAGGTGTTCACCAGGTCCTTGGCCAGTACATAGATGGCCTGGCTGCCGGTATAGGGGTTCTGGGAAAGGACGCGCACGTATTCAATGTCCGGGCCCACGCAGAGCGCCGTATTGGACGGAAGCGTCCAGGGCGTCGTGGTCCAGGCCAGGAAATAGACAGGATGGGGATCCGTGCCGAAGAGCGGCTGGGAGGCGCCGTCCTTGATCACTTCGAACTGGACGGTGGCGGTGGTGTCGCTCACATCCTTGTAACAGCCGGGCTGGTTGAGTTCATGGGAGCTCAGGCCGGTGCCGTCGGTGGGAGAATACGGCTGAATGGTGTAGCCCTTGTACAGAAGTCCTTTCTGATAGATCTTCTTGAGAAGGAACCAAAGGGTCTCGATGTAACGGTTGTCGTAGGTGATGTAAGGGTCGTTCATATCCACCCAGTAGCCTACGCGCTCGGTCATGTTCACCCATTCGGCCGTGTATTTCATCACCTCTTTGCGGCAGGTGGCGTTGTATTCGTCCACGCTGACCTTGGTGCCGATATCGGCCTTGGTGATGCCCAGTTTCTTCTCTACGCCCAGTTCCACGGGAAGACCGTGGGTGTCCCATCCGGCACGGCGGGCCACCTTGTAGCCTGTCTGGGTCTTGTAACGGCAGATGGCATCCTTGATGGAACGGGCCATCACGTGATGGATACCGGGCATGCCGTTTGCGCTGGGCGGACCCTCAAAGAAAATGAATGCAGGGGCACCATCCCTCAGTTCGAGAGATTTCTCGAACGCATGTTCCCGCTTCCATCTGTCCAGGATCTCACGACCGGTTTGGGTAAGATCCAGCCCCTTGTATTCTTTAAAAGTCATATATTTTTAGTAATTTTGTCACACTATTAAGGTTGCAAAGATAACAATTTTAACTGATATTGACAATATGAACCTCCTGGATATCATCCTGCTCGTCCTGCTCGTTCCCGGCACCATCCGCGGTATCAGCAAAGGTCTGCTGGAACAAGTCGTGACGCTCATCGGCGTAGTGCTGGCCGTGTATATGGCATACCACTTCTCCGAGCCCGTCTGCACATGGCTGGACCAGTACATCAACGTGTCCGAGACGGCCCTCCACGTCGTGGGCTTCATCGTGATGCTGTTGGGGGTTCTCATCATTGTCATGTGCCTGGCCAAAGTGCTCACCCACGTAGCCGACGCGGCTTCCCTGGGCTGGCTGAACCGGGCGCTGGGCTTTGTCTTCGCCATCGCGGTATCGGCCCTCATCCTCAGCGTCCTCATCATCCTGTTCGACACGCTCAACGCCAAGTTCGAACTTGTAAAAACGCCCATACTGAACGAATCTGTTCTGTACGGGCATCTGAGGGATCTGGGATATTTTGTCTTCCCTTATCTGAAGAAACTGTTAACCCTGGGCCAATAGGTTCTTTTTGGAAACCGTAGCCACGAAGTCCTTCAGGTAGAAGGGCTCGAAATAGGCTACGTTTTCGAACCGGCCCTCGCGGTAGGCCTTTTCGGCCAGGCCTGCCATGTGACGGGCCAGCGGCGACGCCTCCCGGAAATGCGCATGGGGATGCGTCAGGACCTCCCGGCATTTGAGCGCGCCGTCTCCCACGAAGAGGACATCCCCCGCGGAGAGTTCATCGGCAAAAGCGCCTTCTTCCACCACCTGCGCCCGGATGGGCGTAAGCCTTTCTCCGTCAGGCGAATACACGGCCGTATAAACCTCCATGCGACGCGCATCGATCATGGGGACGATATGGCGGAAGTCATCCTTGTCCTCCACGCCGGCCGCCAGGATATCCAGCGTGCCGACTGCGATGAGCGGCTTGCCCGCCCCGAAGGCCAGTCCCTTGGCGGTGGACACACCCACGCGCAGGCCCGTATAAGACCCGGGGCCCGATCCGACGCAGACCGCGTCGCAATCTTTCATGCCGATGCCAGCCGCATCCAGCACCTCCTTCACCAGCGGTGCCGTAAGGGCCGCCTGCTGACGGGCTTCCGTGCAGGCGCGTTCCTGGACCACAGTCCCGTCCACGGACAATGCCACGGACAGGACTGCAGTAGAAGTGTCTATTAAGAGAATACGGGCCATTATAACTTCTTGCGAAGATAGCTGCGGATTTCGGCGGCGTTGCGGGCCTGGGCCTCGGTGTCGATGGCTCCGTCCACGATGAACCAGACCATCGGCAGGCTGCCGATTCCGTAGGAGCTCACGTAGGGAGACATGGCGCCGCGCGTGTCGCAGACGTTCACCCAAGGGAGCTGCTGGTTACGGACTGCCGATGCCCAGGTAGCCTTGTCGCTGTCCAGGGAGACGGCATAGATTTCAAATCCCTTTCCATGGAATTCTTCGTACAGGGGAAGAAGGCTGTCCAGATTGAACATCTTCTGCTCCGCCGTGGAAGACCAGAAATAGACCATGGTAACCTTGCCCAGGGATTCGCTGAGCTTGGTGGTTTTACCTTCCATTGAAGGCAGGGCGATGTCGATGAAGCCCACCTCGTCGGCGTTGTCCAGACGGTTCTGCAGGTCGATGAGGGAAATGCGGCGGACAGCCTCCTTCTCCAGGGCCTTCACATAGCGGGATTCAGGATAGGCCTGTTTGAGGGTGTCGGCCACGCTGCGCATCACAAGCCCGTCAGTATTCTGTCCGAAGACCGGCAGCCCGGGGTTCACCTGCTGGAACAGCACGGGAACGACGGTGAGGGAGTGACTGTTGGTGACCACATACTTGAGACGGTCCCTGTAATACTGGATATAGCAACGGGAAAGTTCCGGATCCGGGTTCGCGGAACGGTCCAGGATGCGCTGCATCTCACGCATGAAAGCGCTGTAGTCCTTTTCCACCTGCTGAAGCTTGAGGGATTCTTCTGAACCCTCCACGCTGTACACGCCCAGCGTATCGGTTTCCACGTGGACCTTGTCTCCCTTCTGCAACAGGAGAGAGGCTATCTGCTTTTCGCCGTAGAACAGATAGATGAATTCGGGTTTCCCCTGGGCGATATCCAGCTTGTAGCGGAAAGCGCCCTTGTTATCTGTCTTGACGGTATCCAAGACCTGGAAGCGGTTTACATCCAGAAGCTTAACGGTGACGGCTTTGCCGGCACCCTCGTGGAGCGTACCTTCAATCTGGGTATTCTTGCCGCAAGCGGCAGCCAGCAGCACCACAGCGGCTGCGGCAAAGAGCTTAGAGCTTTTCATACTCGGAGAAAATTTTGGCTGCAATTTCTTTCATCTCGCCGGGTTCCAGGCTGAGCTTGGCCTTGCGGAAGTCCAGGTCCCCTTCCGTCTGGAGGGGCACCAGGTGAATATGCGTATGGGGGACCTCCATGCCCAGGACAGCCACACCGATCCGCTTGCACGGGACGGCGGCCTTCAGGGCTACGGCCACCTTGCGGGCAAAAGCCCACAGGCCCTCGTAAGTCTTCTGGTCCAGGTGGAAGATATAGTCGTCCTCCACATGTTTGGGGATGACGAGCGTGTGTCCCTTGGCAAGCGGGGAAATATCCAGGAAGGCATAGAAGTCTTCGTTTTCCGCGCACTTGTAGGAAGGGATTTCGCCTGCGGCGATTTTGGTGAAAATGGTAGCCATCTTACAGGGAAATTTCCACAATTTCAAACTTCATGACACCGCTGGGCACCTTCGCCTCGACGGTTTCTCCCTTGCTGTGGCCGATGAGCGCCTTGGCGATGGGAGTGGTGGCGGCGAGAAGGCCCTTGGAGAAATCGGCCTCGGTTTCGGGGACGATCTGGAAGTTCATCACCATCTTGTTGGCAAGGTTCTTCACCTTTACCTTGGAGAGGAGCTGCACGGTGTCGGCGGAGAGTTTGCTCTCGTCGATTACACGGGCGTTCGCCACCTTCTCCTTCAGACGGGCGATTTTCACTTCCAGCAGCCCCTGTGCATCACGGGCCGCATCATATTCCGCATTTTCGGAAAGGTCGCCTTTCTCGCGGGCCTCTGCGATAGCGGCAGAAATCACCGGCCGCTGGGCCAGTGCTTCGGCGAGTTCCTGCTTAAGCTTGTCCAGACCCGCCTGAGTCATCATTTCGATAGCCATATTGTTGTGATTTTTCCTTTGTCAAAAAAACAGCCGACGACCGCTTCCGGCCGTCGAGCTCTATGTCTGCACAAAGATAGAAATTAATTTTGGAAAAAACTATTCCCGTTCATTTTACCGCCCTGTCACCCCCCTCCGCCGCAGGTGACACGGCAAACTGCCGCAGGTGGAGCGCCAAACTGCTGCAGGTGGAGCGCCGAACTGCCGCAGGTGACACGGCAAACTGCTGCAGGTGGGCATTTTTGTGCACCACCTGCCACGCAAAATAGCCACTGGTGCGTTCCAGCGCCGCAGGTGGCAAAGGTTTTTGCCCACCTGCAACAATTCACTTTCCCACCTGCGACATTTCATTGTTCCACCTGCAACGGAGTACTTCCCTGCTGGTCGCCATGTCCCCGTTTGGGGATCAGGTCGGCTACCAGGTCTCTGGGCATACGCAGACAGCGGGCCAACTGCGGAATGGTTGTCCTGTAGCAGCGATACAGGTAAGGAAGAAGGTGGGCCTTCTGCTCCGGGGACAGTTCCAGGATTGTCTTTCCGTACCACTTTTCGGCCAGGCGGGAGATGATGGCCTGCATCTCGACATCGGCCTGCTTTTCCCGTCCGTTCAGCACAAGCATCTGTCGCATCTCCGCCTCGTTGACGGACCCGATGGTCTTGAGGTAGAAGGCCTGATCGTGGTTGAAGGCGCTTTCCAGGTACTGGAAATCACAGGCGCTGACAGGCTCCAGGTTACCATCGGCATTCAGTACCCACGGCACTCCCGTCAAATCCTCGTGGGAATGGAACAGCCGTTCCCGTTCGCGACTCGACAAATCGGCCACACGGCGGACGCCGGAAGGACATCGGCCCGCCACGAACATCCCCCGGTAGGAGGACCAGCGATAGTCCTCCACACGCCCGCCGGTGCCGACGGCGTTGCGCGGGATGTAGGCCAGGGCGTTTCTCACATACCAGTCCGTGTCCAGGTACTTGACGCAGATGTCGGACCTCTTTAACAGTTTACTGTCTCCATATTTCCAACTAATGTATTGGGAATGACGCTTTTTAATAAGTTCGCCAACCCGGCGAGCCTGTTCAATTCCCGATGAGAGGAGAGCCACATGCCCGTGATTGGACATGGCGATTTCCGAAACAACCCTGCAACCCATTTTCCAGGCACTCAGGTAAAACGACTTCTGCAAATGGTCGTAGTCCTCGTCATCCCGGCACAGCAATACGGATTCCATCCCTTCCAAACTGATGTGGAAGGGGTACAGCTTCCTGAGGCGACCATCCTTCCCCGTTTGGGTGAGTATTCTCTGGAAAGACATCTTCAGTTCATCTTAGAGCCAGGATTGGCAGAAGGAAACCCGGCGGGAAACACACCCGAGCCATATTTACTCTTCAGTTTGGCCGCATACTTTTCGAAGTAAGGGATATAGCCGAACATCATTGTACTCCAGAATTCTTCGGCCCGTTCATAAGGCT
The DNA here is from genome assembly GCA_016288055.1 of Bacteroidales bacterium. GTDB lineage: Bacteria > Bacteroidota > Bacteroidia > Bacteroidales > UBA932 > Cryptobacteroides. The sequence continues at coordinate 43,101 of JAEEXZ010000003.1, forward strand.
CGGCACATGCCATGATTTCAGCCATCGCCAGACAACGGATCGCCTTGGACGGATGGTGATTACTGTTCTTCCATCCTTCATCTACAAGGCCGCTGATTGCCTTCCGGCTCCGTTCTAAGTAAATGGACATCTCCTCCTGGCTAACGTCGCCTTCCGGGAATTCATAGTCCGTGCTGAAGTGCAGGGAACCGTCCTCGTCCACGAGGACCTCAAGAAACTTTTTCATATCTGTTTGTGTTTTATGGGCAGACCTTCGCCCGCCACAAACATAGAAACGTTTTCCCTGCGCGGCAATATCCCCCTGCAGAAATAAAAGTTTTAGCCGATTATTTATATGTTTCAGCCGATGCCCACATTTTTTCGGCCGATTTTTACCAACATTCCCGTCACGTCCCGGCCACCGTCGCACCCTGACCGCTTTCGCGTCCCGACCGCCGTCGTGCCCTGACCACCGTCACGTCCACCCCTCATGGCTCCCACCGAGAGCCAGCCCTTCCTGCCGACATATTCCCGAACACCCCAACCCTTCACCGCCAGGCACTCAGAGTCACAAAAAAACCACCCAACAACGCTGACCGTCGCAGGTGGCACAACGAAGTGTGGCAGGTGGAACAGCAAACCGCTGCAGGTGGAACGGCAAACTGCCGCAGGTGGGACTGCAAACCGCCGCAGGTGGGACTGCAAACCGCCGCAGGTGGACATTTTTGTGCACCACCTGCCACGCAAAATAGCCACTGGTGCGTTCCTGCGCTGCAGGTGGCAAAGGTTTTTGCCCACCTGTAACGTTCCGGCCTCCCACCTGCAACGCAAATCGACCACTGGTGCGTTCCAGTGCTGCAGGTGGCAAAGGTTTTTGCCCACCTGTAACATTCCGGCCTCCCACCTGCAACGCAAATCGGCCACTGGTGCATTCCAGTGCCGCAGGTGGCAAAGGTTTTTGCCCACCTGCAGCGGTACGGCCGTCCACCTGCGGCACCACGGCCTCCCACCTGCAACATTTCACCACCCCACCTGCAACGGGGGATGGGATACCGATGGCGCAGGAGAGGCAATGCCTGTTTGGGGACTGTGACGGGAGATGTCAGCAGGAGCAGGCGTCGCGGTCGAGGATGAGTTGCCGGCGAAGATCTTCGAGGGAAGGGAAGCGGCGCTCATCGCGGATGCGGCGGAGGAAGCGCAGGCGCAGGGGAAGACCGTAAATATCCTGGTCAAAGGAGAGGATGTGGGTCTCGATGGTGCGCACTTTGCCATCGACGGTAGGACGTACGCCGATATTGCACATCCCCTTTAGCGTCCGGCCGAGGACCTCCACCTCAACGGCATAGACACCATTCGCCGGAACCAGTTTCAGGGGTTCATAAAGCTGCATGTTCGCCGTGGGGAAACCGATGGTCCGGCCCATGCGGTTGCCGGAAACGACCACCCCGTACAGGCCATACTTATACCCGAGCATGGCATTCGCATCTTCCACTCTTCCCTCTCCCAGGGCCTTCCGAATCTGTGTGGAAGAAATGACAGGAGATTCTTCGCTTCGCTCAGAATGACAGGTGGGGTCGGAGGAGTTGGAGGGGTTCGGGAGGGGCCCAACGGAGCGTAGCGGAGTTGGGAGGGACGAAGGGTTCGGCACCCCATCCCCCTCCAACTCCAGCGCAGTCTTCATATCGGAACCGATACGGTTATCATAGCCCATGACGACCAGCGTGGCACCAAAGCGCTCACGGAGCAAGGCCAGATAGTCAGAGGCCGTCATGGCAGCGAAGTCACGGTCGAAAGGAAGCACCTCTATACGGTCGATGCCGCAGGCGAGCAGCAGCTCCTTCTTCTCTTCCATCGAGCTCAGTAAACGAAAATCCCTCGCATCCTGTTGCAGGACAGCCCTCGGATGCGGCCAGAACGTGACCACCACAGCCTCCTCTCCCCTCTCACGGGCAGCGGAGACCACCGTCTCAAGGACATGACGGTGTCCCAGATGGACACCGTCAAAAAAACCGGTAGTTACTACAGCCACTTTACGCACTCAAAGCTTTGACGGTGAGCCATCAGCGGATGCTTGGCAAAGGCACGGGCCCCTACCATGTAGGCTCCCGTCTTCTCCGGAAGCACATTCACCGTATATCTGGCCAGACCATCCTTGAACGAAGCCACCTGGAACTCCTGCACCTCGACGATGTGCAGTTTTCCGTGGGCATCCTGCTGGGCAAACACCACTTCCAGTCCCACCTCTTCCGGCGTGAGGGAACCCAGGGAGAGTTCCATCTCGGCATGGTAAGGAGTATCCAGACTGAGGTCGTAATTGATCACAGGTTCGCTGCGGGAAACCAGGCGGACATTTTCCCATTCACGGCGCACGCGTGTCTTCCAGGCAGCCAGTTCGCGGGCCTGCGCGAAGTCATCGGCCTTGACGGCGTCGGACCCCTTGGCCTGAGGCTCGTAATACTGGTTGATGTAGTCCGTAAGCATGCGGTTGGTGGTGAAGTTGCAGGCCACCTGCGCGATGGTATTCTTGATATAGCCCACCCACTCGCGGCTGCGGCCGGTGGTACGGTCTATATTGTAGTAGGCGGGAGCGATGTCGTTCTCAAGGATCTGGTAGATAGTAGCGGCATCCAGCTCGTTCTGGTAGTTGTTGTCTTCGTAGGCCTGCTCGATAGGAAGTGCCCAGCCGGCGCCTTCCTTGTAGCCTTCCACCCACCAGCCGTCCAGCACGGAGAAGTGCATGGTGCCGTTCATGGCCGCCTTTTCACCGGACGTACCGGAGGCTTCCTGTGGACGGGTAGGGTTGTTCATCCAAACGTCCACACCCTGGACCATGCGCTTGGCCAGCGTGATGTCGTAGCCGGGAACGAAGACGATCTTGCCGATGAAACGGGGATCCTTGGAGATATCCACGATCTGCTTGATGAGATCCTGGCCGGCTTTGTCGGCCGGATGGGCCTTGCCGGCGAACAGGAACTGGACGGGCTGCGCAGGGTTGTTCACGATGGCGTCCAGACGGTCCAGATCCCGGAACAACAGCGTAGCGCGTTTATACGTAGCGAAGCGCCGGGCAAAGCCGATGGTAAGGACGTCGTCGCGAAGGTTGTCCAGGATGGTCACCAGCTCGGTGGGGCTGTAGTGATTGCTCACCGTATTGTCCTGCAGACGTTCCCTTACGAAATTGATCAGCTTGGTCTTGAGACCCTTCTTCACGCCCCAGACTTCCTCGTCGGAGACGTTGTAGATGCCTTCGAAGCAGGACTTGTCATAGTGATGCGTCTCGAACTCCGGGCCGAAGACCTTCGCATGCACGGGCTTCCACTCGCGGGCGCACCAGGTGGGATAGTGGACACCGTTGGTGACATAACTCACGAACAGTTCCTCCGGCAGATATCCGGGATACATATGGGCGAAGATGTCCTGGGACACCTTCCCGTGCAGCATGGAAACGCCGTTCACGTTCTGGGAGATGTTCGCGGCAAGGTTGCTCATGGAGAACTTTTCGTGGGCATCCAGCGGATTGTCCTTACCCAGGGACATGAGGGTCTCCCAGTCCACCTTGAGGCGGGCGGGATAATGGCCGATGTACTGGCGCAGCAGGCCTTCCTCGAAGGCGTCGTGGCCTGCCGGAACGGGCGTATGCGTAGTAAACAGGGAACTGGCGCGAACCACCTCCAGAGCCTCGGTGAAGTCCAGATTGTCACGCTCGATGTACTCGCGCAGACGCTCCAGGCCGGTAAAGGCGGCGTGGCCCTCATTGCAGTGGTAAACCTGCGGATCCAGGCCCAGCTTCCTCAGCAGACGGATACCGCCCACGCCCAGCAGCAGTTCCTGCTTGAGCCGGTTCTCCCAGCTGCCGCCGTACAGGTGATAAGTCACCTCGCGGTCCTCGGGAGCATTGGCCTCATAGTCCGTATCCATCAGATACAGGTCCGTCCTGCCCACTTCCACCTTCCACAGGCGGGCGGTGAGGGTACGGCCCGGGAAGGCCACGGATACCGTAAGCCAGTTGCCGTCCGCGTCGCAGACCGGCGTGGCGGGAATCTTGGTGAAGTCCTGGGCGTCGTAACCTGCCACCTGATAACCCTGGGCGGAGAGCAGCTGGTTGAAATAGCCATAGCGGTACAGCAGGCCCACGGCCACCAGGTTGGTGTTCATGTCGGAGGTTTCCTTCAGGTAGTCGCCGGCCAGGATACCCAGACCGCCGGAATAAATCTTCAGGGAAGTATCCAGACCGTACTCCATGCAGAAGTATGCAATGGAAGGAGACTTGCGCTCCGCCTTGGCGGCCATGTAAGTATCGAACTCGTCCAGGACCTGCTTCATGCGGGCGAGGAAGTCCTCATCCTTGGAAAGCTGCTGGAAGCGCTTGATGCTCACGGTATCCAGCACCACCAGCGGATTGTGGCCGCTCTTGTGCCAGACATCCGGGTCAATGGAACGGAACAGATTCTTGGCGCTCTCGTTCCAGCACCACCACAGGTTCTTGGACAGCTTCTCCAGGCGGGAGAGTTTTTCCGGCAGGTGACGCGTCACCAGGATGCTTCTCCAACTGGGGTTGGTTACATCGGCTTTGAAGTACTGCATAGTCTTTTTCTGTGTTTTGTAGGAGTCATGCCGGCTTTCGGCTTTGGCGATAGCCAGGCTGTACGCCTGCTGATAATACTGAATCTGATTCTCCCAAAGGGCAATCTGGGCCACCTCGCGGGCATTCTCACGGTACTCCTTGCGCTGCTGCTTGTCCAGGGCGCAGAGTTCCAGGATGCGCGCCACCGTACCATCCACGACTTCCTGATAGTTGGTATCGTTGCGCTGGAGAACGGTAATGCCGGGGTGCTCCTTCTTGTAATGGGTTTCCACCCAGAGGCCGAAGCCGGCCAGCGTCGTGGTGAGGGTGGGCACGCGGAAAGCCAGCGCCTCCAGCGGAGTGTAGCCCCACGGCTCGTAGTAGGACGGGAACAGGGCCAGGTCCAGACCGCAGAGGATGTCGTAGTAGGGCATGTTGAAGACACCGTCGTCACCGTTCAGGTAGGAAGGGATGAAATAGACCTTCACCTTGTCGCCGATGGCATTGGTGAGGCCCACCTCCCGCAGCCGCCGGGTAATGATGTCATATTCGGCATTCATCAGCACATGGGAGGTCTGGGAGGGGAATTCCTTGTTGGGGCCGTGATGCCCGGAAGGAATCATGATGAAGGCCTGGATGCTGCGGCCGTTGTAGTCGGATTTGTTGAGCTTGTCCAGCGCGTCGATGAACACGTCGATACCCTTGTTGCGGTATTCATAGCGTCCGCCGATGCCGATGAACAGCGAATTGGCGGGCACCTCCTCGGCGCTCATCTCCGTAGCAACCTGGACCAGGCGTTCGCGCGCGGCATCGTGCAGGCGGTCGTAGTCCTCATCCGTCGCAGGCGTGAAGCTGTTCTCGAAGCCGTTCGGCGTGACCACGTCCACCGGACGCTCCAGGAACTGGGCACACTCCCGCGCGGTAATCTCGCTCACGGTAGTAAAGACATCGGCATTCTGGGCCGATTTCTTCTCCAGCGAATAGATGGCGGTCACATTGAAACGCCGGGCCATCTCGTCGCCGTTATAGGATTTGAGGTTGTTGTACAGGGGAAGGTTGTTGCCGGCCAGGCATCGGCCCATCATGGTGGCATGCGTGGTGAAAGCCGTCGCCACGGGAAGGGCGCGCTTTTTCAGGTACAGGACGCCGGCTCCGGTCTGCCATTCGTGGAACTGGGCCACCACCTTTTCGTCACCGTTGAGATTGTAATTCCAGAAACTCTCGATGACGCGGCCGGCGAGTACGCCGAACACGGCGGCTTCCTTATAGTCCCAGTTGCCGGAGATGGAGTCCACGCCGAAGTCCGTCCACAGGGTGGCCAGAATGTCGTCGGCCGTTGTGAGGAACTGCTTGTAATCCACCAGGATAGCCACCGGCTTTCCGGGAATGTTCCATCGGCCCACACGTACGCGGAGCCCTTCCGCAAGTGCCTGGGCCTTCCAGGAGCGATACAGGTTCTCGTCCTCCAGGAAGTCCGGATTGCCGCTGCGGTGCATCCAGACATCCGGGCCGATAAAAATATGACGCCGTCCCAGCTGGGACTGCAGATGAAGTGCCTTGGTGGCGATCACCGTATAGATGCCGCCCACTTTGTTACACACTTCCCAACTAACTTCGAACAGATAGTCCGGTTGTAAATTCTTCTTCTTAACCATTTATTATTGTTTCTTCGCCACTTTCTTCCGCACTTTCCTTGCAGGAATCTTCAATTCCTTCTCAGCGGTCTCCTTCACATCCAGCGCAGCCCGCTTTTCGTCCAGGCGGATCTGGAAGTCGGAGATTACGTTCATGTAATTGATAAACGCTTCGTACGGAGTGTCGTACGGATTAAAATATCTATGTACTTCTCCATCGGAGAAGAATTTGGTGCACATGTAGTAGAAATGGTCGCTCTCCTGGAGATGGCCGAAGTCCTTGTACAGCTCCGGGTCGTTGACGATGGCCAGCTTTTCGGTCATGGCATAGACCTTCTTGAAGGCCTCGCTCTGCAGTTCGTTGCCCAGCCAGGCGGTAAGGTCCTTCTCTTCATCGGCCCAGGAGATGGCGTCCTCCACGGCGATGTCGGAGACGGGTTTGTACTTCCGGGTTGCCTCGGAGGGCGTGACAAAGCCGAAGTTGCCGTCGCGGAGCACGGCGTCCGGAAGGGCGCGCATGAAGTCGAAAATTCCGCTTTCGGCACTCTGGTGCTCGCCGAAGGTCTCGTAGTCCATGAACAGGTTCACCACATCCCCTTCCCGGGCGCTTTCCTTGATCCAGTTCACGTACTTGTCGGCCGTGAGGGGCCACATGTCCCAGCCGCGGTTGGAGAAACGGAAGGCTATGTCGTCGGATAGGTTGTAGTTGCGCAGGAGGAGCTTGAGCCGGGGCTGCGTCTGGGCGGTGTACACGAAGTTGGGACTCTGCCAGCCCATGATGTGACGGGCGCCCTCGGTGAGCATGGTCTTGTAACCCATGTCATACACCATCTCGCCGATGCTGTTGGAATAGATGAGTTCCGTATTGCGGAAAGCGGTGGGCTTCACGCCGAACTCCTCTTCGATGTGGGCGGCGTGTTTCTCCACCTGATGACGGAACTCGGATTCCGAACCCAGGGAGGCCAGGGAGTGATAGTACGTCTCTGCCAGGAATTCCACGCAGCCGGTGGCCGCGAGGGCCTTGAAACTGTCCAGGACATCGGGACAGAAACGCTGGAACTGGTCCAGGGCGCTGCCGGAGATGGAAAAGGCAATCTTGAACTTACCCTTGTGCTTTTCGATAAGTTCCAGCATGAGCTGGTTCATGGGGAGGTAGCAGCGCTGCGCCACACGGCGCAGGATGGTGCGGTTGGCGAAGTCGTCATAGTAATGCGAATCCTTGCCGATATCGAAAAATCTGTACAGGCGGAGCCGCATGGGCTGATGGACCTGAAAGTACAGGCAAATGCTCTTGGTAGCCATGGTTCGGTTATTTTACTACTGATTCATACACTTGTTTGAGCTTGGCTGTGGCGCCGTTCCATTTGAGGGCGTTCACTTCGTCGTATCCCATGCGGGCGCTGAAATCCGCCAGGGCAGGATAGTTCAGGAGGGCGTAGATATCGTCGGCCATGGCATCCACATCCCAGAAGTCCACCTTGAAGGCGTACTTGAGCACCTCGGCGGCGCCGGACTGTTTGGAGATGATGGACGGCACGCCGGTACGCATGGCCTCCAGGGGGGAGATTCCGAAAGGCTCGGAGATGGAAGGCATGATGTACACGTCCGAAAGGGCGAACATCTTCTGCACGTCGGCCCCGCGCAGGAAGCCGGTGAAGTGGAAACGGTCGCTGATCCCCAGCCGGGCGGCGTGGTGGATGGCGCGGTTCATCATGTCTCCGCTGCCGGCCATCACAAAGCGCACGTTCTTGGTACGTTTGAGCACCTTGGCGGCCGCCTCGATGAAGTACTCGGGACCTTTCTGGTAGGTAATGCGGCCCAGGAACGTCACCACGGGTTCCTTGACTCCCCGTTCCACATGCACGTTCTCCCGGCCGCTGAAGTCCACGGCATTGTGCACGGTGACCACCTTGGCGGGGTCTATCCCGTAGCGGGAGATGACGATGTTGCGGGTAAGGTCGCTCACGGTAACCACACGGTCGGCTATTTCCATGCCCTTCTTCTCGATGGCGAAGACGCGGGTGTCGATATTGTCCACGCTGCCGCGGTCGAAGGACGTGGCGTGAACGTGGATGACAAGGGGTTTGCCGGTAAGTTCCTTGGCTGCGATGCCGGCATAGTAGGTGAGCCAGTCGTGCGCATGGATGACGTCGAACTCGTCCTTGCGCTGCAGGGCGATGGTTCCGCCCACCATGGCGTAACGGGCAACCTCTTCCATGAGGTTGGCGCCGTACTTGCCGGAAAACTTATACTTCTGGCCGTAGCTGATGGAGAAATCCTTCACCTGACGGCGCCTTTCTTCTTCGATGAGTTTGCCAAACTCCTCCGGATCCGCGTAGGGAATCATGTTGGAGCCGATGTGGATGAACTTCACCTTGTCCAGGTACTCTTCCACGGTCTCCGACACGGTATCCACGGGAACATCCGAAGCGTTGATGATCGTCGTGGCGCTCTGGTCTTCGTCGCCAGAGGCCGACGGCATCACGAACAGGGTTTCCACGCCGTTATAGGCGAGACCCTTCACGATGCCTTCGCAGGCCGTACCCAGACCGCCTGCGATGTGGGGAGGAAACTCCCAGCCGAACATCAGTACTCTCATAGTTTAGTCCTCCCTGAATTTTTCGATGAGCCAGTTCACATTGAGGAGAGCGGCGGTAGTCATGGCCGATGAGACGGCTCCGTGCGGAGCGTGGGGCGGGTCGCCGTCGTAGAGTTCCGAGAAGGCGCCGACTCCGTGCTTGGAAAGGTCCTCGTAAAAACCCTCGGTGAGCCATTCGGCCCTGCGCACGAAGGCGCCTCCCATCATACGGAAGCTCAGGTAGCAGAACTGGGCCAGCAGGTGGGGCCAGGCGCAGCCGTTCATGTAGGCCTCGTCCCTCTCCAGCTGATTGCCCTCATACACGCCCTTGTAGCGGATATCCCGCGGGCTCAGGGTGCGGATGCCGCGGCGGGTGACCAGTTCGGAGTTTACAACGCGCATGACCGAGCTGATGACCTCGTCGGACACGCAGCAGTTATCCACGGTAACGGCCCAAAGCTGGTTGGGACGCAGTTCCATGTGCTGCCCGGCGTTGTCCACATAGTCGGCCAGAAAATGCAGGTCCTCGTTCCAGAACATGGGCTGGAAGTTCTTTTCGATGAGCGCCCGGACCGGGGTCCACTTCCTGGAAAAATCGCTGCCCTTCTTTTCGTGGGAGAGGGCAAAACAGATGGCGTTGTACCACAGGGCGTTCGTTTCCACCTGATACCCCGCACGCTCGGTAACGGCGCGGCCGCCGATGTAGGCGTTCATCCAGGTAAGGGCCACACCGTCCATCTGGGCCCACAGAAGGCCGTTCGGCTGCATGGACACCTCCTGGCGCACGCCCGGAAGATAACTTTCAATAACCTGCCTGAGGACCGGGCCATACTTGGCCCATACCGCCTTGTCCGATGCACCGAAGGCGATGTACTGCTGCAGGGTAACGGTGAGGAACAACGGCGCCTCCACCTGTGTGGTGCGGCGCGTCAGGCGCTCCTGGTTGTCCTCAATGAGATTGTCCAGTATTTCCTCGAAGGACTTTTTGTCCCCGTTGGCATAAAGGGTGAGACCCGGCAGGGTAAACAGGGTCTCACGCAGAAGTCCTGTATAAAGCCAGCTGTAGCCGGCCACGATGCGCTTGCGGCCGCCGTCCTCGCGGATGAGGGATTTGGCCTGGCGCACCAGCTGGTCGTGGAAGGAAGTGATCGGGCCGATTTTCTTCACCGTCGCCTCGAAGCGGCGCTTCAGGGCCGATGCGGAATCGGGGTCTCCGGCCGATGCGGAAAAGACGATGGACTCTCCCGGGGCCAATTCCATCTCGAATGCACCGGGAACCCAGAGGTCCTCCCGGCAGTCGTAGCCGCGGCGCATTTCGTCGGAATACGTCACTCCCTTATACCAGACAGGGTTGTACCTGAAGGCGGAAGAAGCGCTGCTCAGCTGCAGGTTCAGGTCCGGGAAGCCCTCGTACATGTTGAAGGCGACGCCGCCCTGGATGGGCTTGAAGTCCGTGCGGGCGGCACTGTTCTCGCCGGTGAGGGCGTGGACATTGCGGAAAGCCAGGAAAGGCTTCAGCTCCAGCTTTACGCTGGCGGGAGCCTTCACCAGTTCATAGTGGATGAGAACCTGGTTCCGGTCCTGGGAAAGGGCGATGCATTTGCGGAAAACGATTTCGCCGATTTTGTAGGTAACACAGGGAACGGGATCCGCGTCGAAGTCCACAATGTATTTGTGGCCGCGGGGCTCGTAGATGTCGCCATAGCAGTGGATGCCCAGGTTGAAACGCTTGCCGCGCAGGGTGAGGCTTTCGTCCAGGGAACTGAGCAGCAGGTGCCGATATCCACCGAAGGCGGTTACCGGAACGGCCAGCAGACCATGGTAGCGCCGGGTATTGCAAGTCACGATGGACGTGTTGCAATACGCGCCGGTCTTGTTCGCCAAAATGATTTCCCTGTTCAGGGAATAGGACAGATTGACGAGTTCAGACTTGTTGAATTTCAAAAAAGCCATATCGGTGTGTTTATGCTTTTCTTAAAACCATTGCCGTCCGCGCCGGGAGATACAGCCTGAGCGTATTATCCACGGCTACGTGATGTTCTAAGCACTGCAAGCGGCCAAAACCGTCAAAAACCGGTTGGTCGCTGTCCAGAACATTCACGTACACTCCCTCCGGGGCTTTGAAGCCATAATCCGTAAAGGAACCGTCGGGAGAAAAATTCAGCGCAAAGATACAGTTTTTCCGTAGGAAAATCAATATTTTCTTCTGCTCGTCGGCCACCAGGAGCTCCGGGCGGGCAGAGAGCAGATTCTCTGTCCGGAGAAGGTGTACGAGAGCCTCGTCGAAGTTTCGCAGGCAGCCGTAACGGAGGTCTTCGTTATCCTCCAGCGACCACTGCCGGCGGGCATACTTGTAGGACCAGCCGTTTCCCTCTCGCGGGAAGTCGATCCATTCGGGGTGGCCGAATTCATTGCCCATGAACGTGAGGTAGCCGTCCCCGGCGGTAGCGGCCGTCACCAGGCGGATCATCTTGTGCAGGGCGATTCCCCGGTCCACGACGGCATTTTCCGACCCCTTGTTCATGGCAAAGTACATTTCCTTGTCCATGAGGCGGAAGATGATGGTCTTGTCCCCCACCATGGCCTGGTCGTGACACTCGGCATAGGAGATGGTCTTTTCGTCGGCCCGCTTGTTGGTGAGTTCCCACCAGATTTCTCCCATGGACCACTCCTCGTCGCGTTTTTCCTTGATCCACTTGATCCAATGGTCGGCTACGCCCATCGACATGCGGAAGTCGAAGCCCACGCCGCCCGCTCCGAAGGGAGCCGCCAGGCCCGCCATGCCGGAGACATCCTCGGCGATGGTGAAACCTGCGGGATTCATCTCCTTAACCAGTCGGGTGGCCAGGGAGAGGTAGATCACCGCATCCTCATCCACGCCGCCGTCGAAGTACAGCTCATAATTGCCGAAGTCCTTGCCCAGGCCGTGATCCCAATAGATCATGGAGGTGACTCCGTCGAAGCGGAACCCGTCTATGCGGTATTCTTCCATCCAGTATTTCACATTGGACAGCAGGAAGTAGCGGGTTTCATCCTTTCCGTAGTCGAAGCAGCGGGAACCCCAGGCGGGATGGCGTCCCTGCGGCCCGCTGTGGAAGTACAGGTTATCCCGGCCGTCGAACTCGCTGAGGCCTTCGGCCACATTGTCCACGCTGTGGCTGTGAACGATGTCCATGACCACGGCTATCCCCTTTCCGTGGGCGTCGTCCACCAGGGCCTTGAACTCCTCAGGCGTACCGAAGCGGGAGCTGAGGGCGAAGAAGTTGCTCACCTGGTAACCGAAGGAACCGTAGTAAGGATGCTCCTGCAGGGCCATAATCTGGATGGTATCGTAGCCCAGTTTTTTAATGCGCGGAAGAACGTTCCGGCGGAACTCGTCAAAAGTCCCCACCTTCTCTTCCTCCGAAGCCATGCCGATATGGCACTCGTAAATCATGGGATGGGGGCGCCTTCCGGCGTGGCCGTGCTTCCAGACATAAGGCCTGGCTGGGTCCCAGACCTGGGCGCAGAACACCTTGGAAACGGGATCCTGAACCACACGGGTAGCGTAGGAAGGAAGGCGCTCGCCGCCACCGCCCGGCCATTCGATGAACAGCTTGTAGAGCTGTCCGTGATGCAGGAACATCTCCGGCAGCTTCAGTTCCCAGTTGCCGCCGCCCAGGGGCTGCAGGGCGTAGGCGTCGATGCGTTTCCAGTTATTGAATTCCCCAATCAGGTAAATCTTGCTGGCGTTGGGGGCGAACTCGCGGAACACCCAGCTGCCGTCTCCGGTCCTGTGCAGGCCGAAGTACATGTGGTTGTTCACGGCATCCTTCAGGAGACCGTCGCCGGCTATGTGGCGGAAAGTATTTTCTATGCGCTGATGACGGGCGTCAATGGCGCCCCTGAAGGGTTCGAGCCATGGGTCCGTCTGATAGATCTTTTTCATAGTTTTCCGGGCTAAGGGTTATTCGTCCAGGGAATCTATTCTATCCTTGACTGTCCTGAGGTACTCCCGGCACTGCTTGAGCAGCTCTTTGCTACGGACCACCAGGGCATCGATATCGTCCAGTTTGGTTTCCGGATTCTCTACCTTCCGGGCTATTTCTTCGAGTTCGGCAATGGCCTTTGCGTAATCAAACTTCTCACTCATGCGGTTTGGGATTTATCTGTTGTTTCACTGAAAACTTCATCTACTTTGGCCAGCAGGGAGCCGTCCTGGAAACGCACCCCGATGCGGTCTCCCACGGCCACCTTGCCTACGGTCTTGAGAACCTTGTTGTCCTTGCCGGTGACCAGCACATAGCCCAGGGAGAGAATCTTGCGGGGGTCCGAGCCGGTAATGAGGGCCTCCTTGAGGGCGAGGGCCGAGTATTCCGCGCTGCAACGGGCCTGCGCGGCGAACTGCAGGCGGTGCAGGGCGGCGTCCCGGAGGCGGGCCACATCGGCATATTTCTGCGTAAGCCCTTTCGAGATGCGGCCGATACTGCGCTGAAGCAGCATCTCCAGCGCACCGATACGGCGCTGGACGGCACTGCGCAAGGCGGAGTCCGCGCTTTTGATGCGCAGCTCTTCGCGGGAAACCAGATGCAGGAGGCTCCCGGCGATACGGTCCCGGAGAGCATCCAGAGCGGCATCTTGTGCCCTGAGAGCGCCAAGGAAAAGATCCGCAAGGGCGGTGGGCGTCTTTACGGCCTGGTGCGCCACCATATCGGCAATATGCACGTCTTTGTCGTGGCCGATAGCCGTCACCACGGGCACAGGGCATGTGGCAATGGACACCGCCAGGGGGTAATCGTCGAAACAGGCCAGATCCAGTTCGCTGCCGCCGCCGCGGAGGATGAGAATGGCGTCGTAATCCCGGGCCGATGCTTCGGCCAGAGCCGCCATGATGGAAGAAGGGGCCTGCTCTCCCTGCATGAGGGCCTCGAACAGGTCCAGCCGGAAGGCATAGCCTTCGGGGTTGTCAAGCAGATGGTTGCGGAAGTCCTGGTAACCGGCGGCGGTCTTGGATGTGATCACGGCCAGGCGGTACGGGATATCCGGCAGGGCCAGTTCCTTCTGCATGTCCATGTAGCCGTCCTTCTGCAGGCGTTCGATGTTGCGCTTGCGTTCCAGGGCCTGTTCGCCCAGGGTAAAGGCGGCGTCGATGTCGTCAATGTACAAGGCCATGCCGTACAGCTCGCTGAAGGCGACCTGTACGCGAACCAGCACGGTGATGCCGGCCTGCAGGCGCTGGCCGGTGGCTTCTTCGAAATAACGGGTGAGCGTGGGATAGTTCCACTTCCAGATCATGGCACGGGATTCCGCGACGGACTTGCCTCCCCGGGTCTGTACCAGGGACAGGTAGCAGTGACCGTTGGAGCGGGGACTCCAGGAGGCGATTTCGGCCTTGACCCAGTACTTTCCGGGGAAGGCGTCTGCGACGCTCTCCTTGATCCTGGCCTGCAGTTCCAGGAGGTCCATATAATCCCTATCTCCCATATCCCTACAAATATAACAAAAAAATCCCCGGTAAGAATACCGGGGATGATGAAATCTAAAATTTCGGATCGAAATGCGGGATGGGCTTCAGCTTGAACTGGTTCATCGCGTACTTGCGGTCGATCAAAGCCTTGACGGCCGGGTCTTCGCACACGCCCGTACGGATGTACTTGTCCAGCACCGCGTAGGTAAAGCCCAGATTATCCTCGTCCGTCTTGCCGGTAAGGCCGTCGGAAGGGGCCTTTTCCACAAGGTCGCCGGGCAGGCCGAGAACCTTGCCGATAGCCTTCACCTCCTGCACCGTGAGGCCGCCCAGCGGAGAAAAGTCGCCGGCGGCATCTCCGTAGCGGGTGCTGTAACCCACCCAATCCTCGGAGAGGTTGCAGGTATTGGCCACACGGCCGTTGTTGCTCTGGGAAATGGCATACAGGGACGTCATGCGCAGGCGGGGGGCCATGTTGATGCGCGTCTGGGCGCTGGCCGGATGCCCCAGCTTGTCCTCCACCTCGGCCATGAGGGCCTGGAAGGCGGAACCGATATTGATGTCATACCGCTTGATTCCCAGATGTTCGATCAGCTTGACAGAGTCGTCGATGTCCGGCTGGACACCGTTGGGCATGGTAACGCCGATGACACGGTCCTTGCCCAAAGCCTCAACGCACAGGGCGGCGCAGACGCTGCTGTCCTTGCCTCCGGAAATGCCTACCACGGCATTGCAACCTTTACCATTCTCCTCGAACCAGTCGCGGATCCACTGGACGCACGCGTCCTTTACTTTTTCTGCGTCAAACATAAATTATTTAGCTCGTGTATATACCTGGATGGGGCAGCCTTCGAAGTCGAAGTGCTCGCGGAGCTTGTTCTCCAGGAAGCGCTTGTAGGGGTCCTTCACCCACTGCGGCAAGTTGCAGAAGAAAGCAAACTGGGGAGTGCGCGTGGGCAGCTGCGTCACATATTTGATCTTGATGTATTTACCCTTCCATGCCGGCGGCGGGTAGTTCTCGATTTCCGGCAGCATGGCGTCGTTGAGCTGGCTGGTGGAAATCTTCCGGGACATGTTGGCGGCCACGCGGGCGGCGGCGTCCAGCACATCCAGGATGCGCTGCTTGTTGAGCACGGAAGTAAAGATGACGGGGATGTCGTTGAAGGGAGCTAGGCGTGCCTTGAGGGCCTCGGTGTACTCCTTCATGGTATTTACGTCCTTCTCGAAGAGGTCCCACTTGTTCACTACGATTACGCAGCCCTTGCGGTTCTTCTGGATGACGTTGAAAATGTTCATGTCCTGCGCTTCCATGCCCAGGGTGGCGTCGATCATCAGGATGCAGACGTCACTGTGTTCGATGGTGCGCATGGCGCGCAGCACGGAGTAGAACTCCAGGTCCTCGGTGACCTTGCCGCGTTTGCGCATGCCGGCCGTGTCCACGATCATGAACTCATGGCCGAACTTGTTGTAATACGTGGAGATGGAGTCGCGGGTGGTACCGGCCACCGGCGTCACGATATTGCGTTCCTCACCCAGGAGGGCGTTGGTCAGGGAAGACTTGCCCACGTTCGGACGGCCCACGATGGCGATGTGGGGGATGTCGGAGTGGTCATCGGCCTCGGCGGCATCTTCCGGAAGGAGGCGTACAATCTCGTCCAGGAGGTCTCCGGTGCCGCTGCCGTTGGCGGCCGATATGCTCCAGACTTCTCCCAGGCCCAGGCCATAGAAGTCATAGGCGTCATACATCTTTTCGCCGCTGTCCACCTTGTTCACGCAGAGCACGACGGGTTTCTTGGAGCGGCGCAGCAGGTCTGCAATTTCGGAATCGTAATCCGTAATGCCGGTGGCTGCCTCGCACATGAACAGGACCAGGTCCGCCTCATCGACGGCGATGACTACCTGACGGCGGATGGCGTCCTCGAAGACGTCATCGGAGTTGGAGGTATAGCCGCCCGTGTCCACCACGGAGAATTCGCGGCCGCACCATTCGCACTTGCCGTAATGCCGGTCACGCGTTACGCCGGCGGTTTCGTCCACAATGGCCTGGCGCATTCCCACCAGACGGTTGAACAGCGTTGATTTTCCTACGTTCGGTCTCCCGACTATCGCTACTAATGCCATAATGACAAATCAATTAAATTAATCGATAGATTCTTCACTTCGTTCAGAATGACAGAATCATTTTGCAAAGATACACATTTCTTCATTAAAGGCGGGACTTTCCACCCCGAAGAAATGCAGAATGCTGTGAAACACATAGTGTTGTCCGATATCCGGAATCTCCTTGTACTTCATGGAAGGGTCTGACGTCCACACCACCATGGGAATGTCCAGCTGCTCCCGGGGAGCCATGGAATAGGGCACGCCGTGCATGTACAGATTGTTTTCTCCCAGGGACTCGCCGTGGTCGGAGACAAACAGCATCATCGTGCGGCGGTCCGGGAAAGAGCGCAGCACCTCAATCACCTGATGCATAAGATAATCCGTATAGACAATACTGTTGTCATAGGCGTTGTTAAGCTCCTCCGGACTGGTCTTGGACATTTCCACCGTGCTGCAGACAGGGGTGAACACGGTAAACTCCTCCGGATAGTTGGTGTTGTAGGAAGGACCGTGGTTGGTATAGGCGTGGATGACCACGAACACCTTGGTGCTGTCGCTGGAGGCGATTTCCTCCCGCAGGCCTTCCAGGAGAAGGCCGTCGTAGCGGGAATCGGCCTCGGGATAGCGTTCCTTGAGCTGGGCGAACGTGTAATACTTCTCCGTGTGCACCGGAGGCTCTCCCCAGTTGTTGGTGCGCCAGATTACGTCGGCCCCGGCACGCTGGAGGTAGTTGGGCAGAATCTCGTGCAGTTCGGGCGTATCCACCGGCTCCAGGATGGCCTTCACGCCCGCCATGGTATAGGTGGCCGACGAAGTGCCCCGGTACGCCTTCACGCTGTCCGCGGCGGTGTAGCGGTTGGTCTCCCGTTCATATCCCAGCAGGGAGAAACGGTCTCCGCGGGCCGACTCGCCGATGAACAGCACGCAGATATCCCGGGAATCGCTCACGGCCGTGGGGTCCGGCAGCGGGATCTCCTTCTGGTTCTTCTGGCGCTGGGCGGCATAGTAGCGGAAGGTGTTCACGGTATAGGACCAGGGCATGATGAGGCTGCCCAGTTCCGTGGAGTTCTTGTCAATCCAGGGCCAGTTCTTCATATTGCCGAAGACCGCGCCCAGCAGGACGCCGACCGCAATGCCGACGCTGGCAAGAAGACGCTTCCAGGAGCCGTATTCCACCTTGCGCCGGAATACATAGATGCAGGGCAGCACGCCCAGGAACAGGATATACAGGACAAAAGAGAAGGAGAAGAAGCCGGACGCCTCCGAGTACTGCGTATTGAGGACGTTTCCCATCATCTCGTCCGTTACCAGCACGTCGTAGTTGTTCACGAAGTAGAGCATGACGGCATCCCCCACCAGGGTGAATGCAATGATGCATTTACCAACCACCCGGCCCAGCCAGGCCAGCAGGTAATACAGCAGGAAATCCAGGCAGGCCAGCAGCACCGCCGCCGTCCCGATGATGACCGCACCGTTGAACCCTCCGTCCGTCAGTTTCACGGCATGACTGAAGAAGGGGGCGTGAAAAGCCACCAGCGTATAGATGGTCAGGGCCAGGCTGTAAGCGGCCAGGCTGGCTTTCTCCTTGAATAATTTCATCGTTTTCTGAAAAGTTTGACAATAGCCCGCAGCAGCAGGCCGGTCACGGCCAGTGCCAGCAGGTTATAGAGGATGGTCAGCACCCAGTTCACGCGCTGCGGCGCGTTGTTGAAGGGATCGGGGGCCGATGCCGCGTCGTAGCGGGCAAAGGGATTGGAATAGATGACCGCACCGTCCGGGAAAAAGGCCGTCATGCGGGCGAAGGGATCTTCGGGGCGGAAGGTATAGGCCAGGGAATCCGTATTGCAGGCCAGGGCCAGCGTGGCATGGTCCTGCCCGTTGACCCGGATGCTGTCGGCCTGCGCGGAGAGTTTCATGAAGATCGTCTTCCCTTCCAGGCCAATGTTCTCCACCTTCGGAAGCCGATGGTTTTCCACCCGCTTGACCTCCCAGTCACCGTTACCGTAATCGGGCACCCGCATGGAGTAATAGCAGCCGCCAAGGAGGGCCTTTTTGATATCCTCATAACGGCCGGAGGGGGTCTGGACGAAATTGCAACGGATAGCGGTCTTCTCGTGCAGTTCGGGGTGGTGAAGGTCGTCGTTGGCCAGCCCGAAGCTGTAATGGCCGGCACTGAGGGCCCAGTCCCAGTATTCGTTTTCCGTGCTGATATGCGTATCCAGTTCCATGATCTGGTAACCGGAAATCTTCTCCAGGTGGCTCTTCCGCGAAAAACGCACCCGGTAGGGGTGGTTCATCTGGATGAAATCGCAGCTGCGGCCCAGATAGTCCATGCAGAACTGCTTCTGGGAGGCGGTAAGCGGAAGCAGCGGATCCCAGTGGATGACCTTCCGGCTGCCGAACACCAGCAGATGGTACTGCGGGATGCTGTAGCCGTGTTCGTACACATTCACCTGCAGCGCAGTATCATAGGGATGGGTGGTAATCTCGTTATGGTTGGAGAAGGTGACGATGTCGTATCCCAGCGAACGGTACACGGAATCCACGTGGCCCGGCCAGTAGGGGCACTCGTTCATCGGCCAGGGGCCTTTCACCCGCGTGTGCGTGTGGAAGACGGCCCTTTTCCAGCCCTGGGCGGTATCCAGCGAGGCGTAAGGGTTAAAGATATCCTCCCCATGGAAAGCCTCCGGAGAGCGGAAGCTATAAACAGGGCCGACGCCGGTAACCACCAGCGCCAGCACGAATAAAAGTATAAGGGTCTTCAGAATCCTCATCGGCAATTCAGTGAACAGGAAGAGCAGGCGTCCGACACGTTGCCGTCGCACACCTGCTTCTTTCCTTTGGCCGCAGCGAGCATTTCCATCTCTTCCTGCTTGGCGCATTTGATGCCCCGCTTCCGCATTTCAGGGTTCGTAGAAATCTCCCCGTCCGGGAAGGGACGGTGGAAAAAGAAGATGTTCACGCCGAGAAGGATGACGGCGATACCTACGAAGAAGATGGCGGCAAACAGGGTTTTCATACGCTAAAGCGGGAATTCGGAGGAAATGGGCTGATAATTATATACGCGCAGGATCATCCGGGCGAAGGTATCGGCCAGGGAAACCACGCGGAATTTACCCCAGTACTCCTTCTTGGCAGGATTCAGGGGAATGGTATCGGTTACATACACCTCGCTCAGGGCCGATGCCTCGATGCGTTCGTAGGCGGGGCCGGAGAGGACAGGGTGCGTAGCAAAAGCACGGACACTGCGGGCGCCGCGCTTGAGGAGCTCGTTGGCGGCCTCGGTGAGGGTGCCGGCGGTGTCGATGATATCGTCAATGATAACGATGTCGCGGCCTTCGACCTCGCCGATCGGGACAATCTTCTCGATCACGTTGGCCTTGGCGCGCGTCTTGTGGCAGATGACCACGGGCGTGTGGAGGTTCTTGGCGTAGGCGTGGACGCGCTTGGCGCCGCCCATGTCGGGAGCAGCCAGGGTGAGGGTGTCCTTGAACTCCTTCTGGAGGTTCTTCAGGATGCCCAGGAAATCATAGCTGGCATACAGGTGGTTCACAGGGAAGTCAAAGAAGCCCTGGATCTGGTCTGCGTGCAGGTCGCAGGTCATTACGGCGTCTGCGCCGGCCACCTTCAGCATGTTGGCGACGAGCTTGGCGCCGATGGAAGTGCGGGGCTTGTCTTTACGGTCCTGACGGGCCCAGCCATAGTAAGGGATCACAGCGATCACTTTGTTGGCCGATGCGCGCTTGGCGGCATCGATGCTCAGGAGGAGCTCCATCAGATTGTCACTGGTGGGGAAAGTGGACTGGATAATGAAGCAGGTTGCGCCACGTACGCTTTCGGCGAACGAGGGCTGGAATTCACCATCGCTGAAACGCGCGCACTCCAGGGGTCCCAGGACCACCTCGGGGTCGTTTGCATCTTTCATGCGATTCATAGCGGCAACTACTTTCTCGGCAAAATAGCGAGAAGCATCACAAGTAAACAGCGCCATCCGGTGCTTATGGACATCGTTTATCATAAGGTAGTAAGAATAGTTCCGATATAGTTAAGAATTTCTTCCCTGCCGGTCCCGTTGGCCGATGAGGAAACAAAGCACGGCGGCAGTTCCTCCCAGTCCTCCAGAAGCCGGCCTTTGTTTTCCTCCACCTGGCGTTCCAGTGCCTCAGTGCCCTGTTTGTCCGCCTTGGTGAAGATAAGGCCGAAGGGTATTCCCTTCTCTCCCAGCTCAGAGATGAAACGCAAGTCCACTTCCTGCATCGGGTGGCGGCTGTCCACAAGCACCATGAGCATCACCATCTCCTCGGAATGGTTGATGTAATCCCAGATGATGTGGCGCAGGCGCGCGCGGTCCTTGTCCGGCAGGCGTGCATAGCCATAGCCGGGAAGGTCCACCAGATACCAGTTATCGTTGATAAGGAAGTGGTTTACAAGCTGGGTCTTTCCAGGAGTCTGGGACGTCTTGGCCAGCTTGGAGTTTCCGGTGAGCATGTTGATGAGGGAGCTCTTCCCCACGTTGGAGCGGCCGATGAAAGCGAATTCCGGCAAACGCCGCTGGGGTTTCTGCCCCACCCGCGTGCTGCTGCCTGCAAATTCTGCACTTGTGATTTTCATTGCCCCTCCCGAATAACCATGCAAAGATAAGAATAATTGAGTACCTTTGCAATATGGAAATGGATGAAAAATTCATGCGCGAAGCTCTTCGCGAAGCGCATGCCGCACAGGCGGCCGGGGAGATTCCCATCGGCGCCGTCGTCGTCTGGAAAGGACGCATCATCGGCCGGGGACACAACCAGACAGAACGTCTGAGAGACACCACCGCCCATGCGGAAATGATCGCCGTCACCGCCGCCACCGAAGCCATGGGAGGCAAGTACCTCACCGACTGCACCCTGTACGTCACGGTGGAGCCCTGCCCCATGTGCGCCGGCGCCCTGGCCTGGTCCCAGATCAGCCGCATCGTGTACGGCGCCCCGGACCAGCGGCGCGGCTACTCCCTTTTCACTCCTTCCCTGCTACACCCCCGCACGGAGGCCGTCGGAGGCGTCCTCCAGGAGGAATGTGCAGCCCTCATGTTGGACTTCTTTAAAAACAAGCGATGAAAGGCATACATCTTTTTCTGGCCAACGGTTTCGAGGATATGGAAGCCCTGGCAACCCGTGACGTACTGGTTCGCGGAGGCGTACCGGTCATAACCGTTTCCATCACCGACGAATACCTGGTAGAGAGTTCCCACGGTCTGCAGGTAACCGCAGACACTTCCTGGGCAGACCTCGAAGTCATGGAGCCCGGGACATCGGCCGAAGATGTCATGATTTTCCCCGGCGGCATGCCCGGCAGCAAGAACCTCGCCGCCCACGCCGAGCTCATCGAAATCCTTCAGGACCACTGGGCCCGCGGGGGTGCGGTGGCCGCCATCTGTGCCGCTCCGGGACTGGTCGTATCCCAGCTGCCCGGCCTCTCCGGCAAACGCTTTACCTGCTTCCCCGGCTTCGAGGAGGCCCTCATCGGCCAGGGCGCCGTCCCTGAAAAAGAGGGAGTGGTCACGGACGGCAACCTCATCACCGGACGCAGCGCCGGCTGGGCCGTGGAATTCGGCCTTGCCATCCTGGCATATCTGAAAGGGGCCGACACCGCCGCGAAAGTCCGCGAAGGACTGATGCCGTAGCTTAACGCCTGCGGCCGTTGGCGATGGCGATGTAGTAGAGAAGCGTGGCCAGCGAGCCGATGGCGGCGACCACATAAGTGAGGGCGGCCCATTTCAGGGCATCGACGGCCATGGGCCGGGTTTCATAACTGACGACACCTTCGTTCTCGAGCCACTTGACGGCGCGGGCGCTGGCGTTGATTTCCACCGGCAGGGTAATGAAACTGAACAGCGTCGTGAGGGCGAAGAGCCCGATCCCGATCCAGATGAGCATGGGGAAGGCGTTGATCAGAAGCACGCCGGCCAGGAGCACCCACGACACGATATTGCTGGAGAAGGAAACCACCGGAACCAGGGCGGAGCGCATCTGCAGCCAGGCATAACCGGTGGCGTGCTGTACGACATGCCCGCACTCGTGCGCGGCGACGGCTGCCGCCGCCAGGGATTTCCCATAATAGACATCCTCGCTCAGGTTGACAGTCCGGGTAGTGGGATCGTAATGGTCCGTGAGTTTGCCGGGAATGGAAACGATCTTTACATCACGGATTCCGTGAGATTGCAGCATGCGGGAGGCAACCTCCGCCCCGCTCATGAGCATGGGAACTTCCGAATACTTGGCAAAGCGACTTTTCAGGCGGGCCTGGATGAGCCAGCTGAGCGCCATGACCAATATCAGTAAAAACCAGATGGATTGATTGTCAAGAGTCATATTCGATTGTTTTTGCAAAAATACATTTTTTATGACGAAATGTCAGCAGGAAGTGTTATTTTTGTGTTCTGAATCATGGATTACTCACGCACTATAGAAGAAGATTTTTCCCGCCTGGAGCTGAATCTGAAGGCCACGGTGGAAAACTACCGCTATTTCCGTACCCTGCTGGACCCGAAGACCAAACTGCTGGTCCTGGTAAAAGCCAACGCATACGGACACGGTGCCGTCGAGTTCGCCGCCATGATGCAGCGCGCCGGAGCCGATTACCTCGCCGTCGCCTACCCCGTGGAAGGGCTGGAGCTGCGCCGCAACGGTATCTCCCTGCCCATCCTGGTCCTCACCGCCGGAACGGATTTCTACCCGGAAATCGTGGAAACCCGCATGGAGCCCAGCATCCCCAACCTCTATTCCCTGAAAAAGCTGGTAGAGGTCCTTCGGGACAAAGGCATCAAAGACTATCCCGTACATATCAAACTGGACACCGGCATGCACCGCCTGGGGTTCATGACCGAGGAACTGCCGGAGCTGATTGAATACCTGAAGGTCACCCCCGAGGTAAAAGTCAAGGCCGTGTTCTCCCACCTCTGCGTGGCCGAGGACCCGCAGGAGGACGCTTTCACCCTGGGACAGATCCATCTGTTCCGGGACAACGCCGCCACCATTGCCGACGGTATCGGCTACATGCCCATGCGGCACATCCTGAACAGCGCCGGCATCGAGCGTTTCCCCGAATACCAGTTCGACATGGTGCGCCTGGGAATCGGCATCTACGGGATCAGCGCCCTGCCGGGAAAAAAGCTGGCCCCCGTGGCTTCGCTCAAATGCAAGATCCTACAGATCAAGAAACTGGGTCCCGGAGAAACCGTCGGCTACGGCCGATGGGGACATGCCAAGGAAGGAACCGTCATCGCCACCATTCCGGTAGGCTATGCAGACGGTATCGACCGCCATCTGGGCCGCGGGAACGCCTCTTTCAGCGTGAACGGCCACCGCGCCCCCACTATCGGCAATATCTGCATGGATATGTGCATGATTGACGTGACCGGCATCCCGGCCTCACCCGGCGACACCGTAACCATCTTCGGGGAAGACCCCACCGTCAGTGAACTCGCCGGCATCCTGGGGACCATCCCCTACGAGATTCTCGTCTCTGTCCCCCGCCGCATCCACCGGCTGGTAATCCGATAAAAAAAGGGGTAAGCTACTCGAGCTTATCCCCTTTCTCATTGAACATTTCATGTTGGAGGACGGTGAAATCCGTAACTTCAACCAAGTCTATCCTGATCTTGTAGCGCTTGCGCCACCGGGACAGGAAGGAATTGAACAGGCCACGCTTCAGATAGGCGCCCAGAATGGGACTCGTCTTGAGCGTGAAACTGCGGACACCCTTTTCGATGGAATAGAACGCCAGTTTGCGCTCGATTTCTTCATCGATAACCGCGCTGGAAGTGATCTTGCCGGTTCCGTGACAGACAGGACACTGCTCGGACGTGTTGATTTCGGTAACGGGCCGGATTCGCTGGCGGGTGATTTGCATCAGCCCGAATTTGGTCAGCGGAAGCACATTGTGCTTGGCCCTGTCGGCTTCCATCAGCTCCTGCATATACTTGTGGAGGGCATTTTTGTGCTCGTTGGTTTCCATGTCGATGAAATCCACGATTACGATACCTCCCATATCCCGGAGCCTCAGCTGCCGTGCAATCTCTTCTGCGGCGATCTTGTTAACCTCGAAGGAATTCTCTTCCTGGTCGGCGGTCTTGGTACGGATGCCGCTGTTCACGTCAATTACGTTCAGCGCTTCGGTGGTTTCGATTACCAGATAAGCGCCCTGCCGCATGGGAACCACCTTGCCGAAGGAGCCCTTGATCTGACGAGTAACCTCGAAATGATCGTAGATGGGCTGCTTGCCTTCGTAGAGATGGACAATCTTTTCCTGTTCCGGAGATATCAGGGAGACGTACTTCCGGGCTTCTTCGGCCACCCGTTCATCATTGATCCAGATATTGGAGAACGAGTCGTTGAGGAGATCCCTCAACACGGTAGTCGTCTTGCTGTATTCCGTAAAGAGCAGCTGGACATTCTTGTTCGTGGCAATCTTCTTCCAGGAGCCTTCCCATTTCTCGATGAGGGATTCCGTCTCTGCAACCAGCGTGGCGGCGTTTTTGCCTTCCGCCGCGGTGCGGATGATGGCCCCGTAGTTCTTGGGGAGGATACTCCTGACGAGTGTCTCGAGTCTACGTTTCTCTTCCTTCGATCCAATCTTCTGGGAGATGGACACTTTCTCTGCGAAGGGGAGAAGTACGATGTTACGTCCTGCCAATGAAATTTCCGCAGTCAGTCGCGATCCCTTGGTGGAGATGGGCTCCTTGACAATCTGAGCCACAATCATCTGTCCGGGACGGAGGAACTCTTCTATACGGCCCTCCTTGGGAAGGGCTGTGCCAATCTTGATCCTGGAATACAGGTCCTTGAGATTGGTATTTCCGTTGGATTCCCGCACGAACTGGTCGAAGGCGGGGAAGTAAAGTCCCAGGTCCAGGTAATGGATGAAGGCTTCTTTCTTGTCGCCGATGTCCACAAAGGCAGCATTGAGGTTCGGGAGAATCTTTTTCACCTTACCCAGGTGAACGTCTCCGACAGTGAACTTGTTCCCAGTGCTGGACTCCGTGTTGTACTCTATCAGCCGATGGTTTTCCATCAAGGCGATGTGTACCTCCGACGCCGAAACGTCGACAATCAGATCCTTGTCCGGTTTCTCAGACTCCATGTGGAAATTTAATGGTACTTTAATAAAAGGAAGGGCTCGCGGATTGCTCCGTGAGACCCTTTTTCGTGAAGAAGAAATTACTTCTTCTTGTGGCGGTTCTTGCGCAAGCGCTTTTTACGCTTGTGCGTCGCCATCTTATGTCTCTTTCTTTTCTTACCGCTAGGGCACATAGTAATAATGGTTTATAAATTAAAATTATTTCTCCTTAACAGCGTTAACGAAGACCTTTGCCGGTTTGAAAGCCGGGATGTTGTGGGCGGGAATCACCATGGTCGTCTTGCGGGTGATGTTGCGGGCGGCCTTCTGGGCGCGGTGCTTGATGATGAAGCTGCCGAAGCCACGCATATAAACGGGTTCGCCGGCGATCAGGGAGCCTTTAACGACATTAGTGAATTCTTCTACAACGGCCAGGACCTGGGATTTCTCGATACCGGTGGTCTTGGCGACTTCGCTTACAATTTCTGCCTTAGTCATGTTTTTATAGTTTTGATGTTTAGTTTATCCCACTCGAAAAACTGCGCAAAATTAGGCTTAATTTTTCATTTTTCAAAATGTTAGGATGAAAAAATGTCAAAATCCAGACGTGGCACAAAGATTGACAATATAGGCCTCCGGTGTATTGTGCACCTATAATATGACAAAATGTCAGTAAGTATGAAGCAACCCCTTGGATTTAACGCCCCCGCTGGCGTAGAAGTAAATATAATGCCGGTTATCGGTGAAGCATCGGCCCTGAAAACGGACCTCTCGCAGCTGCCGGAAGTGCTGCCTGTCCTCACGCTCCGCAATGCTGTCATCTTCCCCGGTACCGTATTCCCTGTCACGGTAGGCCGCGACAAGTCCATCAAGCTGGTCTCGGACGTCGAGGACGGCACCGGATGGTTGGCCGCCGTGCCCCAGATGGACGTTTCCGTCGAGGATCCGGTGGAGGAAGACCTCTGCCGCTACGGCACCATCTGCAAACTCATCAAGACGCTGGAAATGCCCG
The DNA here is from genome assembly GCA_016288055.1 of Bacteroidales bacterium. Taxonomy (GTDB): domain Bacteria; phylum Bacteroidota; class Bacteroidia; order Bacteroidales; family UBA932; genus Cryptobacteroides. The sequence continues at coordinate 69,516 of JAEEXZ010000003.1, forward strand.
ACGGTACGGTCACTGCCATCCTGCAGGGATCGGCCCTCGCGGAGCTGAATACCATCGTCAGCTACGACCCTTATATTACCGCCCGTCTGAACATCCTCGAAGAGGTGGTCCCCGCCGGGGCCGATGAACGCGAGCTCCGCGTCCTGGGCGACGCCCTCAAGGAAAAGGCCGCCCTCATCGTGAAATCCTCCTCCTTCGCCCCGAAGGAAGCCATCGGCGCGCTGGGAAGCATCGACAACTTCCACTTCCTGGTGAACTTCATCGCCACCACCATCGAGGTGGAGAACTTCCAGGAGCGCACCCAGCTGCTGGGTATCACCGACATCCAGGAGCGTGCCCTGGCCCTGCTGAAGGTCCTGGACACCCAGACCCAGTTGCTGCAGATCAAGCAGGAAATCAACCAGAAGGTAAAGACGGACATTGACCAGCAGCAGCGCGAATACTACCTCAACAACCAGCTGCGCACCATCCAGGAAGAACTGGGCATGGACGAAGGCGAGGAGATGGAGAAGATGCGCCGCAAGGCCGACGAGAAAAAATGGTCCAAGGAGGTGAGGGCCATCTTCGACAAGGAAATGGCCCGCCTGGAGAAATTCAACCCCTCTTCCCCGGACTACAGCATCCAGCTCACCTTCCTGCAGTTCATGCTGGACCTGCCCTGGGGCGAGATGTCGGACGACAACCTGGACCTCAAGCACGCCCAGGAGGTCCTGGACGAGGATCACTTCGGCCTGGAGAATGTCAAGGACCGTATCATCGAGTACCTGGCCGTCCTTAAGCTGAAGGGCAACATGCGTTCCCCCATCCTGTGCCTGTGGGGTCCTCCCGGAGTGGGCAAGACGTCCCTCGGCAAGTCCGTCGCCCGCGCCCTCGGACGCAAGTACATCCGTATTTCCCTGGGCGGCATGCACGACGAGGCCGAGATCCGCGGTCACCGCAAGACCTACGTGGGCGCCCTCCCGGGCCGGATCCTGAGCGGCATCCAGCGCGCCGGGACGTCCAACCCCGTCATCGTCCTGGACGAAATCGACAAACTGTCGTCGGACTTCAAGGGAGACCCTTCCAGCGCCCTGCTGGAGGCCCTGGACCCGGAGCAGAACAGCACCTTCCATGACAATTACCTGGACGTGGACTACGACCTCTCCAACGTCCTGTTCATCACCACCGCCAACGGAATCGGAACCATCCAGCCGGCCCTGAAGGACCGCATGGAGATGATCAACGTAAGCGGTTATCTGGCCGAAGAGAAACTCCAGATCGCCCACAAGTATCTGGTTCCCAAGCAGCTCACCGAGCACGGCCTCAAGTCCGACGAACTCTCCTTCACCGACGAAGCCTTGCAGCATATCGTGGACGAATACACCCACGAGAGCGGCGTACGTTCGCTGGAGAAGCAGATTGCGAAGGTGGCCCGCGTCACCGCCAAGAAGATGGCGATGGGCGAGGAGTTCCCCCGCACCATCGGCCCGGAACATCTGAAGGAGTATCTCGGCCTTCCCACCGCCTACCACGACGACGTGAAGGGCAATGAGGGCGTGGGTGTCGTCACCGGCCTTGCGTGGACGGAGATGGGCGGCGAAGTGCTCTTCGTGGAAAGCCAGGTGAGCAGCGGCAAGGGCAACCTGTCCATGACCGGCAACCTGGGAGACGTCATGAAGGAAAGCGCCCAGATTGCCTGGCAGTACATCAAGGCCCACCCGGAGCTGGCAGGCATGACCACGGAGGACTTCATGGCCAAAGATATCCACATCCACGTTCCGGAAGGCGCCGTCCCCAAGGACGGCCCCTCCGCCGGTATCACCATGGTCAGTTCCATGGTGAGCGCTCTCCGCGGAAAAGCTCCGCGCAGCGGAATTGCCATGACCGGCGAAATGACCCTGCGCGGCCGTGTACTGCCGGTGGGAGGCATCAAGGAGAAGATCCTCGCCGCCAAACGCGCCGGCGTTAACACCATCGTCATTTCGGAAGAAAACCGAAAAGATGTGGAAGATATCAAGGAAATTTACATAAAAGGTCTTATCTTTGTCTATGTGAAAACGATAGCAGACGTTATCGACTTCATTTTTTAGACAATGGACGTAAAGATCGAAGATTCTTGGAAAAACGCACTTGCAGGCGAATTCGAAAAACCGTATTTCGCTTCGCTGGTGCGGTTTCTGCATGAAGAAAAGGCCGCCGGAAAGGTCATCTACCCTCCCGGAAGCCAGATATTCCATGCTTTCGACCTCACGCCCGTGGACCAGGTGAAAGTGGTCATCCTGGGCCAGGACCCCTACCACAATCCCGGAGAGGCCATGGGCCTTTCGTTCTCCGTTCCGGACGGCGTGCGCATGCCGCCCTCCCTCCGCAACATCTACAAGGAAATCGAGACAGACCTCGGCATCCGGATGAGCGGGCGTCCCAACCTCGAAGGCTGGGCCCGGCAGGGAGTGCTCCTGCTCAACAGCTTCCTTACGGTGGAGGCCGGGAAAGCCGCCTCGCACCGGGACATCGGCTGGCAGCAGTTCACCGACGCGGTCATCAGCTATCTGTCGGCCCACGGGGAAGGCATCGTCTTCCTGCTGTGGGGCAACTTCGCCAAGAACAAGTCGGCGCTCATCGACACCACGCGGCACCATGTGCTCACGGCGGCGCACCCCTCTCCCCTGGCGGGCGGGGCGTTCTTCGGCTGCAAGCATTTTTCCCGCACCAACCAAATCCTCGAAAGCGAGGGTAAAACCCCCATCAACTGGCAACTATGAAACGCAAAGCCCTTTTCCCCGGCTCTTTCGATCCCTTTACGGCCGGCCACCTGAATATTCTCAAACGCGCACTCACCATGTTTGACGAGGTTGTCATCGCCGTGGGCATCAACCAGGACAAACGCGGTTTCTTCGACATGGACAAGCGCCTGAGCATCATCCGCCAGGCCACCGCCGGCATGGAGGGCGTGAGCGTCATCCAATACGACAACCTCACCATCGACACCTGCCGGCAGCTGGGCATCCGGCACATCGTGCGCGGCGTGCGCAACATGATCGACTTCGAGACCGAACGTTCCATCGCCGACGCAAACCGTCGCCTGGCCCCGGAAATCGAGACCCTCATCATCCCTACCGCACAGGAGTTCGCACATATCTCCTCTTCCGCCGTGCGGGACATCCTCAAGCATGGCGGGGATTATTCGGCATTTATCCCTGAAGGCGTTGTATTATGAAAAAATGGCTTATCGCTGCGCTGCTCTGCGCTTTGACATGGAGCCTGCGGGCTCAGGAGCCCTACCCCGAGCTGGGCGCCAAACTGGAAGAATACTTCACGGCCCTGTCCGGGGAACCGGCCGCCGTGCAGAATGCGGAATGTGATTTCCTCATCAGTTCCTGCCAGGATTCCCTGGTCCGCGAGTATGTCGCCCGCAAGATCTACAGCCACTACTATCGTTCCCACATCATGGGGGACGACGCCGTTGCCGTTCATGTTGCCCGGAAATGGTTTCTCTCCGGAGAAATCGCCATGGCCTCCGAGGAAGACCTTGAGGCCGCAAAGATATTCGTGACGTTCAACAGCAGCTCGCTCATCGGGGCCGATGCTCCCCTGCTCACCCTCTTCGCCCCCTCCGGCGAAAAGGTCACCCTTCCGCAGAGCGGGTCCTTCAGCGTACTGTACTTCTACGATACGGGCTGCGCCTCCTGCAAGCTGGAGACGCTCCGCCTGGAGCAGCTCGTCGCATCGGCCGAATATGACGTGAAGGTTTACGCCATCTACACAGGCGCCGACGAAGCCTCCTGGAAGGCCTATCAGAAAGATTTCGAGGGGGTCACCCACGTTTGGGACCCGTCCGTCAGCTCCGACTGGCAGCTCAAGTACGGCGTCCTGAAGACTCCTTCCATGTTCCTGGTCTCCCCCACCGGGGTCATCATCGGCCGCGGGCTGGATACGCCCGCCCTTCGGATCCTCCTCAACCAGCAATTCTCCGCCAGCCACTACGTATATGGCGAAGCCTCCCAGATGGAACGCTACAACCAGCTGTTCAGCGCCTTCGGCGACAGCCTCTCGGTGCGGCACATCATGGAAGTGGCCGACTATCTCGCCGCCCGCACCTTCGGGGAGGGAGACATGGATTCCTTCAAGCAGGTGGCCGGAGACCTGGTGTACTATCTTTCCTCCCGCAGGGAAGAAGTGTACCATGACGCATACAAACCCTTCTACGACAAGTATATCGCCGCCCTTCCGGATGTCTGGAACACGGAAGACGACAAGTCGCAGGTGGTTTCCTTCGCCCAGATGCAGGTAGAGCTCGCATCCCGCACGCCCGTGGGAAGCCTGGTGCCGGACATCACGGTGCCGGGAACCCTGCGCCGCCGTCCCTGCCTATTCCGTAAGGGAACCAAGGAAGGCAACTTCTCCCTCCGCCGTCTCAAGGGCCGTCCCGCCTATGTCGTGTTCTACACCGGCGGCTGCACCGCCTGCAAGGAAACGCTGGAGGCCGTTGACGCCCTGGTCGCCCGTGACCGCCGCGCCAAGGTGCTGCTGGTGGATATGGACGCGCTCCTTACCGACAACCCCGAAACGGGACGCCTGCTGCTGGACAGCTTCGACCTCTCCGGCATGCCTTTCACCATCCAGCTGAACCGGGACGGCGTAGTCGAACACCGCTACGTAATCCTCTGACGCCCATGGCACGCAAGAAGAAAATCCCCGGCGTAGATCCGGCTTACCTCGAAAAACAGAAAGCCCTGCTGCTTCGCAAGAACCGGCAGGTGCTCTATTTCAACGACAGCGAGATGGCCGCCATTGACGAATACTGTTCCCGCTTCAAGGTACACGCGAAAGGAGTTCTCTTCCGCGAGGCCATCATGTCCAAAATCCTGACGGAGCTGGAAGAAAATCACCCCACCCTCTTTTGAATTATCGAAAAAGGGTAGTATCTTTGCTGCCCGGTATTGAACTGTGGTGTAATGGTAGCACTAGGGATTTTGGTTCCCTCAGTCAGCGTTCGAATCGCTGCAGTTCAACAAAGAAAGCTCCCTCGAAAGGGAGCTTTCTTTGTTGAACGCGCCCTGCGGGCGCTACCACTCACGTTACCCCTCCCCAAACCCCTCCCTCGGGGAGGGGCTCCGCCGCAGAAGCGGCGGGTTCGGCTTCGCCTCATGAATAAACTTCATGCACCGGAAGGCACGTCGGCAGGACGGGATTTCCGGGATTTTGGTCTTCCCGGAGTGCTGGCTTTCCCTGGCCAGGACCATTTTGCCCGTTTTTGGTCCTAGCTGGGCAGACATGCCCCACTCTATCCCCGTCCCGGTGGGCAGCGGCAGGGCCACTGGGCCCTTTCACGGAGCCCGGGGGCCCTGTCCGCAGCCGGCCCTCTTCCTTGTCGAGGGCCGGCGGTGCCCTGCTTATACCGTTTTAGTTAACGCGTTAACTATTAATATGATACACAAGTTCAATGATTATTAATCACTTGAGAGAAACACTCTTAGGTCATGCGTCATGCCCGGCCCGATCACCCCTCATTCCGGGCCTGACCTGGAATCTCCGTTATGCCATAAAGCCTTTGATGATTTTCCACTTGCCGGCGGCAAGGTCGGAGGCTTTATAGAGGAGGTTCAGCTGGCCGTCATCGGCAAAGCGGAGGCCGGCGGTGTTGGAATCAATCTGCAGGAAGTTCACGTAGTCCGGCAGGGCTTCCAGGACGGCGGGATTCAGGGGCTTGCCCAGGAGCCTGGTACCATCGGCCCCGTCCTCGCAGGCTTCGAAAGTCATTTTCAGCGCCGGCTGGGTGAGCGGCTGGTCATCTTCGTCCACCAGCTGGGCGGCGCGGAAGGTTTCGAAGTTGATGGCCTTGGTGTATTTGACCACTACCTGTTTGCGCGCCCATTCGCCCTTGCCGTTGTGCCAGGGGCTGTCGTAGCCCAGGTATTCGTCCAGGCCGGCGAAGATGTAAAACATGCCCTGGTGCGGGAGCTTGCCTTCCGGGTCGAAGGGCGCGATGTCCTCGCAGTCGATCTGGCAGATGAAAGTGAGCGGGTAGTCGAAGGTTTCCCCGTCTTCCTCGGCCAGGGCCGTGGGGTATTCCATGTCGGCCGGGAGGTCGGGGTCTCCCCACCATTTGGAGGAGCAGAACAGTTCGGTCTCGGTGCTCTCCAGTTTTATACGGATAGCCATAGTGTTTGCTGATTAAAGGAACAACTCTGTCTGGATGGTCTCCACGCATTCGTTGGTGATGAGACTGGTGGAGAGGCTCACGGCCAGGACCACCACGCTGATGAGCCAGAGGACAAAGATGACAAGGCCGGGTTTCCAGGAAGGGGACTTGAATGCGAATATCATCTGGACGCTGGCGTAGAGCAGGCCGACGAAGGGCAGCGTAATGGTCATCGCCAGCGCGGCGACAAACCAGGGCTGGAAGAAAAGCTCCGACGTGGAGGGCAGGTGCCTTACGATCATGTCCTGGATGAGGGACCACGTGATGCCCACGGAACCCAGTCCGTTTATGGAGATGATGGCGATGGACGCCAGTCCGGAAGCGGCCACGATGAGGAAGATAATGCCCAGGCAGAAGCCCACGGCGCGGCAGAACTTCATGAACAGGTCCGAATTGCCCACCTCGTGGGCGGTCTTGCCGATTTCTTCAAATCCCGCCTGGATGTTGCGGCTGATTTCGTCGGCCGTGACGCCGTCTCCCCGCATGGCCCAGCGATCCTGTGCAGAACGGGCCGCCGGCATGGTGACCCACAGGATGCAGTACACTAGGGGAGCCCCTACGAACAGGATGCCGGCCGGAAGGCTCAGGCAGCCCAGGAGGGTGACGACGATAAAGGCGACGCGGAAGATAATGACATCCATCTGCAGGTATGCGGCCAGGCCTGCGCAGACGCCGCCGAGCCGCTTGTTGTCGATGTCGCGGAAAAGGCGTTTGTTCTGCCGGTCGCGGGAGCTGCCGGAGGGGCCGGGGTCATCGGCCTCAATACGTTCGGGACGGCCGATGACGCGGATGACCGCCTGCACATGCTCGAGGCTCACCACTCCGCCGTGGCCGCATTTGTCGAGCAGGAGTTCGGCCACGCGCTCTTCAATGCCTTCCATGATTTCTTTGCCTCCGTCCTGGGACAGATAGTGCTTCTCCAGGGCGCCGATATACTCCTGCAACTGGGCAGAAGCGTCTTTCTCCAGCGTAAAGGCGTATCCGCCGATGCTGTACTGAACAGTTTCTTTCATAGGTTATTTCTTTAAGGTTTCAATACTGCTTACCATTTCCTGCCAGGCGGCATCCATCTCTGCGAGCTGGGTGCGGCCTTTTTCCGTAATGACATAATACTTGCGGGGCGGACCCTGGGTGGATTCCTCCCAGCGGTAGTTCAGGAGGCCCTGATTCTTCTGGCGGATCAGGAGCGGGTACAGGGTGCCTTCCACCACCAGCATATTGGCTTTCTTGAGTTCTTCCAGGATACTGGAGGCGTAGGCTTCCTTCCGGCTGAGAATACACAGGATGCAGTATTCCAGCACGCCTTTTCGCATTTGCGAGCGAACGTTTTCACTGTTGGCATCCATAGGCTAACGATAGTTGTAGGTGAAACGGGACATGTTTTCCGGCGTGGGATACAGGCCACGCATTTCGCACTTCTTGGCGGGGGTGTCGGCCGGGACCATCACAATCCAGAGGATGATGTAAACCCAGAAGCCCACGCTGCCGAAGATGAGGGCGCACAGCATGAGAATGCGCACCAGCGTCACATCAACATCCAGATACAGCGCCAGGCCGGAGCACACGCCGGCGATCTTTTTGTCGTCCATATCCCGATAGAGTTTTTTCTCGAAAGTATATTGGGCCGATGAGTACCCGGCGGACGACGTGCGCCCGCTCTTCTCGCTGGAACCGTCCGGCATGCCCAGGGCCTGGGCAACCTGTTCCACCAGGGAAAGGGAGACTACCCGGTCGCTGCCCCCGGCCGACTCGTAGAACAACTCTGCCAGACGGCCTTCGATCTCTTCCATCACTTCCGCGCGCTGGGCGGGACTCACCGAAAGACGGGATTCATAGTGTGCAAGATAATCCTTCAGGCGATTGTAAGCATCCTCTTCCAGCGTGAAACTGCGGCCGGCAAGAGAAATATTAACTACTCTTTTCATTTTACAAAGTATTTTTCAATGCAAAGATATAAATTAATTTTGGTACTTTGCAATACAAAGTAGTAAAAAATTAAAAAAACGCCGGAAAATCAGCTCTCCGGCGTTCTGTCCTATTTCAGCAGGGCGTGACTGGCGGTCATGGCCTTGGGGTCCAGGGCCTCGTCCAGCTTCTCCTTGGTCATGAGCCCGTGCTCCAGTACCAGGTCATAGACGCTGCGGCCGGTTTCCAGGGCTTCCTTGGCCACCTTCGTGGAAGCCTTGTAGCCGATGTAAGGGTTGAGCGCGGTAACAATGCCGATGGAATGTTTCACCATCTCGTAGCAGTGCTCGGCGTTCACAGTGATGCCGTCGATGCACTTGGTGCGCAGGGTGTTCATGGCGTTGATGAGCCAGGTCTGGCTTTCCAGGATGCACTGGGCAATCACGGGCTCCATCACATTCAGCTGCAGCTGACCGGCCTCGGCTGCGAAGCACACGGTGGTGTCGTTGCCGATAACCTTGAAGCACACCTGGTTGGTCACCTCCGGGATAACAGGGTTCACCTTACCGGGCATGATGGAAGAACCGGGAGCCATGGCCGGGAGGTTAATCTCGTGCAGGCCGCAGCGGGGACCGGAAGCCATCAGGCGCAGGTCGTTGCAGGTCTTGGAGAGTTTCACCGCCAGACGCTTCAGGGCAGCGGAGTAGCTCACATAAGCGCCGGTGTCGGGCGTTGCCTCCACCAGGTCCGGGGCTTTCTCAAAATGATCGCCGGTGAACTCGCTCATGCGCTTGGTGCACAGCTCGGCGAAACCGGGAACGGCATTCAGGCCGGTGCCGATGGCGGTACCGCCCATGTTGATTTCCTTCAGCAGAACCACGTTGCGCTCAAGGTTGGCAATTTCCTCCTCCAGGTTATTGGCAAAGGCGTTGAACTCCTGACCGGAAGTCATGGGAACAGCATCCTGCAGCTGGGTACGGCCCATCTTGATGATATCCTTGAATTCCTCGCCCTTGGCACGGAAGGAAGCAATCAGGTCCTCCAGGGCCTTCTCCAGATGACGGTTCATGCGGAAGAAGGTATAACGGAAGGCGGTAGGATAGGCGTCGTTGGTGGACTGAGCGCAGTTCACATGGTCGTTCGGGGAGCAGAACTGATACTCGCCCTTCTTGTGACCCATGAGCTCGAGGGCGCGGTTGGCGATGACCTCGTTGGCGTTCATGTTCACGGAAGTACCGGCACCGCCCTGCATCATGTCCACGGGGAACTGGTCCCACAGTTTGCCGCCCACGATTTCCTTGCAGGCGGCGATGATGGCATCGGCAATCTTCTGGTCCAGCACGCCCAGCTCGGCATTGGCGCTGGCGGCGGCCATCTTCACATACGCAATCGCAATGATGTACTCCGGATAGTCGTACATATGCGTTGTAGAAATCTTATAATTGTTAATAGCCCGCTGCGTCTGAACGCCGTAGTAGGCATCTGCAGGAACCTGCAGTTCTCCAATCAGGTCACTTTCGACCCGGAATTTTGATTCGGCCATAGTTATTGAAGTCTTTCTGATCAATTGTACAAAATTACTGATTCTTCCGAACAAAAAAAAGCATCCTCGGGGGAGGATGCTTTTTTATTGGGTGGGCACGGACTAGAGGCCGATGGTCTTGAAGAAGTCGTTGCCCTTGTCGTCCACCAGGATGAAGGCAGGGAAGTCTTCCACGGTGATCTTCCAGATGGCTTCCATGCCCAGTTCGGGATACTCGACACATTCGATGCTGCGGATGCTGCTCTGGGAGAGCACGGCAGCCACGCCGCCGATGGTACCCAGATAGAAGCCGCCGTGCTTCTGGCAGGCGTCGGTGACAACTTTGGAACGGTTGCCCTTGGCAATCATCACCAGGGATGCGCCGTGATCCTGGAACTCATCCACGTACGGGTCCATGCGGTTGGCCGTGGTGGGGCCCATGGAGCCGCAGGGGTATCCGGCCGGAGTCTTGGCAGGACCGGCGTACAGGATGGGATGGTTCTTGAAGTAGTCGGGCATCTCTTCGCCTGCATCCAGGCGGGCCTTGAGCTTGGCGTGGGCGATGTCACGGGCCACGATGATGGTGCCCTTCAGGTTCACACGGGTACCTACCGTGTATTTTGTAAGTTCCGCGCGCACGGCGTCGATACCCTTGTCCAGGTCGATTTCAATTCCCTTGGGACCTTCACCGGGACGGCTGTACTCCGCAGGGATAAGCTCGGAGGGGTTGGTGTCCATCTTCTCGATCCAGACGCCGTCGGCGTTGATCTTGGACTTGATGTTGCGGTCTGCGCTGCAGCTCACGCCCATACCGATGGGGCAGCTGGCTCCGTGACGGGGCAGACGGACCACGCGGATGTCGTGGGCCAGGTATTTGCCGCCGAACTGGGCGCCGAGCCCGATCTTCTGTGCCTCTTTCAGAAGCTTTTCCTCCAGGTCGATGTCGCGGAACGCGCGGCCGGTCTCGTCGCCGGTGGTGGGAAGATTGTCATAGAACTTGATGCTGGCAAGCTTGACGGTGAGGAGGTTCTTCTCCGCCGACGTACCGCCGATCACAAAGGCAATGTGGTAAGGCGGGCAGGCCGCGGTGCCCAGGGACTTCATCTTCTCCACCAGGAACGGGATAAGGGTACCCTCGTTCTGGATGGTCGCCTTGGTCATGGGATAGAAATAAGTCTTGTTGGCGCTGCCGCCGCCTTTAGCCACCATGATGAAGCGATATTCGCTGCCGCGGGTGGCTTCGATGTCGATCTGCGCAGGGAGGTTGCACTTGGTATTCACCTCGTTGTACATATCCAGCGGAGCGTTCTGGCTGTAGCGGAGATTCTCCTTCGTGTAGGTATTGAAAACACCCAGGCTCAGGGCCTCTTCATCCTCGAAGTCCGTCCAGACGTGCTGGCCTTTCTCGCCGTGGATGATGGCGGTACCGGTATCCTGGCAGAAAGGAAGCACGCCCTTGACAGCCGTTTCCGCATTGCGCAGGAACTGAAGGGCCACATACTTGTCATTGTCGGAAGCCTCGGGATCCTTCAGGATGGCGGCCACCTGCTCGTTGTGAGCGCGTCGCAGCATGAACTGGCAGTCATGGAAAGACTGCTGTGCTACCAGCGTAAGAGCCTCCGGAGATACTTCCAGAATGGTTTTGTCGCCAAAAGTAGTAGTTTTCACCAGCTTCTCGGAACCGGGGATCTTGTAATACTCGGTCGTGTCCGGTCCCAGCTGGAACATAGGTGCGTATTTGAATTCTGCCATATTGAGTTAAATGTAAAGATTTCTGACATGATCGGCCACTTCTTCCAGCAGCCATTTGGGGGTGGAGGTAGCGCCGCAGACACCCACGCTCTGGCCGTCGGTGAACCAGGAAA
>JAEEXZ010000027.1 GCA_016288055.1 Bacteroidales bacterium
TCTGGATCCGTGTCTTCCCTGTGAAGCCGTTCACCGCCAAGCCGCTCGATACCCGTATGGGTAAAGGTAAGGGTGATCCTCAGGGCTTCGTAGCTCCTATCACTCCTGGCCGTATCCTCTTCGAGGCAGAGGGTGTATCTCTCGCAGTCGCCAAAGAGGCCATGCGTCTTGCCGCCAACAAGCTTCCCGTTGCCACCAAGTTCGTGGTCCGCAGGGATTATGTAGAAGAATAATTAACGGAGGAGAAGAAAATGAAAGTATCCGAAGTACGTGAGATGTCCGTCGCCGATCTGCGCGACCGCATCGAAGTCGAAAAGAACAACCTCGACACCATGAAGCTCAATCATGCGATCTCTCCCCTGGAGGACACCTCCAAGATCCGCAAGACCCGTCAGGATATTGCCCGCATGATCACCATCCTGGCCGAGAAAGAGAAACAGCAGAACTAAAGTAGTATCGACCTATGGAAAGAAATCTTCGTAAGGAAAGAGTAGGTATCGTGGTCAGCAATAAGATGGACAAGACCATCGTCGTGGCCGTAGAGACCCACGAAAAGCACCCTATTTACGGTAAGTTCGTAAAGAAGACCACCAAGTTCGTTGCCGAGGACGCCAAGAACGAGTGCTCCGAGGGCGACACCGTCCGCATCATGGAGACCCGTCCCCTGAGCAAGACCAAGAACTGGAGATTAGTTGAAATCGTAGAAAAAGTCAAGTAATTATGATACAGCAGGAATCACGTTTAACGGTTGCCGACAACAGCGGTGCTAAGGAAGTCCTCTGCATCCGCGTGCTGGGCGGTACCCGTCACCGTTATGCCACCATCGGCGAGACCATCGTCGTGACCGTCAAGAGCGCCATCCCCGGTGGCGACATCAAGAAGGGCACTGTGAGTAAGGCCGTGGTTGTGCGCACCAAGAAGGAAATCCGTCGTGCTGACGGTTCTTATATCCGTTTCGACGAAAATGCATGCGTTCTGCTGAACGGCGCAGGCGAACTCCGCGGTACCCGTATCTTCGGTCCCGTCGCCCGCGAGCTCCGCGAGAACTACATGAAAATTGTTTCACTGGCACCGGAGGTCCTCTAATATAGATACGCGATATGAAAAAGTACAACATCAAGAAAGGCGATACCGTGTATGTGAATGCCGGTAACGACAAGGGCAAAACCGGAAAAGTTCTGGAAGTGCTCCGTGACAAGGACCGCGTCATCGTAGAGGGCGTCAACATGGTGTCCAAGCACACCAAACCCAACCCGAAGGCTCCCCAGGGCGGTATCATCAAACAGGAAGCAGGCATCCACATCTCCAATGTGAACCTGGTAGATGCCAATGGCAAGGCTACCCGTGTCGCTCACAAGGAGGTTGAAGGTAAGAAAGCCCGCATTGCTAAAACAACCGGAGAGGAGATCAAGTAATTATGGCAAAGAAAGCAACAAACACCGCAGCCCAGGCTATCCCCCAGGGATATTGCCCGGATCTGAAGAAGATGTATAAGGAGGAGATTGTTCCCGCTCTGGAAAAGCAGTTCTCCTACAGCACCGTGATGCAGGTTCCCAAGCTCGTTAAGATTACCCTTAACGAAGGTGTTGGCGACGCCACCCAGGACAAGAAACTGGTGGAGGAAGCCGCCGAGGAACTCACCATCATCGCCGGTCAGAAGGCCGTTATCACCAACTCCCGTAAGGATATCTCCAACTTCAAACTCCGTAAAGGCATGCCCATCGGCGCCAAGGTTACCCTTCGCGACGTCCGCATGTACGAGTTCCTGGAGCGTCTGATCCGTGTGGCTCTGCCCCGTATCCGTGACTTCAACGGTATTTCCGAGAAAATGGACGGTCAGGGTAACTACACCCTCGGTATCAAGGAGCAGATCATCTTCCCTGAAATCGAGATCGACAAGAACCCCCGTATCCACGGTGTGGAAATCACCTTCGTGACCACCGCCAAGACTGACGAAGAGGCTCACGCTCTCCTCAAAGCCTTCGGCCTTCCCTTCAAGAAACACAATAACTAAGATAGTAGCATGGCAAAGGAATCAATGAAAGCTCGCGAAGTCAAACGCGCGAAGTTAGTTGCTAAGTACGCCGCCAAGCGTGCAGCTCTGAAGGAAGCCGGCGATTACGCCGCTCTGGACAAGCTCCCCAAGAACGCCAGCCCCGTACGCCTCCACAACCGCTGCTCCCTTACCGGTCGTCCCAAGGGTTACATGCGTGACTTCGGCCTCAGCCGTATCCAGTTCCGCGAAATGGCCTCTCAGGGCCTCATCCCGGGCGTCAAGAAGGCCAGCTGGTAATCTCTGAAAAGAACCTTATTTTATTAACAATCGGATATCGGGCGCCCGTCAAGCGACGCCGGTCCACAAAAAGACAAAAAAATGACTGATCCTATTGCAGATTTTCTGACCAGAATCCGTAACGCTTACAGCGCCGGCAAGAAGGTGGTGGAAGTTCCCGCTTCCAACATGAAGCTTGCCATCACCAAGATTCTGTGCGAGAAGGGTTACATCCTCAGCTACAAGGTTGTGGAAGGTACTCCCTACAACACCATCAAGATCGCCCTCAAGTATCACCCGGAGACCAAGGCTGCTGCCATCAAGAGCATCCAGCGCGTAAGTACTCCCGGTCTGCGTAAATACGCCGACGTAGCCAACATGCCCCGCGTCCTGAACGGTCTGGGCATCGCTGTGCTGTCCACCTCCAAGGGCGTGATCACCGACAAGGAAGCCAAAGAGCTGAACGTTGGCGGTGAGGTTATTTGCTATGTATACTAATCAACGAATCTACACTTATGTCAAGAATCGGTAAATTACCTGTAGTCCTTCCGGCCAACACCAAGGCAGAGCTCCTGGATGGCAATATCGTGAAGGTGAAAGGCCCTAATGGCGAAATGTGCCAGAAGGTGGATCCGGATATCACCGTGACCATCGAGGGAAATGAAATCAAATTCACCCGTCCGAGCGACCTCCCCCGTTTCCGCTCCATGCACGGCCTCTACCGCGCCCTTGTCCACAACATGGTGGTCGGCGTGAGCGAAGGCTTCACCATCAAGCAGGAGTTCGTGGGCGTGGGTTACCGCGTGGCTGCTCAGGGCCAGCTCCTCTCCATGTCTCTGGGTTACTCCCACGACATTCAGATCATGCTCCCCAAGGAGATTGTCGCCGAGACCCCTCAGGTCCGCAAGGGTGAGAACCCCATCCTCATCCTCAAGAGTGCAGACAAGCAGCTGATCGGCCAGGTGGCCGCCAAAATCCGCTCCTTCCGTCGTCCTGAACCTTATAAGGGCAAGGGTATCAAGTTTGTGGGTGAGCAGCTCCGTCGTAAGGCTGGTAAAACTGCTTCGGCCAAATAATTAGGAGGATAGAATTATGGCATTGAATAGAATTGAAAGAAGAAAGCGGATCCACTATCGCATCCGCAAGCATGTCAACGGCACTGCCGAGCGTCCGCGCATGGTCGTGTTCCGCTCCAACAAGCAGATCTACGTCCAGGTGGTGAACGACCTCGAGGGCAAGACCCTGGTGGCTGCCGCCTCCAATGATAAGGCCCTGGCCGCTCAGACCAAAGGCAAGAACGGCATCGACGCCGCCGCCATCGTCGGCAAGGCTATCGCCGAGCGTGCCCTCGCAGCCGGTATCAACCAGGTTGCATTCGACCGCGGAGGTTACCTCTTCCACGGCAGAGTTAAATCTTTGGCCGATGCTGCCCGTGAAGGCGGCCTCGTATTCTAATCTTAGAGACTACTATGGCAAATTCAAACGTAAAAAGAGTTAAGACCTCTGACCTTGAACTCAAGGACAGACTGGTAGCCATCAACCGTGTTACCAAGGTCACCAAGGGCGGTCGTCATTTCCGCTTTGCCGCTATCGTCGTAGTAGGCGACGAGAACGGTGTCGTAGGCTACGGTCTCGGTAAGGCCAACGAAGTCACTGCAGCTATCGCCAAGGGCGTGGAGGATGCAAAGAAGAACCTCGTGAAGGTTCCTATCATCAATACCACGATCCCCCACGAGCAGGTGGCCCGTTTCGGCGGCGCCGAGGTGTTCATGAAACCCGCTGCTGCCGGTACCGGTGTGAAGGCTGGTGGTGCTATGCGCGCCGTCTTCGAGAGCGCCGGTGTACAGAACGTGCTCGCCAAGAGTAAGGGTTCTTCCAACCCTCACAACCTGGTAAAAGCTACCATCGCAGCTCTCACCGAGATGCGTGACGCTTATACCGTGGCTGGCCTGCGTGGTGTTCCCATGAGCAAAGTTTTTAACGGTTAATACTTGAGAGATTATGGCAAAGCTTAAGATTACCCAGGTTCGCTCCAAGAACGGAGAGACCAAGCGTCAGATCGCTAACCTCAAGACTCTCGGTATCCGCCGGATGCATCAGACCGTGGAGGTGGAAGACAACGCCATCACCCGCGGCATGCTTGAAAAAGTACAGCATCTGGTTTCTTATGAAGTAATCGACTAAGAGGAGGACAAGAGATGAAACTTGAAAATCTGAAGCCCGCAAAGGGCGCTACCCATAACACCAAGCGCGTAGGTCGCGGCCAGGGTTCCGGTAAGGGCGGCACTGCCACCCGCGGTACCAAGGGCGCACAGGCCCGTGCCGGTTACGAGCACAAGGTTGGTTTCGAAGGCGGTCAGATGCCTATTCAGCGTCGTCTGCCCAAGTTCGGCTTCAAGAACCCTACCCGCGTTGCTTACAAGGCCGTCAACGTAGCCACTCTCCAGGCTCTCTCCGAGAAACTGGCTGTGAAGGCTTTCGACGTGGATGTCCTGATCGCCGCAGGTATCGCTTCCAAGGGCGACCTTGTGAAAGTTCTTGGCAACGGTGAAATCACCGCCGCCATCGAGGTGAAGGCCAACGCCTTCTCCGCATCTGCTACCAAGAAGATTGAGGCTGCCGGAGGTAAAGCAATCGTTACTGAATAAGCACTGCGATGAAGAAGTTTATTGAGACACTCAAGAATATCTACAGCATCGAGGAACTGCGCAAGCGGATCGGTTACACGATCCTGCTTGTGCTGGTTTACCGATTGGGTAGCTTCATCCTCCTTCCGGGTCTCGATCCCGAGGTCCTGAAGGGTGGTATCAGCGGTGCCCAGGAGGGTCTCGTCGGCCTTCTCAATATGTTCTCCGGTGGTGCCTTCGGTAATGCATCCATCTTCGCCCTCGGTGTGATGCCGTATATCTCGGCCTCCATCGTCGTTCAGCTTCTTGGCATGTTCGTTCCCGCTTTCCGCAAAATGCAGATGGAAGGCGAGAGCGGCCGCCGCAAGATGAATCAGATCACCCGCTACCTCACGGTGGCTATCCTCGCTATCCAGGGTCCCGCTTACGTGGCCGGCATGATTCCCGCCGCTGCCCGTACCGTTACCTGGAGCCCCTTCATGTTCAACCTGGTGTCCACCATCATCCTGATGGCCGGCTCCCTGTTCGTGATGTGGCTGGGCGAGCGTATCACCGACCGCGGTATCGGCAACGGTATCTCCCTCATCATCATGATCGGTATCGTTGCCCGTCTGCCTTACGCCCTCTTCGCCGAGGGTGTGCAGAAGTTCACCGGCAACGGCGTGGGTGGTCCTCTCCTGTTCATTGTGGAAATGGTCGTCTGGGTGCTCGTCATCCTCGCTGCCATCGCCCTCGTACAGGCTGTCCGTAAAGTTCCCGTGCAGTATGCCAAGCGTGTTATCGGCAACAAGCAGTACGGCGGTGTGCGTCAGTACATCCCGCTCAAGATCAATGCCGCCGGCGTGATGCCTATCATCTTCGCCCAGGCTCTGATGATGTTCCCGATGCTGCTGGGCCGCTACGATGCCACCCGTGGTATCGCCGCCGCCTTCTCCAGCTACACCACCGTTTGGTATAACCTCGTATTCGGCTTCCTGGTGATCGTCTTCACTTACTTCTACACCGCCGTTACCGTCAACCCGACGATGATGGCCGAGGATATGAAGAAGAATGGCGGTTTCATCCCCGGTGTCAAACCCGGTAAGAAGACGGCCGAGTATCTGGACGCTATCCTGACCAGAGTGACCCTTCCGGGTTCCATCTTCCTGGCCGCGATTGCCTGCATGCCGGCCCTGGCCAACGTATTTGGTGTGAACAACCAGTTCGCCAGCTTCTTCGGCGGCACTTCGCTGCTGATCATGGTGGGCGTTATCCTGGACACCCTGCAGCAGATCGAAAGCTATCTGCTGATGCGCCACTACGACGGACTCATGAAGACCGGCCGTCTTACCGGCCGCTCTGGCATGTAATTTTGAAATGTTAAGAAGATCGATATGATCAGGCCTAAGACTGAAGAAGAAATCGAATTGCTCCGGATCAACGGTGACCTGGTGTCTCGTACCCTGGCCGAGGTCGGAAAATGGATCACCCCAGGTGTGTCAACTGCGAAGTTGAATGAGGTGGCCGAGACCTTTATCCGTGATCATGGCGCCATTCCTTCCTTCAAAGGTTTCGATGGCTTTCCCGCAGCGCTCTGCATGAGCGTAAACGATGTGGTCGTACATGGATTTCCCAGCGACCGTCCCCTCGAAGAGGGCGACATCGTTTCCGTCGATTGCGGAACCCTGTACAAAGGATACAACGGAGATTCGGCTTACACCTTCCCTGTAGGGGAGGTGGATGCCGAGACCCGGAAACTCCTGGATGTCACCAAGGCATCCCTGTACAAGGGCATTGAGGCTGCTGTGGCTGGCAATCGCACGGGCGATATCGGATACGCGGTGCAGTCGTACGCTGAGTCATTCGGTTTCTCCGTTGTCCGCGAACTCGAAGGACACGGAGTCGGAAAGGAGATGCACGAGGAACCCGGTGTTCCCAATTACGGAAGACGGGGTCACGGTGCAAGGCTTCTGGACGGAATGACTATCTGTATTGAGCCGATGATCTGTGCAGGCGGCAGAGGTGTGTATCTTGCAAGAAATGGTTGGGCAGTTCACACCGCCGATCACAAGAACGCGGCGCATTACGAGCTTACGGTTGTTGTCCGTAAAGGCCGGGCCGAGCAACTTTCGACCTTCGACTACATTGAGAAAGATGGTTCCATTAAATTTTAAAGTGACTTTTTAACAATGTCCAAACAAGTAGCTATCGAGCAGGACGGAACAGTGATCGAGACCCTTCCCAACGCGATGTTCCGCGTGGAGTTGGAAAACGGTCATGTCCTCCTCTGCAACATTTCAGGTAAGATGAGGATGAACTTTATCCATATCCTTCTCGGTGACCGGGTCAAAGTTGAGATCTCGCCTTACGATTTAACAAAAGGAAGAATTTCTTTCAGATACAAATAAAAATTAGATAACGATGAAAGTCAAGACCTCCATCAAGAAACGCAGCGAAGACTGCAAGATTGTCCGGCGTAAAGGCCGCCTGTACGTTATCTGCAAGAAGAACCCCAAGTTCAAGATGCGCCAGGGTTAATAAGTGTAACTAATAAAAGTACAGATAGAATATGGCTAGAATCGCCGGTGTTGATTTACCCAACAACAAACACGGAGTTATAGGTCTTACCTATATCTACGGTATTGGCCGCAGCAGTGCCCAGACTATCCTGGACAAGTGCGGCATCGACCCCACTATCAAAGTCGGAGACTGGAACGACGAGCAGATCGCCGCTATCCGTGCCCTCATCAACGATGAGTTCAAGATCGAGGGTGAACTCCGTTCCGCCGTCCAGATGGACATCAAGCGCCTCATGGATATCGGTTGCTACCGTGGCATCCGCCATCGTGCAGGTCTTCCTGTGCGTGGCCAGAGCACCAAGAACAACGCACGTACCCGCAAGGGTAAGAAGAAGACCGTTGCCAACAAGAAGAAAGCAACCAAGTAAAGTCTGATCAGTTATGGCAAAGAAAACTACAACTACCAAGAAAAGAGTTGTTAAGGTTGAAGCTTATGGCCAGGCCCATATCTCCTCCACCTTCAACAACGTCATCGTTTCCCTGTGCAATGCCCAGGGTCAGGTGATCAGCTGGTCTTCCGCCGGTAAGTGCGGTTTCCGCGGCTCCAAGAAGAATACTCCTTACGCCGCCCAGATGGCCGCAGAAGATGCGTCCAAGACCGCTTTCGACGCTGGTCTCCGCAAGGTCAAGTGCTATGTAAAGGGCCCGGGTGCCGGTCGTGAGAGCGCCATCCGTACCATCAACAATGCAGGTATCGTGGTCACTGAGATCATCGACGTTACCCCTATGCCGCACAATGGTTGCCGTCCTAAGGGCCGCCGTAAAGTTTAATTATAATTAACGAAGAACTATGGCAAGATATACTGGTCCTACCACTCGCATCGCCCGTAAGTTCGGCGAGCCCATCTATGGCCCTGACAAAAACTTCGAAAAGAGAAATACTCCTCCCGGACAGCATGGTCTGGCCGCCAAGCGCAAGAAACAGAAGGAGTATGGTACTCAGCTGAAGGAAAAACAGAAAGTCAAGTACATGTACGGTGTGCTGGAGCGTCAGTTCCGTAACACCTACGCCCGTGCAGCCCGCATGAAGGGCCAGACCGGTGAAAACCTCATCCTCCTCCTGGAGGCCCGTCTGGACAACCTCGTGTACCGTCTGGGTATCGCTCCCAGCCGTGCTGCCGCCCGTCAGCTGGTCCTGCACCGTCACATCACCCTCGACGGTGTGATCTGCAATATCCCTTCCTGCCAGGTGAAGCCCGGTCAGGTGATCGCCGTTCGCGAGCGCTCCAAGAGCCTCGAGGTTATCCAGAACAGCGTAGCCGCCGCCACCAAGTATTCCTGGCTCGAATTCGACGCTGCAACGCTCACTGGTAAGTTCCTGAATGTCCCCGCCCGCGAGGAGATTCCCGAGAACATCAACGAGCAGCTCATCGTTGACCTCTACTCCAAGTAATAGAATTTAACACCAGAAACATTATGGCAATCTTAGCATTTCAGAAACCGGACAAGGTGATTATGCTGGAAGGCACCGAGACCGTGGGACGCTTTGAGTTCCGGCCCCTGGAGCCTGGCTACGGCCAGACCATCGGCAACGCTCTCCGTCGCATCCTGCTCGCCTCCCTGGAAGGTTTCGCTATCTCCCAGATCCAGATTGCCGGGGTACAGGACGAATTCCAGACTATCCCCGGTGTCATCGAGGGTATGCAGGACATCATTCTGAATCTGAAGCAGGTACGCTTCCGCAGAATGGTCGAGACTGTTGACTCCGAGGTGGCGAACATCACCATCAGCGGCAAACAGGAATTTACCGCTGAGGACATCTCCAAAGGATTGTCTTCTTTCAAGGTGTTGAATCCTGAGCTGCACATCTGCTCCCTGGAGCCTTCCGTAAAGATCACCATCACCCTGACCATCACCAAGGGACGCGGCTTCGTTCCCGCAGAGGAAGAGCGCGACGAGAATACGCCCATCGGAACCATTCCCGTGGACGCCATCTACACGCCCATCCGTAAAGTCAACTGGACCGTGGAAAACTACCGCGTGGAACAGAAGACGGACTACGAGAAGCTGAACCTTGAGATCGTCACCGACGGTTCCATCTCCCCGGAGGCTGCCCTGCAGGATGCAGCCAACATCCTCATCTACCATTTCAAGCTCTTCACGGACGACAAGAAGATCGCCATCGAATCTTCCGTCGAAACCGACAGCAAAGAACTTGACGAGGAGTCCCTGAGGATGCGTCATCTCCTCCTCACCAAGCTTTCCGACATGGGCCTGAGCGTTCGCGCCTTCAACTGCCTGAAAGCCGCCGACATCGACACTTTCGCCGACCTTGTGTCCTACAGCCGCGCCGAACTGATGAAGTTCCGCAACTTCGGCCGCAAGTCCCTCAACGAAATCGATCTGCTGGTAGAGAAGATGAAGCTTTCCTTCGGCATGGATGTCACCAAGTACAATATTGAACCTAAGAAAAAGATCGTTTAACAATGAGACACAATAGAGCAGTCAATCATCTTGGTCGCCAGAGCGGTCACCGCAAGGCTATGCTCGCGAACATGGCATCCTCCCTCATCCTGAAGAAGAGGATCACCACCACCGAGGCCAAAGCCAAGGCCCTCAAGCCTTACGTTGAGCCCCTCATCACCAAGTCCAAAGAAGATACTACCCACTCCCGCCGCGTTGTCTTCAGCTATCTGAAGGACAAGGAGGCAACGGCAGAGCTCTTCCGTACCATCGCTCCCAAAGTGGCAGACCGTCCCGGTGGATACCTCCGTATCCTCCACACCGGTTTCCGCGGCGGTGATGCCGCCGAAATGGTGCTCGTAGAGTTTGTGGACTTCAACGAGGCCGCCCTTGCCGCCGGCAAGAAGGAAGCCAAGAAGACCACCCGTCGCAGCCGCGCCAAGAAGGCCGAGGCCGCTCCCGCCGAGCAGGCCGTTCCCGTGGCCGAGGCTCCTGCAGCCGAAGCTCCCGCCGCCGAGTAAGGTTCTTCCCGCTATAGAAATAGCCCCAGACAGAGATAGTCCGGGGCTATTTTTGTTTGTCAGGGCTTTGGTAAATAGAAAGACTATGTTTACTTTTGTGCTATTATGATAAAAAAACTATTTATTCTTGCATTCTTTTTCCTGCCGCTGGCCCTGCAAGCGCAGATTCCCATAGACCGGGATTGGGCCAATTTTTCCTATTATGCCCAGGATAACCAGGCGGTGAAAGAACGGCCGGTGGCTGTCCTTTTCGGGGATTCCATTACCTACAACTGGGTAAAAAACGACAACGGCTTCCTGGTGGAGCACCAATTCCTCGGACGCGGGATCAGCGGCCAGACCACGCTTCAGATGGTATCGCGCTTCCGCACAGATGTAATTGAACTTCACCCGCAGTATGTGGCCATCCTTGCCGGCATCAACGACATCGCCCGCAATACCGGCTACATTGACGTGAAAAACACCTTCGGAAACATTGTGAGCATGGTTGAGCTGGCGCAGGTAAACGGTATCCGCCCCATCCTGTGCACCGTGCTGCCTGCCGGTGAGATTGGCTGGCGCAGGGAAGTCGGAGACCCTCGTCCTTCCATCGAGTCGCTCAATTCCCTCATCCGCCAGTATGCCCGGGAACACCAGCTTCCTCTTGCCGATTATCATGAAGCCATGAAAGACGCCGAGAACGCCCTCGACGCAGCCTACGTGACAGATGCCGTGCATCCCAACCTGGCCGGCTACAAAGTGATGGAGAATGTTCTGCTGGACGCAATGAAATGTGGCTCATTTCAAAAATAATGACTATATTTGAAGACTGATACGCCAATAATTTCTAACAAATAAAACAAAACACAAACACTATGTCAAAAAAAGGTAACAGCAGCATCATTGCCATCGTGGCTATGATTTTCCTGTTCGGCATGATTTCCTTCGTGACCAACCTTGCCGCACCTATCGGCAATATCTGGAAAATGCAGCCCGGTATCGAAGGCTCCAACTTCTGGGGCATGATGGGTAACATGATGAACTTCCTCGCGTATGCCATCATGGGTATCCCCGCCGGCAAGATGCTCTCCAAGTTCGGTTATAAGAAGACCGCACTCATCGCCATCGCCGTCGGCTTCCTGGGCGTGTTCGTCCAGTTCCTTTCCGGTATCATCGGCGTGGGCGCTTCCCTGGCCGGTCTTCCCGCCAACTTCTTCGTCTATCTGCTCGGTGCTTTCGTCGCCGGCTTCTCCATGTGCATGCTCAACACCGTGGTGAACCCGATGCTCAAGCTTCTCGGCGGCGCCCGCTCCAATCAGTATATCCAGATCGGCGGCTCCTTCAACTCCCTCATGGGTACCCTTACTCCCATGCTGGTGGGCTCCCTGATCGGCACCCTTACCAAGAATTCCCTCATCAAGGATGTGAACCCCGTGCTGTTCCTGGCTATGGGTGTGTTTGCCTTCGCCTTCATCGTCCTGTCCTTTGTGAACATCCAGGACCCCGAGGCCGTGAAGAACTCCGAGCACGCCGTGAGCCCCCTCAAATTCAAGCACTTCGTGCTGGGCGTTATCGCCATCTTCGTCTATGTGGGCGTTGAGGTCGGTATCCCCGGAACCCTTAACTTCTACCTCTCCGACTCCGTGAACGGTGCAGGCATGGATCCTTCCACCGCCGTGGCCATCGCCGGCTTCGTGGCCGGTACCTACTGGTTCCTGATGCTTATCGGCCGTCTCACCTCCTCCGTGATTTCCGGTAAGGTCGGCGCCCGTGCCCAGCTCACCTGCGTTTCCGCCGTGGCTCTCGTGCTCATCGTCCTGGCCATTATCCTGGGCAACTCCTCCACCGTTTCCATGCCCGTGTTCAAGGGTGTCGAGGACGGTTTCGGCATGGTCCAGGTTCCTATCGCAGCCCTGCTGCTGGTCCTTTGCGGCCTGTGCACTTCCGTGATGTGGGGCACCATCTTTGACCTCGCCTGCGATGGTCTGGGCGCTTCTACCAACCAGGCCTCCGGTATTTTCATGGCCATGGTCGTCGGCGGCGGTATCGTCCCGCTTGTCCAGAACGCTATCGCAGACGCTGTGGGTTATATGCCCAGCTACTGGCTGCTGGCTGCCAGCGTCGCCTTTATCCTTTACTTTGCAGTCATTGGCTCCAAGGTAAAAAAAGCTTAATTCCTTATGTCACAAAATTTAGTAATTGGTATTGATGTAGGTGGACAGACCACCAAATGCGGCATCGTAGATGCCCGCGGATCCGTATTGGCCCAGACTGTAATCCGTTCGGACAACCACGAAGAGGCCGGCCCGTTTATCGCCGCCCTCGCCGAGGCCCTGAACCATATCATTGCAGAGGCCAAGGCCGAAGGCCAGATTCGCGGTATCGGCGTGGGCGCCCCGAACGGCAACTACTACACGGGTTGCATCGAGGCTGCTCCCAATCTGAAGTGGGGTCACAATCGCGTGGAATTCGCCAAGTTGCTGCAGGAGCAGATGAACGGCATTCCCGTGTCCCTGACCAACGACGCCAACGCCGCCGCAGTAGGTGAGATGACGTACGGCGCCGCCCGCGGTATGAAGAACTTCATCATGATCACCCTGGGAACCGGTGTTGGTTCCGGTATCGTGATCAACGGTGAGGTTGTTTACGGCCACGACGGTTTCGCCGGAGAGCTGGGTCACACCTGCGCCGTGCGCCACAACGGCCGTCAGTGCGGTTGCGGCAAGCACGGATGCCTGGAAACATATTGCTCCGCTACGGGTGTCGCCCGTACCGCCCGCGAATGGCTGGAAATGAGCGACGAACCCTCCGAGCTCCGTTCCCTGGACCGTATCACCTCCAAGGACGTCTATGACGCCGCCAAGGATGGTGACAAGCTGGCCCTCAAGATCTTCGACTTCACCGGAAGAATTCTCGGAGAAAAGCTGGCGGACTTCATCGAGTTCTCCGCGCCGGAAGCCATCGTGCTCTTCGGCGGCCTGGCCCGTTCCAAGGAATTCCTCACCGAGCCCATCCTGAAGGCCATGAACGAAAACGTTCTGCCTTTGTGGCGCGACAAAGTAAAGCTGGTGTACTCGCAGCTCAAGGAATCCGACGCTGCTATCCTGGGTGCATCCGCCCTTGCTTGGGAACTTTAGTTTGATACTATGAGAACAGTTTACGTCGCCCTTGTGGCTGTCGTGGCATGCTTGCTGGCCGGCTGTGATGCCGGTGGAAATGCTGCCGTCGAAAAACAGTTGCAGCAGATGTCGCTGCAGGAAAAAGTGGGTCAGATGTTCATTGTCCGGCCGGAAGCGCTGGACCCGGACGCTTACTACAATTCTCCCACCGACCTCAAATCCCTGAGCCTGCAGTCCGTCAACGACCGTATGCGGGAGACCGCGACGAAGTACCCCATGGGCGGCATTATTCTGTTCTCCAACAATATCAAAGACCCCGTCCAACTCATGTCCTTCGTGGCGGATCTGAAGGCATTCCCTTCCCATCCGCTCATGTGCATCGACGAGGAGGGCGGCATTGTGGCGCGCTTGGCCAACAACAAGAGCTTCCACTTACCCAAGTTTGCCAATATGACGCAGTTGGCAGCCTCCGGCAAAACCAAAGACGTGTCGGAGGCAGCCAATGCGATTGGCTCCTATCTTGCACAATATGGTTTCGACATCGACTTTGCCCCCGTGGCCGATGTCAATACCAATCCCCGCAACATCGTCATCGGCCCGCGCGCTTTCTCCTCGGACCCGACGGTCGCGGCTTCCATGGTGAAGGCCTATCTGAAAGGCCTTCAGAAAAACGGGGTGCTGGGGTGCCTCAAGCACTTTCCCGGTCACGGCGACACTACGGCGGACTCCCATTTCGGCTATGCCATGTCCCGCAAGAACTGGGAAGAAATCAAGGAATGCGAGATGATTCCCTTCAAGGCGGGAATCAGCGCCGGGGCCCAGCTTGTCATGACCGCCCATATCTCCCTGCCCAACGTCACGGGGTCCAATACCCCTTCCACGTTGTCGCCCATGATCCTGCAGGACAAGCTGCGCGGAGAACTGGGTTTTGACGGCGTTATTGTAACGGATGCCATGGAGATGGGGGCCATCATTCGTCAGTATCCGGTGGAGGACGCCTGCGTGGCAGCCATCAAGGCTGGTGTGGATATCCTGTTGTGCGTGCGGGAATATCCCAAAGTGTTCGACACGGTAGTAGCGGCCGTCCGCCGCGGGGAAATCCCCGAATCCCGTATCGACGAGAGCGTCCGGCGCATCCTGAAGATGCGCCAGTCCGTTCGCAAGGTCAATCAGTAATCAGGCTTCTTTTTTCGGAATCGTGAGGACGAAGCGGGCACCATTGGTGTACCGTGTGTCCAGCCATACCTTGCCGCCCAGACTGGTGGCTACCATGCGGCAGATGCTCAGCCCCAGGCCGGCGCCCTGCTTGTTGGCGTTCAGTTTCACGAAGCGCTCGAAGATTTCTTCGGCCATCTCGGGAGGGACGCCGGGGCCGGTGTCAGTCACCGAGAAGGTGATGGAACCGGGGTTTTCCGTAAGCGAACAGGCCAGGGTGATGCTGCCGCATTCGGTATGCTTGCAGGCGTTGGTAAGGAAATTGATCAGAATCTGCTGTACGCGTACGCCGTCTGTCTCGTAAAGGGCGCCGCTCTCCAGGTCGGAGTTCCAGGAAAGGTCCACCCCGCGGCAAATCCGATTTTCCACGGTCTTTATGGCCTGCTGCATGACCTGGTTCAGGTCGGTGGGCTCCAGCTTCACAGAATACAGCCCCTTCTCCATGTCGGAGAGGCTCAGGATGTCGTCGATCATTACGGTAAGGAGGTGGGAATTGTTCATGATGTGGCCCATGTATTCTTCCTTTTCCTCCGGAGAGATGGCCCCGTCCGGCAGGCACAGCAACTGTGAGAACCCGATTATGGAGTTGAGCGGCGTCCGGATTTCGTGGCTCATGTTCTGGATGAAGGCGGTCTTCATCCGGTTGGCGTTCTCGGCGATGTCGCGGGCTTTGCGAAGGCGCCGAAGGCTGTTCATCAACGAAATGGACAGGCCTACAATGAAGATGAGCGCAAAGAGGGAAATCTGTTTTTTGTACTTTTCCCAGAAGCTCTTGGGACTTCCGTGCACCTGCGCGTTGGTGGGGATGAGGTTGGTGTCCAGGCCGAATCGCTCCATGGCGGGGTAGTTGAGGAAGGGCGTACCGGCCTCCAGGTGGATGAACGGCAGGTCGGAAGGATTGATGCCGTGATCCAGCACGTCCAGGATGTACTGCCGCAGGGCTATGTTGTATTCCTGCGACGAGTAGCTGTAAAAGCCCACCACGTTGGGATGTTTCTCAAAATCTGTGGGGAAAATGGTATAGACCGGAGCCAGAGCCTCGATGAGAGAGAGGGCTTTGTGCCGGATGGAGACGCTTCGGAGGTATCCTTCGCGTACCAGCCAGGAGCTGTAAATCACAGCAACCTCCGAGGAGGATTCACGCTGGATGATGTTAAGCATCCGGTCCGTACTGTTCTTTGCGGCGGAGATGGCCTGATACTGGATATCCGGGTACAACTGCGAGATGTAGCGCTCCAGGCGCCACTGCTGTTCCTTGCACATGTAGTTCTCGCCGCTGATGAAGAAGATCTTCCGCAGTTTGGGCTGCACTTGCAGCATGGTCTCCATCGTACGGCGAATCATCGGCGGGGCGCAGATAAGCGTGATGTTGTCGCCGCGGTTCTTGAGTACGGACAGGGCAGTGCGGCGGGCCATGGGATTGCCGGGGCCGTTCAAGGTGTAGTCAATGTCGCAGTAATAGTCCTGCTCGCCGACGAAGAGGAGGGGGATGCCGGGCCACCGTTCCTGGATGTCCGGGCCGAAGTTGAAGGCGCTGCCTCCCAGCACGATCGCCAGCCGCGGCCGGATGGTCTGGGCCGACAGGAGACTGTCCGTGGCATGTTGCAGCTCGTCCACGCTGGGGTGAGAGAGGAGTTGCAGGTGCTCGGTGACCACCTTGAGTTCCGGCCGTTCCTTGCATAGTTCGTCGATGGGGAAGAGCATACGCTGTGCCCACTCACTGTACTGGGTGTGCGAGGACAGGATGAAAATGTCCGCCTGTTTTTTGTTCTGGGCGGTGGCGGTGAAAAGTGACAGAAGAAGTGCGGCGACGCACAACTGGATTCGTTGAAGCTTCATAATCAAGTGGCTATGCTGCAAATATAAACAAAAATATCGGAAATCTCCCGAGGAGGTTCCCGATATTTTTATGTGAGGAAGAAATTATTTCAGCGTACCGTTGGCGGCTTCCTGGACCATTTCTTCGTTGGCAGAGACGTAGATTTCCACGCGGCGGTTCTGGGCGCGGCCCTCTTCGGTGGCGTTGTCTGCTACGGGGAAGTCGAAGGAGAGGCCGTCGGCGACGATGCGCTCCTTGGCGATACCCTTCTGCGTAAGGTATTTGGCGACAGCGGCGGCACGCTGGTCGGAGACTTTCTTGTTGGCCTCGGCGGAGCCGATGTTGTCGGTGTGGCCGTAAACGTTGATGTTGGTCTCGCTCATATCGGCCATCTTTTCTGCGAATTTATTGAGGGATTCCTTGGCTTCGGGCTTGAGGGAGCTCTTGTTGAAGTCGAAGAGAATGCCGCTGTCGAAGGTTACTTTGATGGCTTTGAGACCGTTCACGTCGGTGACGGTTTCCACCTGGGCGTTTTCCAGGGCGGCGAGTTCTGCCGCTTTCTTGTCCATCTTGTTGCCGATGATGGCGCCGGTGCCCGCACCAACAGCGGTGCCGATGCCTGCGCCGATGGCGGCGGACTTGCCGTCACCGCCGATCAGATAACCGATACCGGCGCCGATGGCTGCACCTGCGCCAGATCCGATGAGTGTTCCTTTACCAAGGTTAGAGATGCCGCAGCCCACGAGAATGGCGCCGCAAAGAACAAAAGAAACAAGCTTTTTCATAATATAAAAAGTTAAGTGGTTTCGGTTACAGATGTAAAGATACAAGAATTTTTAAAAAAAAGATAAAAATAATTTGCAGGTTCGAAAAAAGATTGTACCTTTGCAATCCCGTTACGACGGGAAGCTCACTAAAAACACTGCGGAAATAGCTCAGTTGGTAGAGCACGACCTTGCCAAGGTCGGGGTCGCGAGTTCGAGTCTCGTTTTCCGCTCCAAAACAATACGCCAGCCCTTGTGGTTGGCGTTTTTCGTTATGGCCGAGCCTTTCTTGTCATTCTGAGCGCCCTTTTTTTGTCATTCTGAGCGCAGCGAAGAATCTATGCACCATTAGGCCTACGGCCGAAGAAATTTATTTTTCGGGACGGGGCCCGAAAAACCAAATTTCTCCGGCCATCGCAACGCCCACGCGCACCTGGTTAAAGCACACTTTCGGCCACAGAACCCCTATCACCGTGCTTTAACCCCATCTCGCGCACCTGGTTAAAGCACACTTTCGCCAATCTAAATCGTATTAGCGTGCTTTAACCCCGGCTCGACAAGAAAGGCGGTTGGATATTCGGCGCTTTTCATGGCGGCGTATCGTTGGAATAGTGTGAACTAATGTTTAAATTTGAATTTGCTGCAGTTCAAAGATTATCAAAGATGAGAAAACTGATTGCCTACATGAGCATTTTGATACTGGCTCTGTCTTGTAAAAGCCAGTATTATACTGATGCTTCTATTTGCGGTTCATTTGATGGAGTGGAGGGTAGAGTAAATCGTAAGAATCCAATAGCTTATTACGTGGAGCTGGATTTAAAAGCGGATCATACCTTCAAGTTGGAAAGATCTTTTGATTTGACCAGATATACAGGCCAAGGCGAATGGGCTATGCGTAAAGATGGGGTAATAGAGTTAAATTGTAATAATAATCCTGTTTTGGATGATATTCAAATAGCATTGATGGCCGGAGGTTTTATTGAAGGAACTCTGGAAATTCGGGTTTTGAGTAAAGACAAGTTAAAGTGGGGTGATACCGTTTTGAAACGGATGAAATAAGCTCTTTCCTTGTACCCCACCTCACCCCTCCGGTGGAAATTCACCCCAGTTGTCGCCATTCGCGCTGGCGCGCGAACCGGTCGTCCCGGCTACTCGCTCAATCCTGCGTCTTCTACGTCCATCCGCCCCCACTCCCGGCCCCGGCGACCCACACGCGACCCTCATTCCCAGACTTGATCGGGATTCTCTTGCCGCGTTGACAAGAAATCGCTGTCCTGTGCATTCTGGCTGTCAACGCGGCAAACTCGCCCCGTCCCGGTGGGCAGCGGCAGGGCCCCTGGGCCCTTTCCCGGAGCCCGGGGGCCCTGTCCGCAGCCGGCCCTCTTCCTTGTCGAGGGCCGGCGGTGCCCTGTGAACCCACATGCAACTAGCCGGCGCGGGGCGTATATCGCGCCGGCGATCCCCGGAATCTCATGTCAGAGTGCTTCCAACGTCCCGAAGACCAGGACGTTAGGTGCAATTTTAGCCCAAAACGCTTCCAGCGTCCCAAATTTTGGGACGTTAGTAACAGTCTGGCTTGATCCTGATATCGGTTGACTTCGTCTAAAGACACATCCGGACACGGATTGGTCGTTCTGGTGTCCGCATGTAAGAGCGGATGCCTGTTCCCTCAATTAATTGAAAATTTTGGAATTACGAATTTTAATATTACATTTGCGAGGAATACCAAACGCTAAAGCTATGAAAAAGATACTCTGTTTCCTCTCTCTGGGAATGCTTTTGGTGGCCTGCAACGGCGGGTCCAAAGGCGTAGACAATGGCAGTGTCAAAGGAATTATCGTCAAGAAAGCCGGCATTGAAGGTGCCAGTACCCTGGCAATCGCTGCGCCTGCGCAGGGCGTGAAGAGCGTGTCCTTCACGAAGGCCGATGGCGGTTCCGGCGAAAACGCGCTCTATAAAGTGTCGGCCGACAACAAGTTCATCGAGGTTTCCTATACTTTTAATGTAGAAGTGGAAGGAGACGCTCCGGACAAGACCGTCATCGAGACCATCAAGCGAAATATCAACATCGTCCCTAACTTCATTTACAGCATTGGCGGCGGGGACTGGCTGTGGCTGGCCAACTGCTTCATGGACGTGCCCAATTACAGGGAGATGCCCGAGGACGGCGCGAAGAAGATTCTTACCCGTATCCGCGACGAGTTCAACGAGAAGTACCACGACACCCACGGCGCCCATTACCTGATTAACAAAGTCAACGGCGCCATGTATCAGTGGGAGCAGGCCGATGGCGCCCCTGCCGGCCTCTCCGACGGCTATAATCCGCCCAGCATGCTGGACGACTGGTTTGTTACCCTGGGCAGCGACATGTACGTGCGCGAAGGCGGTTACAACTTTTTATCGGCCGAAGAAGGTACGCCCTCGGGCCGCGTCCTCCGCGTGCGTTTCTCGTCGGCCGGCCCTGTATTTACGGAAGTGATTCCCGCTTCGCAGGGCGTCAGCCGCCTCCTGCCCGGCGAGAATTGCCTGGGCCTCACCTGCGGTCAGGGAAGCAACATTGGCTACTATGTTTACACGCCGTCTGACGGAAGGATTCAGGCTATCCCTCTTGACCAGACACACCAGAATATTCGTTGGACGGTCATCTCCGTGGACAATAAACTCTATGCTCTCAAGAACAACCAGGAAGGCAACCTGGAAGGTGGCCCCCACAGTGTCGGCTTTTATGAGATTACCGTTGCGAAGGACGGCGTGAAAATCGGCTCAGCCCCCATTGCGGAAACCTACTCCCACATGGGCCTGTACGATGAAATTATGAACGGATGGGTGTGCACCACGCCTACGTACGCCTTCTTTGAGGACGGAAGTCCGGTGAAGGTTCATATCTTTGACTCGGTCAATAAGACGCTCAGTTCCGGTGATATGCCGGACCATTATCCTTACAGCGCCGGCGGTGTAAGGTCGAGGTATTTTGAAGGCATTGCTTATGAAGCCGACGGTGATGCGGGCTTCTGGATTTGCGACCTTTCCAAGAGTGAGGCCGAATATGTCCCTCTGGACAAGAGCGGCATTGCTTCCTATAACATCTCTTCGATGGTGATGGAGCACTTCGAGGCCGGCAACATGACGATGAAGTATCGCTGCGCCACACCGAACGGAGACGTTTACGCCTTCGCCACTGTAAAGGGCGCCAACCGCGGCAAACTGGCCGTCATCACAGGCGACGACGGATCGGCCGGCTACATAATCAATGTCCTGCTGAATCTGTAGAAATCCAAATCCCCGCGAGTGTTTCGCGGGGATTTTTATGCCTTTCTGTTTGCCTAAATCGTGAAGAATCACTAAATGCGCTGCGCTAAATGTCAAAAAGATTCGTTATCTTTGTATCTCGAAAAATACAAACTCCAAATTCAATATGAGCCAATTGCATGTGATCAACCATCCCATGGTGCAGCACAAGCTCACCATCATGCGGGATAAGGAAACCGGATCCAAGGATTTCCGTGAACTGCTTAAGGAAATTGCCCTTTTGATGGGCTATGAGGTCACCCGTGACGTTCCTCTGGAGGACGTCGAGATCGAAACCCCCATCTGCAAGACCATGGCAAAGCGGGTGAGTGGCCGTAAGCTTGCCATCGTTCCCATCCTGCGTGCCGGCATGGGCATGGTGGACGGCCTCCTGAACCTGGTTCCCGTCGCCCGCGTGGGTCACATCGGCCTGTATCGCAACGAGGAAACCCACAATCCGGTGGTGTACTACTGCAAGCTTCCCGAGGATATCCAGGATCGTCTGGTGATTGTCACCGATCCCATGCTGGCCACCGGCGGCAGCGCCTGTGACGCCCTTACCATGCTCAAGGAACGCGGCTGCACCAACATCCGCCTCATGTGCCTCGTGGGAGCTCCCGAAGGAATCGAGCGTGTACGCCAGGCCCATCCTGACGTGGATATCTACCTGGCCGCGGTGGACGATCACCTTAACGAAAACGCCTACATCGTCCCCGGTCTGGGTGATGCAGGCGATCGCATTTTCGGAACAAAGTAAATTACTTCAGATAGGGCTTCAGCTCTTTCCAGGAGACGCTGGCCGTCACTATGCCAAGTGCATAGGGGCCTGCCTCATAGGGCTGGAAGACCCATTGGATGCCATTGGCTCCGACGGAGAAGTTTCCGTTGGGCACAACGAAATCCATTTCGACCAATTGCAGGAGTTCGGGGTCTTCGGCCTCGAACTCTGTTTTTATAGAGGCGCGCATGAGCTCGGATACGGGCTCTGTAAATCCCTCTGCGAACAACTGGTTCTCCGTGACAATCTCTCCGGTCTCCTTGTCGAAGACCAGCTGGCTCACGGTCTGGATGCCGTGCGCGCCGCCGCGGTAGGAGTAGTAGGTGATGAGGTAGTTGTACCAGTTCTTGTAGGCGTCGGTGAAGACGCCGCTGATCTTGTCTTCCCAGGTGAGCACGCCCGTCTCTTCTTCGGGGCTGCCGTTCTCGGTGAGGTACTCGTCAATGAGGTTCTCCCGGTAGGTGGTGGCTACCTCCTCCAGGCTGCCCGGCGTCTCTTCCAGGTCGAAAGCCTGCTGTACGATAGCCTGGTTGATCTTTTCCATGAGCGGAACGCGCATGCCGCCGCTCACGTGTTCCAGGGAAACGGTGAAGAAGAGGGAATCCTCCTGTCCTTCGGAGAGGGGCATCACCAGGTCGTCCTGGTAGGTCTTGGTCTGTAGGCCGCTGCAGCTGGCCAGCAGGGCCAGGGCCGCGCAAAAAATAACAATTCTTTTCATGGTCAGTCGTTATTCAGTTCGACAACGTCAATGGGACGGCGGGTCCTGTCTCCGATGAGGTAGCGGGAGTAGTGGTCTGCCATCTTCCAGAAGAAATACTCGTTCATAGGGCCGAAGCCATGGCGCTGGCCGGGCAGGAGCACGAACTCGAAGCGCTTGTTGGCCTTGATGAGGGCGTCCACCACGCGGATGCTGTTGGCCGGGTTCACGTTGTTGTCCATGTCTCCGTGCACCAGCATGAGGTGACCCTTGAGGCGGGAAGCCAGTTCCTGGTTGGTGTCAATGTGATATACGAAAGTGGTGTCTCCTTCGCTCACCTTCTCCTGGATGCCATGGTGCTGCTCGCTCCACCAGCGGTTGTAGATGCTGTTGTCGTGGTTGCCGGCGCAGGAGACGGCGGCCTTGAAGAAGTCGTTGTATTTGAGGATGGCCGCGGTGCTCATGAATCCGCCGCCGGAGTGGCCGTGGATGCCTACACGGTCCAGGTCAATCCATTTGTGGCGGGCGGCAAGCTGCTGGATGGCGTATTTCTGGTCTTCCAGGCCGTAGTCGCGGAGGTTGCCGTAGCCATAGTTATGGTACCACTTGGAACGGTTGGGGTGCCCGCCGCGGTTGCCCACGGTGATCACAATCATGCCCAGCTGGGCCAGGCGGTCGGTGCGCAGGTTGAAACGCCAGCTCACTTCGTTGGCCTCCACCTGCGGGCCGGGATACACGTAGTCCGCGATGGCGTACACTTTGGTGGAGTCGAAGTCGAAGGGCTTGTGCATCTCTCCCCAGAGATCCGTGACGCCGTCGGCCGCTTTTACCTTGAAACGTTCGGGGAACTGGTAACCGGCGGCGAAGAGGCGGGAGAAATCGGCCTCTTCGAGAGGCGTGCGCTTGCCGCTCAAAGTATTCACCAGCATTACGGCGGGCTTGTAATCCACGCGGGAATAGTTGGCCACGATGTATTTTCCGTTGAAGGAGGCGGTGGCCAGCACGTCCATGTCGTCCATGTCCAGCTGTACCATCGGCCCGCCCGAAAGCGGCACGCGGAAGTTATGCATCTGATAAGGGTTCTCCGAAGGGTTCACGCCGCAGGCGCTCACCACCAGGTAGGAAGGCGTGACGCCCAGGATGTCCTCCACGTGGAAGGAGCCCTCGGTGAGGTTCTTCTTCAGTTTGCCGTCGGCTCCGTATAAATAAAGGTTGGCCCAGCCGTTGCGCTCGCTCCACCAGACGAAGTCTCCGCCGGGGAGGAACTTGGGCCTGCGGTTCTCCACATAGGAGTTGAAGCGCTCGGCGACGAGCGTGCGGGTGCTGTCGGAGCCGATGTCCACGCGGCACAGGTCCAGGCGCTTGAGGTCGCGGCTGCGGCGGAGGAGCCAGAAGTGGTCGTTCCCGCCCATCCAGCGGACGCTGCTGAATTCAGCGTAAACGTCTTCGGCGGTGGGGTCCGCCTCCACGATTTCACCGTCCTGGTCCTTGAAAGCGTCCCAGGCGATTTTCTTGCAGCCGCCCTGGAGGTCCATTACCAGGAGTTCACCCTTGGGGCCGGGCTCGCCGGGCATCTGGTAGTGGTAGGTTTCCAGCGTGGGACGCGGCATGGAGGTGGAGTTGATGACCCAGAATTCCTTCACGGGGCTCATGTCCCAGCGGATGAGGGCGAAGTGGGCGCCGTCCGGGGACCATCCCAGCATGGGGAAATTGCGGGCGGTGGAGTCCGCCTCTGTGTCTCCGGAGTAGTTGTTGCCGTCCCATGAGTGGTCCTTGGTACCGTCGGTGGTAAGGGGACGCTCCACCAGGGTGCTGTCCTTGTCGTCCTTGGCGGCCTTGCGCAGGTTCTCCCTGTCCATCATCCACAGGTTGTGGTTCTTTACGTAGATGCCTACGCTGCCGTCGGGGGAGACGTTGGCCCAGGAGGGATACTCGTCCTGGTGCTCTTCGGTGTCCCATGTGAGTTTGGCCGACGCGATGTCATAGTAGAAACGGTACTTCACGAACTCGCCGGTGGTGTTGCCGGCGCTGTCGCGCTTCTCCGTCTTGGACTCGAGGTCCCACTGGAAGTATTTGTCGTCCTTCAGTTTCAGGTTCAGGGGAAGGTGTTGGGCGTCATAGGGGTCGCGGGTGATTTCCGTAAGCTCCCGGGCCAGTTTGGCCATGTCGAAGACGGCTTTCTTGCTGCCGGTGGCCGGATCCACGATGTAATACTGCGTTCCCGCCGATGTTTTCCAGCTGTACCAGAATTTGTCCGAATATCTGAACGGATTGGGGCGGATGCGGGTGGAATACACCATCTGGTCAACCTTCTTGGCGGTGAACTGCTCCGCCTGAGCGTAATTGGCTTTCGTTACTTTTTCCGGCGCACGCTGGGCCGATGCCACGGCGCATGCCGTAAGGGCAAGGACTGTAAGGAGTCTTCTCATGAAATAGTTTTTTAGCGGTTCAAAGATAAGAAAAAATCCGTAACTTCGCATATCTATGGACACTGTACGCACATTTGCCCTGGCCGCGGCGCTCCTGGCCGCGCTCACGGCCGCCGCCCAGCCCGCCGGGAGAAAACCCTGGGACGAAGGTTGGGCTTCCTCACAGGATGGGTCCTCGCAGGAAGTCACCTATGCGAAGGTGCTCTCCGTTACATCCCGGGACCTGCGCAAAGACATCCGCCTGGAGGTGGACGGCCTGTACCCGGACGCCGTGGTTTATGTCAACGGGCAGGAAGCCGGCGGCCGCTTCGGGGCGTCCGTTTCCTGGGCCGTGGAAATTACGCCCTTCCTGGTCCCGGGGAGCAATGTCATAGAGATGGACCTGGGCGGGAGGCCGCTGGAGGACGGCAGCGTATGGCTCACCTCGACGGAAAAGACGGCCGTGGCCCTGTGGGGATCGGCCCTTTCCGTGCAGCCCGCGGATGAAGGGACCGCCCGCGTGACGCAGCGCCTGACCATCCGAACCGACGGTCTCCAGGTGGCCGATATCCACACCCTCATCCTCTTCCGCGGCGCGCAGCGCCTTCAGACGGTGGCCGAGGCCCGCAGCACCGAACGGGTGTATGACGGAAAGGAGGTGGTGCAGTCCTTCGACCTGCTGGACGCCCGCCTGTGGTCTCCGGAAACGCTGAACCTGTATATCGCCCGTACCACCGTGGAAGGGGCCGATGGAAGCAAGGACGTATATGAAACCACCTTCGGCATCCGCAGTGCGGAGTTCCGTGCCGACGGGTTCTATCTCAATGGGAAAAAGACCGTCCCGAAGGCCGTCCGCCTTGAAGATAGCACCTCCCGGGACCGGGATGTCTGGGCCCGGCGCCTTCTCGTAATGAAGAAGCTCGGCTGCAATACGCTGGAAGTCGGCCCGAATCCTCCTCTCCCGCAGCTGCTGGACCTTTGCGACGCGCTGGGCCTTATGGTGGCGGACACCTGTCCCGCCGCGGAGGAGGAAGGCGTGGTGACGCTTGTCCGGCGGGACCGCAACCATCCTTCGGTAATCCTGTGGAATGTCCCGGAGGCCCTGGCCGATATCTGCCGCCGCGAGGATCCCGCGCGCCCGGTCACGGACAGCGTGCACCGGCTTGATGCCGTGAGGCCGGAACGGGAGACGCATCCCGCCGGGGCCGGAGTCAAGGTGGTTGCTTCCGTAGATTATAAGGGAGAGGAGCTTTGTTTCGTGACGGCGCAGATCCTGGACCGGGCCGGCGTGGGCGTTACGGATGCGGCTTCCAGAATCTCCTTTTCCGTGCAAGGTCCTGCGGTGCTCGCAGGCGGGGATGCGGGGGATCCAGCCCTTCCCTTCGGGATGGCATCGGCCCTTGTCCGGCGCACGGGGGAAGGCCCCGTCACGGTGACTGTAATGGCCAAAGGCCTCAGAAAAGCAGTCATTACACTGTGAATAACTTTGTTAATTAAAATATTTTGCTTAACTTTGCAGCCCATTTTGCGGATACATAAGAGCCGTAAAATGGGTTGTAACTTTAATTATTTTATTAACAAACATTTATGCCTACAATTCAACAACTTGTCCGTAAAGGACGCGAGGCACTCGAAGTGAAGAGCAAGTCTCGTGCGTTGGATGCATGCCCTCAG